>SHLQ01000032.1 GCA_004282895.1 Acidimicrobiales bacterium
TCTCGATCCCGACTACGTCCGCAAGCTCTATGCGATCGGCACCTCGATGCAGTGCTACGTCGACCCGGAGGAGATCGCCGACCTCATTGTGTTCCTGTGCAGCGACTACGGCCGCCACATCTCCGGACAGATCGTCGGAGTGGACGGCCACACCGAGACGCTCTATCCGCGCAGCGTGTAAACGCCGGATGAACCTCACCGAACAGGAACAGCGTTGGCTCTCTGGAGCGGACGGTGCCGCCATGCAGCTGGCGATGGAACTGGTCGTTGCGGCCGCCCGCGTCGCCGGAGTGTCCGACCTGGTCCCTGTCGACTTTGCCCACATCAACTCGTGTCACTATTCGGGCCGGATGTCGCTCGACTTTGCCGAGTTCCTCCTGGCCAACGACGTCACACTCGCCGTGCCCACCCACACGAACGCCAGCCTGATCGACTGCGGCTCTCCCAGCGTGCGACCCGAGCAGCAGACGCCAACGGAGGTTGAAGGCGCCGGCCGGCTCATGGAGATCTACGAGCAGCTCGGTTGCACCCCCATGTGGAGCTGCGCGCCGTATCAACACGATGAGGCTCGTCCGGCGTTCGGCCAGCACATCGTGGGCTCTGAATCCAACGCCGTGTCCTTCTTCAACTCCGTTCTAGGAGCCCGCACAAACAAGTACGGCGACATGCTCGACATCAGCGCGGCGCTGGTCGGGCGCGTGCCTCTGGCCGGGCTCCACACCGATGAGGGGCGGGTTGGGACCCATGTGTTTCGCCTCGTTGACCTGCCGGACGAAACCCTCGCCGACCCCACGTTGCCGCACGTCCTCGGCATCATCCTGGGCAGAGACGCTGGCACGGCCATCCCGGTGATCGATGGTTTGCCGGCGGCGACTGAAGACGAGCTGAAGGCAATCGCTGCGGCGGGCGCGACGGCTGGTTCCGTGGAAATGTTTCACGTCGTCGGCATCACCCCGGAGGCATCGACGCTGGCTGAGGCGCTCGGTGGCGTGCGAGCACAAACCGAAACCCGGGTCGACGCAGCGATGTTGGCCGAGACGCGATCCTCGCTGTCGACCGGAGCGGGCAGGCTGAACGCCGTGTGTCTGGGGACCCCACATTTCTCCGTCGCCGAATTCTGCGAGCTGGTCGAAGCGCTTGGAGGGCGACGAGTACATCCCGACGTCACCATGTTGGTCACCACGAGCAGGGCAGTTGCCGCCGAGATCACGTTGCGGGGCTGGCACGATCAACTCGGCGACGCGGGCGTTCAGATCGTGTTAGACACATGCACGTACTACACGCCGCGTCCTGCTGGCGTGGAGGGTCTCGTCATGACGAACTCGGCGAAATGGGCGTACTACGCGCCCGGAATCCTCGACGTCGA
The DNA here is from genome assembly GCA_004282895.1 of Acidimicrobiales bacterium. Taxonomy (GTDB): domain Bacteria; phylum Actinomycetota; class Acidimicrobiia; order Acidimicrobiales; family SHLQ01; genus SHLQ01. The sequence goes on from SHLQ01000032.1 coordinate 1,367, forward strand.
TGTCGCCTTCGGGAGCCTGAACGACTGTGTAGGGGCTGCAATCGACGGTGAGGTGGCGCGATGACCCGGGAGATCCTCGGCGAACCGATCGTTCCCGGGACCGCGAGCGGTAGTCTCGTGAAACTCGACGCCCCGCTCAGCTTCTGGGGCGGATTCGACCCCTCGACCGGGCTCATCATCGACAAGGCTCATCCCCAGGTTGGTGTCTCCCTCGCTGGACGGGTTGTTGCCATGCCCGGCTCGAGGGGTTCCTCGGGCACGCCGGGGGTATTGGGTGAGTCGATCCGGCTGGGCACGGGCCCGATCGCCATGATTCTCACGAAACCCGACATCAATCTGGCCGCAGGATCACTCGCTGCGACTGCGCTCTACGAGGCAACGTGTCCCATCGTTCTCGTTGAGCAGGTCTTGTTCGACGCGCTCGAAGATGGTGCAACTGTCGTCACCCGGTCCCGCAGCCAGTAGCTGCGGAACCGGGGTCGGACAGAAGAAACTCAGCCGGCGAGCGGCGTGAAGTTCTGCGTCGAGTAGTCCGACGGGTCAAGCTTCGAGAGCGTGCCGTCGACATCCTTCTCGACATAGTCGATGAAGCTCTGGGCGTAGTCGAGCAGCGTGTCGAATGCTCGACCATCTTCGCTTACGGTGCCGAACGTGATGTATCCGTCCTGACCGCTGGCGATGAAGCTGTTCGTGGCGACCGTGTAGGTGGCCGCCAGGTCTATAGGTGTCCAGGTGCCGTCGACGTCCACTTCGTGGTTCGTCACCCGGCTGCCTGCGGCTGCATTGAGATCGACGTCGAAGCGCAGACCGGCGGCGTATGGATACGCACCGGTTGAGCCGTCCGGGTCGATCGCGTTGGAGACGGCCTCTTCGAGGACCGCTTGCACCTCGGCGCCGGTCATCTGCATGTTCACGATCGTGTTCGCAAACGGGAGGAGCTCGTAGGCATCGGCGATGGTGAAGTCCCCAGCCGGGATGTCGATACGGACGCCGCCTGCGTTCTGCAGAGCAAAGTCCGACTCGAATGCCCGGACGTGGAACGCCTCGGTCACGAGCTGCTGAATGTCGCCACCCATCATTGCCGTGTCCGCGACGTCACAGATCTGGCTGCGACCCTGACCCGGAATACGCTCGAGGCAAAGGTCATCCGTGGCCGTGCCGATGACCTCTTGTTCGAGGACCGTCACCTGCTCGCTGTACCCGTCGAGGACGGCTTGTGCCGCCGGGTCGGGTGTCACGACGGAGAGTTCCGGCGTGGCGGCGATCTGGGCTTCGATGGCGGCGAGGTCGTCGCCGGTTACCGGAACACGATCGCCACCGTCAGCGGGGCGACGCAGGAACTCGTCACCGAGCAACAGGTGAGGCGTGCCGTCGCACTTGTTCACTTCGCCGTCAGCGGTGAACTCGACGTCGAGCTCACCCACAACCCACGAGTACTGCCACGCCTGCACAATGCAGACCGGAGCGCCGTTGGCATCGGTGGTCTTGACGGGGTAGTCGCCGGCCGTGGAGACGCCGAGTGCGGCGAGTCCGTTGCCCAGAGCAGTATGGCTGTCGCCGCCGACGATGACGTCCACCCCGGTCAGGCCCGCGGCCAGTTCCATGTCGTTTGCGAACTGGATGTGCGTTACCAGGACGATCTTGTTGATACCCATGCGGGTCAGCACGTTGATGTATGCCTGCGCGGTGGTCATCTCGTCGAGGAACTGTGTGGTCTTGAGTGGGCTCGACGAGTTCTTCGTCTTGTTCGCGATGTCCAAGCCGACGAAGCCGACCTTTTCGCCCCCGAATTCCATCACTCGGTAGGCCTTGACTCGGTCGTCCGGTGACGTGGGCGCCAGGGGAGTGCCGACTGCGGGTACGACGTTGGCGCCAAGAACCGCGGTGTCACAACCACCGGCTTCGAGGAAGTCGAGGAAGTTCACGAGGCCTTCGTCGCCGTCGTCGAACTCGTGGTTGCCGAGCTCGAAGATGTCGAAGCAGATCTCGTTCATCAGTGCGGCATCAGCCTCACCCTTGAAGAGGCTGTAGAACAACGTGCCGGTGATGGCATCGCCGGCGTGCACCTTGACGACGTTGTCTGCGGTGACCTCGAGCTCCTTCATCTTGGTAACCACGCTCGGGAAGCCGCCGAGGCTCACCCGGGTGGACGCTCCGCCGAGGTCCAGGTCGCCGCTATCGGGGTTCAGGTGGCTGTGGTGATCGTTGATGTGGATGATCTTCAACTCGAAGTCGGTAGCACCGTCGCCAGCCTCGCAATTCGTGAATCGCGTTGTGTCCTGGGGGTCGTTGCACACGTCGGTGCCTCCGCCTCCGTTGACGCGGTCGACGGGGCCGCCGCCGCCGAGGAGAACATCGGCGCCGGATCCGCCGAACATGCGGTCGTTGCCCTTGTTGGCGACGAGTCGGTCAGCGCCACTTCCGCCGGAGAGGCGGTCGATGTTCTTGCCACCGACCAGAAGGTCTCGGCCGAGGTTGCCTCGAAGCACATCGCGGCCGTCCTCGCCATAGATCGAGTCGTTGCCGAGCCCGCCGATGAGGATGTCGTTGCCGTCGCCGCCGCAGATGATGTCGTTTCCGGCACCACCATCGATGAAGTCGTTGCCGTCGGTGCCGAGGATGACGTCGTTGCCGTCGGTGCCCATTGTTGGCGTGTCGGCCTCGGCCACGATTGTGGCAGGCATACCTCCGCATTCATCTGTTTGCGCACTCACCGGCGATGCTGTCGCCAGCACCACTCCTATCAGTGCTGCAGCCGAAATGACCGCTGCGAAACGTCGTTTTGATGTCATGTGTACTTCTCCCTTACCCACGTTCGGTTATGACCTGATCTCGGGTCTACCACAGAGCGTGTTTGAAGTCGCAGTGAAGACTCCGCACAGCTGCAAGACTCTCGCGATGGACCACGCGGAAACCTGCACCGGCGGACAAGCGGCCGTCCGTTCGCTGGTTGCACATGGTGTAACCGACCTGTTCGGGGTGCCGGGCGTGCAGCTCGATTGGTTCTACAACGCGATCCACGATGAGGGGCAGCCGTTCACCGTCTACACGGCTCGCCATGAACAGGGTGCTGCCTACATGGCGGTGGGGTACGCGATGGCGTCGGGTCGACTCGGTGTGCTCGACGTGGTGCCCGGTCCCGGGATTCTCAACGCCTCGGCCGCGCTTGCGACGGGTCACGCGCTGAACGTGCCGCTTCTGGTGATCTCCGGTCAGATCCCCAGCGCATATATCGACGCCGGCCATGGTCATCTCCACGAGATTGTGGACCAGCCGTCGCTGGTCGCTCCGTTCACGCGCTGGCGGGGCCGGGCACTCTCGCCGGATCAGGTGTCGCCACTGCTGGCCGAAGCGATTACGGACGTGTTCACCGGTGATCCCCGGGTGGCCTACCTGGAGATCCCACCCGACGTACTGAAGGGATTGACTGAGTCCCCAACAACGTCGCCAGTCGAACCACCTCAGCCCGTCCCGGATGCGGATTCGGTTGCGCGTGCGGTAGATACCTTGGCCAACGCGAGCAATCCGATGATCGTGGTCGGCGGCGGCGCCCGGGATGTGCCTGAGCTTGTTCGACAGCTTGCGGAACAGCTGCATGCGCCGGTTGTCATGCATCGAAACGGGCGTGGCGTGTTGCCAAGCTCCCATCCTTTGGCCGTCACGGTTCCGGCCGCGCGGGCGCTGTGGCCGGACGTGGACGTTGTTCTGGCGATCGGCTCCCGGCTGCAGATTCAACTGTCCGAGTGGGGGATCGACGACGATCTCTCACAGGTCTGGGTGAACACCGATCCGGAAGCGCCGCATCGCATGGGCACGCCCGATGTATCTGTTGTTGCACGGGCGGAGGAAGTCCTCCCTCTGATCCTCGATGGTCTCTCGGACCGAGATGTTGCTGCCCAGGATGCAGCGTCCCAGGTGCTCGCCGCCCGAATCGAGGATCAAAAGGCCACCTCGGCGCTGGAACCGCAGCTGAGCTACCTCAACGCCATCCGTCGGGGGATCGGCGCCGACGGCGTGCTTGTGAGCGATCTCACCCAGGTGGGTTACGTCAGTCGGTCTGCCTATGACGTGCATCGCCCCCGCACCTACTTCTACGCCAGCTACATGGGGACGCTCGGTTGGGCATTCCCAACCGCACTTGGCGCGAAGGTCGCCGTGCCGGATTCTCCGGTCGTCGCCCTCGTCGGGGACGGCGGCTTCCTCTTCACCGCAAACGAGCTCGCGACCGCGGTCCACTACGGGATCAGCACGATCACGATCGTCTTTGATGACTCCCGGTTCGGCAACGTGCAGATCATGCAGAAGGACAACTACGGCGGCCGCGTGCATGCGACCGATCTGACCAACCCCGACTTCGTTGCCTTCGCCCAATCCTTTGGGGCACACGCTGAGCGGGTCGACGGTGGCCCCGACGCGCTCGCCGATCGGATCGAAGCCAATCTCGATCGTGAGGGCCCAACCGTGCTGGTGGTTCCGCAGGGGGAGTGGCCGAACCCCTGGTCGTACCTGATGAATCGCCGCATCCGGGGCGGGCTCGGAGAATGAGTGCTGAGCTGCGGCGTCCAACGTCGATCGATGAGGTGAAGGCCCGGCTGCAATACTTCTCCTCCGACAAGTCGAAGCAGGCGTGCACCACCTTCACTGCCCGTCCCGATGACGTATTCATCTGCACGTACTCCAAGAGCGGTACGACATGGATGCAACAGATCGTGCACCAGCTTCGCTCGGGCGCCTCGATGGACTTCGAGGAGATCAGCAGTGTCGTGCCGTGGTTCGAACTTGCCGTGGACACCGGAATCGATCCGCATGCGGATCAGCCGTGGGAACCGCGTGCCTTCAAGAGTCACCTGACATACACCGAGGCGCCCAAAGGTGCCCGCTACATCACCGTCTTTCGGGATCCGGCGACGGTCCTGCCGTCGTTCTACAACTTCTTCGATGGCTGGTGGTTCGAGAAGGGCAGCATCACGGTCGAAGACTTCGCCATGGGTCTGTACCTGGGGGGAACAGCTTCAGGCCAACACTGGGATCATCTCGTCGACTGGTGGCCACTTCGCCATCGGGACGATGTGTTGGCCGTCTGTTACGAAGACCTCGTGGCGAACTCCGAGGCTGTCCCGCAGTTGGTGGCCGACTACCTCGCGCTCGACGTGTCGCCGGAGCTGATGGAGCGAGTTGTGGCGAACAGCAGCCGCAAGGTGATGCTCGATCATTCCCACAAGTTCGACGACCACGTGCTGCGGACGGCGCGACATGAGGCATGGGGTCTGCCCCCGGATGAAGGCTTCAGTTCCAAGGTCACATCAGGTTCTGCCGTGGAGATCGCTCCAGCGGTTCAGGACGCCATGGACGCCAAATGGGCCGAGGTGGTCGAAGCGGCTCTCGGATTTGATTCCTACGCCGCGTTTCGGGCGTCGATCACCAATCCGTTCGATTAGGCGCTTCGTTCCGCCACGAGAGCGGTCCGGCGCACCTTGCCCGCATCGTCTCGCAGGGGTTCCTTCACAAATTCGTAGGTGCGCGGGATCTTGTAGGTGACGAGTCGCTCGGCGAGGAACTCGGTGAGCTCAGGGGAGTCGAGATCGACGGCGTCGACGATGGCGTGAATGCGATTTCCCTTGTCCTTGTCCGGGAGTCCGATGACCGCCGAGGATCGCACCTTTGGATGCGCCCCGATGGCGGCCTCGATCTCCGCAGGAAAGACGTTTGCGCCGCCGACGAGGATCATGTCCTTGCGACGATCAGCGAGATAGAGATAGCCGTCGTCATCCATCCAGCCCATGTCGCCCAGGCACTCCCAGCCATCCTGCTCCTCCGCCTCATCGCCGATGTAGATGTACGAAGGTGTCTCGCGGGCGGTGTTGCGCATCCACACCGAACCCGTCTCGCCGTTCGGTAGATCGTTGCCGTCCTCATCCATGATTTTCAGCTCGCCCATGAGCGGTTTACCCACGGAGCCTGGGTGGGCCAACCACTCATTGCCGTCGAGCACCGTGAAGCACTGGGCTTCGGTGCCGCCATAGAGCTCGAACAGCACGTCGGCGCCGATCCAGTCGATCCATGCTTCCTTCAACCACTTCGGGCACGGCTCGGCGAGATGGAACGCGACGCGAAGCGAGGAGAGGTCATACGCATATTTGGTGTCGTTGGGAAGCTTCCACATGCGTTGCATCATCGTCGGCACGAGATAGATCGATTCGGCGGTGTTCTCCTGAATCGCAGCAAGGGTCGACTCGGCATCGAAGCGGGGAAGCAGCGCGACGTTGCCTCCAGAGAGAAGCGTGAGCCACGACCAGATCAGGGGGCCGTTGTGGTAGAGCGGTCCGGGCATCACCGTCGTGCCGTCAGCCCGCGCGCCGATCACCCGAGCCAGGCCAACCAGTGAAGACGTCCAGATGGCCGGATCACCGCTGACGATCAGCTTGGGTCTTCCCGTCGAGCCGCCCGATGTTGGTGCTTTCCACGCGGGGGAGGGGGGAACCGCCGGTGGACTCCACCCAGCTGGTGCAGGAGGGGCGATGAACCCACGTGGGAGCCAAGGGCGGGTTGCGTGTTCCATGCCGATCACCACCGGGCTGTCCGCGAGGTCGACGATCGCGGCGAGTTCCAGCGGAGGTAGACGCGAGGAGACGGGTTGGGGAGTGGCGCCCAGCTTCCAGCAGGCGAGGAACGCGGTGAACCATTCGAACGAATTCGGCTCGGCGATGGTCACGTAGTCGGCGGGTTCGACGCCCAGGGAAAGCAGATGGTGGGCGAGGTTGGTCGCTCGTACCTCGAGTTCGCCAAACGTGAGCTGCGAACCGGAGAGGGTCACGGCGACGTGGTCACTGCGCGCGTTCGCTTGAGCACGCATGACCTCCGGATAGGGCAGGTCGACCAGAGATGCGTCAGCCGCGCTCATCCCGGCCAACGTAGCAGCCGCCATTGTACCGACGATCTACAGTGCGGTGTATGGGACGACACGCAATCAAGACACCGCCACACCACGCCACCTGGAATCAGTTCCTCGATGTCTGGAAGGCCGCCGACCAGCACGACGTGTTCGAGTCGGCATGGAATTGGGATCATTTCTACCCCTTGGCAGAGCCGTTCGACGGCCCAAACTTGGAAGGGTGGACGATGCTAGGCGCCTTGGCGCAGGCGACCAGCCGGATCCGGGTCGGCGCCATGGTCAACGGCATGCATCATCGCCACCCGGCGGTCACGGCCAACATGGCCGCGACACTCGACCACATCTCGAACGGGCGCTTCGAGCTTGGTATGGGCGCGGGTTGGAACTTCATGGAGAGCGACGCCTACGGGATACCACTCGGGACCAAGAAGGAACGATCCGACCGGTTCGAGGAGGGGATGGAGGTCATCCACTCGATGCTCACCAACCGCGAGACCACCTTCTCCGGCGAGTACTACCAGCTCACCGAAGCGCTCTGCGAACCTCGACCGGTACAGGACCACATCCCGATCGTCATTGGTGGAGGTGGACGCAAACGCACGCTACGGACCGCGGCTCGTTTCGCAGATCAGTGGGACTACACCTTCCCGAAGTCGGTGGGCGAGTGGCTCGATCTGGACGGCGCTCTTCGTGCGCATTGTGAGGATGTGGGCCGGGACCAAGCCGACATCACCCGATCCATCCACCTGGGCTTCGATGACACCGACCCCAGGCAGTTGGCCGAGAGCGCCCAACCATTTTTCCAGGCCGGAGTTGACGTCGTGGTGTGGTCGATGCGAGGCGAGATGGACGCCGCTCGCGTCGGAAAACTGGCAGAGGCGCTGGCCGCACAAAGCTGACCAGCGCCTCTGTAGGAACCGCTCCCTAGGAGGTCATGATGCGGGTCTTGGAGTCCTCGGGCGTCGAGTGGGACAGGTTCAACGTGTAGGCCGGCGAACCGTGCTCGGACACGTCGAGTCCTGCAAGCTCCTCTTCCACGCTCACCCGAAGCAGGCCGGCGGAGCGAATGGCGAGGAACAACAAGCCTGTCGACACGATGACGAAGGCCGCAATGGCGACGCCGCCGATGAACTGATCGGTCAGCAAGCCGAAGCCGCCGCCGTAGAAGAGTCCTTCGAGGCTGTTGTCGACCGGTGATCCGGTGGTGGCGAAGAGCCCCGTGGCCAACAGGCCCCAGAATCCGGCGACACCGTGCACCGAGAAGGCGCCAACCGGGTCGTCGATCTTGAGGCCCTCGACAAAGCGGATCGCCCACACGACGATCACGCCGGCGACGAGACCGGTGGCGACCGTTCCGAGGCTGGAGAAGTTTCCAATACCCGAGCAGATCGCCACGAGGCCAGCAAGCATGCCGTTACCGGCCATGCCGACGTCCGGCTTCTTCATGACGAGCCACGACATCACCATGCCGCCCGAGGCACCAGCGGCTGCGGCGAGCGCAGTCTGCACGGCGATGTAGGGAACGGCCATGTCCGCTTGCAGCTGGGAGCCGGGGTTGAAGCCGAACCAGCCGACGAAGAGGATGAACACGCCGAGGATGGCGAGCGGAATGCTGTGGCCGTTGATCGTCCGGGGGTTGCCCTCTTTGTCGAACTTCGCGATGCGTGGTCCGAGGACGATGGCACCCATCAGTGCGGCGAAGCCACCAACCATGTGCACGATGCCGCTACCGGCGAAGTCCACGAAGCCGAGGCCGTCGAGCCAGCCGCCGCCCCACTTCCAGTTGACGACGATCGGGTAGATCAGTGCGGTGATACCAATCGAATACAGGAGGTATCCCTTGAACTGCGTACGACCGGAGACTGCACCAGACACGATGGTCGCGGCAGCAGCGGCAAACGCGGCTTGGAAGAACCAATCAACCGGCACTGCCAGCGGATAGTCCAACGGATCAGCCGGGAACAGGTCGGACATGCCGGATACGCCGAAGACCGACCATGCGCCATCCGCGAAGCCGAAGATGTTGGCGCCGCTGTAGGCGATGTTCCAGCCGATGAGGCCGAAGAACAACATGCCGACGCTTACGTCCATGAGGTTCTTCATCATGATGTTGGCGGCGTTCTTCGCTTCGGTGAAGCCAGCCTCAACCATGGCGAATCCTGCTTGCATGAAGAGGACCAGCACGGCGGCGACAAAGATGAAGATGTTGTCGAGCACGATGGTGTTCATCAGCTCGCCTGCATCGAGATTTGCCCTATCCATCTCGGCCAAGCCTTGCGCCCCTGCCGGATGTGCAAGTGCGACGCCCGCGGCGCCAAGCACCACGGAGACGGTAGCAAACCGTCTGATGTTTCTCATTCGTTTCATGACTACTCCTGGGTCAAGTTGTGTGCGTTTGAGGGTCGCTTCGTTGGGACCGCAGGGAGCAACATGGCAGCTCGGCCCGCCGATGATCGGCCCACGCGCTCGACGTTCACCAGCCGGAAACACCCGTGTAACAAACTGGGCCGTTGTTCAAACTGCTGAAACAAATCGTGCTGGTTGGTCACACCGGCAGCGACCGAGCGGAAGTGTCGGTACGTTCGGGGCCATGCGTTGGCCAGCATTCGATGCGGTCGCTTTCGATTGCGACTCAACCCTTACGACGATTGAGGGCATTGACGAGCTCGCAATCGCTTTGGGCAAGTCAGACGAGGTGGCGGATCTGACGAACGCGGCGATGAACGGTCAGATGGATCTCGCCGATGTCTACGGGGCCCGTCTCGCGCTACTGGAGCCAAGTCTCAACGACGTCCGCGGAGTTCGTTCTGCGTACAAGAAGAACGTGATCCCCGATGCGAAGGCCACGATCGCTGCATTGCAGGATCACGGCACGCAGACCGTCGTCGTGAGTGGGGGACTGTACGAGCCGGTCCTGGACTTCTCGACCTGGCTCGGAATTGACCCGTCCAACGTCAGGGCGGTCAACTCCGAATACGATCCGCTCGTTGGCGACTGGTGGCACGAAGGCTCGGACTCGCGGTACCTCGATTTCCACCAGGGCCCGCTCACGCAGACCAGAGGTAAGGGTGAGCTCATCGAGGAGATGATTGGTCACAGTCGTCGGTCGATCATGATCGGTGACGGAATGAGTGACCTCGAAGCCGCGGACTCGGTGAACCTGTTCGTTGCCTATACCGGCGTCATCGACCGACCAGCAGTTGCCCACGTAGCCCCTGTTGTGATCCGTTCGCTGGAGCTTGCGCCACTGATCGCATTGGCGCTGGGGCCCTCTCTTGTGGCCGAGATCGCCAAGGATGGCGCGCACGCCGCAGTGGCCTCATCCTGCATGGAGCTGGTCTCGACTGGCGCACTCACGTTCAACGATGCTGAGCTGGGTCGAGCGTTCCACGCCGCCGTCGACCACAACTGGGAGTTGTAGGGCATGTTCCGAATTCTTGTATCCGACAAATTGGGCGCCGACGGGCTCGACTTACTCGAGCATGCCCCGGATGTCGACTTCGATGTCCGCACCGGGCTCTCCGAGGACGAGCTCATTGAAGCGATAGGTGAGTATGACGGCCTCATCATCCGATCCGGCACCACGGTCACGGAATCCGTTCTGGCTGCGGGTGAGCGCTTGAAGGTGGTCGGCCGTGCTGGTGTCGGGATCGACAATGTCGATGTGCGGGCGGCCACGAAGCTGGGGGTGGTTGTTCTCAACACTCCCTCGGCAAATACGATCGCGACGGCCGAGCACACGATGGCGCTACTGCTCGCCTCCGCCCGCAACGTGGCCTTGTCTCACACCGCCATGGCCGATGGTCGCTGGGAGCGAGCGGACTACGTGGGCACCGAACTGCACGGCAAGACCTTGGGGGTTCTCGGTTTCGGCCGCGTCGGTCGCATGGTCAGTGAGCGAGCGCATGCGTTCGGCATGCACATCGTCGCCTACGACCCGTTCGTGCCCGAATCCGTCGCCCGGGAAACCGGCGCCGAACTGCTCGAACTGGATGATGTCCTGGCGACCTCCGATTTCGTGACGTTGCACATGACCCTCACGAACGAAACACAACATCTGATCAACAAGTCCTCGCTGGCGAAGATGAAGCCTGGAGCCATTCTCGTGAACGCCGCCCGCGGGGGATTGGTGGACGAGGCGGCCGTCGCCGAAGCCCTGGACGCCAACCAGCTGCGCGCATTCGGAACCGACGTCTACTCCTCTGAGCCGCCCGACTCGAGCAATCCGCTCGTCGGGCATGCCGCCGTCACCCATACCCCACATCTCGGAGCCAGCACCGAAGAAGCGCAGCGAGACGTGGCCGTGCAAGTGGCCGAGCAGGTGCTCGCGGCCCTGCGAGGAGATCCCATCTCGGGCAGCGTCAACGTCGCCAAGTCAGGTGGCGACGAATCCGATCTTGTCGCACCGTTCGTCGAGCTCGCCGAAAAGATCGGCCGGCTCCAGATGGCCATGGCCACGGGCTCGATCGCGTCGATCGAGGTCGAGGTGCAATCAAGCAGCGCGGACGAGCTGATTCGTCCGGTTGCCGCGGGGATTCTGAAGGGCCTGCTCGACTCGGTTGTTGCCGGCCGCGTCAACTATGTGAATGCACCGGTGTTGGCCGAGGAGCGCGGCATCAAGATCTCTCGGTCCGTGGGCGTCGGTGAAAGCGACTATCAGAACATGCTGTCGTGTCGGGTGCGTTGGGCAAGCGGAGATGTGGCCGAGGCGAACGAAGAGCGTGTCGTTTCCGGTGCCGTCTTCGGACACACACAGGCACGAATCGTGCAGATCTCGGGCTATGCGTTCGAGGCCGACCCCAATGGTTTCGTACTGCTCATGTTGAACAACGACATCCCCGGTGTCATCGGAGAGGTCGGAACGGTGCTCGGTCGCCACCACGTGAACATCGCCGAGTGGCGACTGGGTCGCGACGAAGACCGTCACGAAGCGCTCAGTTTCATCAACCTCGACTCCGAACCCGATCCGGCTGCACTCGAGGAGTTGCGATCGCTACCTGCGGTGACGAAAGCGATTCTCGTCGAGCTCTAGGCAGTCGGGCCGACACCTCGGCCGGGATGATCGGCGCCCCAGCGGGCCATGTCGGCTTCGAGGTCGAGGGCGACGTTCTCCGGGTCGGCCGGGTCGTAGAGATCGAGTGGGACCTCCCACATCACTTCGAACTCGATGCCATCGGGGTCGTGGCAGTAGATGCTGCGGCTGACGCCGTGGTTGTTCTCGCCGACGTAGGCGCCCATGGCCGTGAGACGTTCTTTGGCTGCCGCCAGGTCCTGCAGCGTCGCGACCTCCCAACTGATGTGATAGAGCCCGACACCACGTTGACCCGGCGGGGGACTGGCGGCGCGGAACAGACCGAGGTCGTGGTCCGTGTCGCTGTCGGGAGAAGACATGAACACGGCGTCGCCTCGGCTCGTCTTGATCTCGAGGCCGAGGGCCTGTTCGTAGAACGTGGCGGATGCCTGCGGGTCGGTTACCCACAGCACCGCATGTTTCATCCCAATTGTTGCCATGGCATCGATGCTAGAGGTCACCCAAGATCAAAACGCCACATGGCCCGCCCCGGGAGGCGAGCCATGTGCCTGTGAGCGGGTGGGGGTAATCGAAACCCCATCATCAGATTGGAAATCTGAGGTTCTAGCCGTTGAACTACACCCGCGGGCGAGGTCGAGCATACCGCCATTCATCGAGTTGAACGCCCCTTGTCGACTTCTGAGGGAGGTGCCAGAGGTGCCGGAGGCTGCGCGGCAACCCTCCGGGTTGCTTCGAGATTTCGGCTTCGCCGAAACTCCCGGATTGTGAATTGGCCGGAGAAAACTCCCCGAGCGTCCGTAGACTCGGCTGCCTGTGAATACGACTCTTGAAACTCTCGACGACAACATGGTCAAGTTGTCGGTCACCATCGACGAAGCCGAGTTCGAGCCCCAGCTCGACGAGGCCTACAAGCGCATCTCCAAAGAGGTTCGCATGCCCGGCTTCCGCCCGGGCAAGGTGCCTCGCAAACTGCTCGAGCAGCAGTTCGGTCCGGAGATGGCCCGCGAGGAAGCGATGCGGATCGCTCTTCCCGACTACTACTCCCAGGCGGTCGACGAGACCGAGGTCGATGTCATCGCCAGCCCCGAGATCGAGATCACCGATGGTCAGGCGAGCGGCCCCATCACCTTCGAAGCGGTTGTCGAAGTTCGCCCCGTCGTGACCATCGCGGGTCACGGAGGCCTCCGGGTCGAAGTCGTCTCGCCGCTCGTCACCGACGAGGACGTCCAGGAACGGCTCGATTCGATCCGGCGCCAGCACAGCACGCTCGAAACCGTCGAGCGCGCCGCCGCGGAAAGCGACCACGTCACGATCGACATCGAAGGCACCATCGACGGCGAGCCCGTGCCCGGTCTGACCGCCGAGGACTACGACTATGTCGTCGGCTCCGGCGCAGTCGTGAAGGAGATCGACGAGAACGTCGAAGGCGCCTCCGCCGGTGACGAGCTCACGTTCTCCGCCGACCACCCCTCCGAGGACGAGGATTCCCAGATCGACTTCGTGATCAAGGTGAAGGACGTCAACGAGCAGGTTCTGCCTGAGCCCACCGATGAGTTCGCCCAGGAAGCCAGCGAGTTCGAAACCATCGCCGAACTGAAGGCCGACCTCACCGACCGTCTCGCCGACTCGAAGAAGGCCCAAGCGGCCATGCAGGTGGAAGAGAAGATCGGCGAATCGCTCGCCCAGCTGATCACCGACGACCTCTCCGATGCGGTCATCGAGAACGAAATGGACAACCGGGCCCAGGAAATGGCCATGCGGCTGCAGGCTCAGGGCATCGGTCTTGAGCAGTACCTGCAAATCACCGGGACCACACCGGAGATGTTCCGGGAGCAGCTCCGAGAGCAGGCCGAGGTCAGCGCCCGCGTCGACCTTGCGCTCCGTGCGGTCATCGTGGCCGAGTCCGTAGAGGTCTCGGATGAGGATCTTGACCATGAACTCCTCCACCTGGCGGCTCAGGTCGACCAGCCTTTGGCCGATGTGAAGGAACAATTGGAACAATCCGGTCGTTTGCAAGCGGTACGATCCGACATGCGGGTCCGAGCAGCACTCGACTGGGTAATTGAACGAGCCGAGATTGTCGACGAAGACGGGAATTCGATCGACCGAGAACTGTTGAAGCAGCCCGAACACGACCACGACCATGGGTCAGAGGAAGAGTAAACGTGATCAACGCAAGCAACTATCTGGTTCCCACAGTCGTCGAGCAGACGAACCGTGGCGAGCGGGCCTACGACCTGTATTCGCGGCTGCTGAAGGAGAACATCATCTTCATCGGCACGCCGATTGATGACACAATCGCCAACCTCGTGTCGGCGCAGCTGTTGCATCTCGAGTCGGAGAACCCCGACCGCGACATCAACATCTACATCAACTCACCCGGTGGCGACATCAATGCGCTGTTCGCAATCTACGACACGATGCAGTACGTCAAGCCGGACATCTCCACGATCTGCTTCGGCCAGGCCGCCAGCGCCGCCGCCGTGCTCCTCGCCGCCGGAACGCCGGGCAAACGCCTCGCCCTGAAGCACAGCCGGGTGCTCATCCATCAGCCCTACGCCGGAGCGCAAGGCCAGGTGTCAGACATCGAGATCGCAGCCAACGAGATCAACCGACTGAAGGAAGCGCTCGAGCACATTCTGGCGGAACACACCGGTCAAACGGTCGAGAAGATCGCTGCCGACACAGATCGCGATTTCGTTATGACCGCCCCTGAAGCCAAGGAATATGGGATCATTGACGAGGTCATCGACAGTCGTGACGCAGTCGACAACTCGGGACCCATTAAGGCTGTCGAGTAATCGACCGAAGACTCACAAGTAGCAACACGCAACCGGGAGACGATGTGGCGAAGTTTGGTGAAGGGGGAGAGCTTCTCAAATGCTCTTTTTGCGGCAAGTCGCAAAAGCAGGTGAAGAAGCTCATCGCCGGGCCCGGTGTCTACATCTGTGATGAGTGCATCGACCTCTGCAACGAGATCATCGAAGAAGAGCTCGCCGAGACGGGTGACGTCGACTTCGGCGATCTTCCCCGCCCGAGCGAGATCCACGAATTCCTGAACACCTACATCATCGGTCAGGAACACGCGAAGAAGATTCTCGCCGTAGCGGTCTACAACCACTACAAACGAGTGGAATTCGGTGCGACCCTCGACAACGAGGTCGAACTGTCCAAGTCGAACATCCTTCTCGTAGGCCCGACGGGGTGCGGAAAGACCCTGCTGGCCCAGACGTTGGCTCGTATGCTCAACGTGCCCTTCGCCATCGCCGATGCAACCGCGCTCACCGAAGCCGGGTACGTGGGCGAGGACGTCGAAAACATCCTGCTCAAGCTGCTGCAGGCAGCCGACTACGACGTCAAGAAGGCCGAGACCGGCATCATCTACGTCGACGAAATCGACAAGGTCGCCCGTAAGAGCGAGAACCCCTCCATCACCCGCGATGTGTCCGGTGAAGGTGTGCAGCAGGCGCTGCTGAAGATCCTCGAGGGCACCACCGCTGCGGTTCCACCCCAGGGCGGACGCAAACACCCACATCAGGAGTTCATCCAGATCGACACCACGAACGTGTTGTTCATCTGCGGCGGAGCATTTGCCGGCATCGAACAGATCATCGATCAGCGCGAAGACCGCGGCGGTGTCGGCTTCAACGCCAATATCCGCAAACGCGAAGAACGAGACGACCTCGGCGACGTGCTGACGCGCTGTCGCCCCGAGGATCTCATGGCGTTCGGCCTGATCCCCGAGTTCATCGGGCGCCTCCCGGTCATCGGGTCGGTTGGCAACCTGTTCCAGGACGACCTCGTGCGAGTCCTCACCGAACCGAAGAACGCGCTGATCAAGCAGTACAAGAAGTTCTTTGAGTTCGAGAACTGTGAACTCGAATTCGAAGACGAAGCGCTCGCCGCAATCGCCGACCAGGCCATCGCTCGCGGCGTCGGTGCCCGCGGCCTCCGAGCCGTGCTCGAAGAGGTTCTGTTGGCCACGATGTATGACCTGCCCGGTCGCGACGACGTCACCAAAGTCGTCATCACCGAGGATGTCGTACTCGAAGGCGTGCTCCCCACGCTGCACGAGGTGAAGCCCGCCAAGAAGTCCAAGGACGACGAAGGCGAAGCAAAGGCCGAACGGGCGGCGAGCTGACAATCACATGTCGGGACTTCCGCCCGACATCCGCGGAAGTCGACATGGTCGCTACGCGAGGCTTCGCTCCCCGCACCGCCGGAGGCGCCGTCTGTGCGTATAACGCTGGCGGGGAACCGTCGATAGCGTGTTCTGGTGACTTCCTTCTCTGAGGCGCTTCGCTATCTCGACCAGCACATCAATCTTGAGGCACGGGCTGGGTACTTCGAGGATCTTTCGTTGAACTCGATGACGGCGCTGATGGAGCTGTCCGGTGACCCCCACAAGGCGTTTCGATCGATCCACATCACCGGGACGAACGGCAAGGGCTCGACGGCGACGATGATTGCCCGCCTCCTGCAGGCGCAGGGGCTTCGGGTGGGCCGATACTCGAGTCCGCATTTGTCGTCGATCACGGAACGTATTGAGATCGACGGCGAACCAGTGAGCCGTGAGGTGTTCGCCGACGAGGTGCATGCGTTGGCCGCTGTCGCGGAACTCACCGACTATCCGGTCAGCTACTTCGAACTCCTCACCGCCACGGCGTACCGCATCTTTGCGGCAGAGGCGGTCGAAGTGGCCGTCGTCGAGGTTGGCGTGCTCGGACGATTCGATGCAACCAACGTGATCGACGCCGATGTGGCCGTCATCACGAATATCGGGCATGACCACACCGACGGCAAGGGAGACTGGCGTCGCAACGTCGCCGGCGAGAAGGCCGGAATCATCAAGCCGAACAGCACGCTCGTCTTGGGAGAGACTGACCCGGAGCTCCGTGACATCTTCGAGGGCGAGGATGCAGCGTCTGTGCTGGTAGCCGGCGATCACTTCGAGCTGCAGTCTGATCAGCCAGCGGTTGGTGGTCGTCTCGTGGACATCCGCACGGCGCGCGGGCTCTACGAGGACGTCTTCGTCTCCGTCCATGGCGCTCACCAATCCATCAACGCGTCGATCGCCTTGGCCGCGACCGAAGAGTTCTTCGAGGCCGCGCTACCCGACGATGTCGTCGCGGAGGCCTTTGGCGAACTGGTGCTCCCCGGTCGCATCGAAGTTGTAGGCAAAGAGCCTGCGATCGTGATCGACGGGGCGCACAACCCGGAGGCCGCACAGGCGCTATCCCTCACGCTGGCGACCGCGTTCGGCGGCGCACCGCGACGGGTGTTCGTGCTCGCCACACTGGAACCTCGAGAACCAGCCGACTTCATCGGCGAAGTTGGCATCGGCGCCGGGGACTTCGTGGTCGGGACTCCAGTCACTTCTCCACGATCCGTAGCGCCCGAACGGATTGTCGCCGCGGCCGAAGTCGTTGGGGCTACCGCCGAATCGGCGAGCGATGTCGAGGACGCCCTCGAGCGGGCACGAGTACTCGCGGGCGACGACGGATTGATCGTAGTGACCGGGTCTTTGTACGCGGTCGGCGAGGCCAGAGACCTGCTCGTTTAGGGTTTGGCCACCTCGGTGACGAAGACCGGAATCTGGCGGTCGGTCTTCTCCTTGTACTCGGCGTATGTCGGAAAGACCCCAACCGCTCGATCCCACCAGACCTCACGTTCATCCCCCTCGACTACGCGGATGGTCGTCGACCATGGTTCGGGCCCGTCCTGCATCATGATCGTGTTGTCCGCCATGAGATTGTGGTACCAGCCGGGGTGCGCCGGAGCGCCACCCTTGGACGCAACGAGCGCATAGTGCCCGTCGTGCTCGACCCGCATCAGCGGCACCTTTCGCACCAGCCCGCTCTTGTGGCCAACCGTCGTGAACACGATGATTGGAATCCCGGTGTCACGAAGCGTATTCGCCTCCGTCCCACCCGATTCCTCGTAGCGAGCCACCTGGTCGGCAACCCACTCCCACGTGCTCGGTCCATACTCTCCGTCGATTGTCATGGTGGCGAGCATAGGCCGGTAGCATCCGCAGCATGAACAGAACCTTCGTCATCGCAAAGCCTGACGCCGTTGAGCGGGGACTCGTCGGCAAGATCATCTCCCGCTTCGAGGAGAAGGGTCTCAAGCTCGTCGCGGCAGAACTCCGCCAGCTCAGCGATGAGACACTTGCACACCATTACGCCGAGCATCTCGAGCGCCCGTTTTACCCCGATCTCAAGGCGTTTATGAGCCGATCGCCGGCGATGGTGATGGTGCTCGAAGGCCCCGAGGACACCTATGCGATGGTCCGCTCGATGATGGGCGCCACCAATCCGGCCGATTCACCTCCCGGTACCATCCGGGGCGACTACGGCACGGAGATGACCGAGAACCTCGTGCACGGCTCCGACTCCAACGAGTCCGCCGCCCGCGAGATCGGCATCTTCTTCCCCGGTCTCTGAGCGGCCAGGCGCGATGGGCGGACACGTCGCCTTTCTCCGGGGCATCAACGTCGGTGGCCGCCGCGTCACCAACGACAGGTTGGTGTCCGTAGCGGTCGACGCCGGTTTCGGAGAGGTATCGGCATTCCTCGCGAGTGGCAATCTGCTGCTCGACGCTCCGGTTGCGTCGACAACGCAGGAGACCGAGAAGGTGTTGTCGGCTGCGCTCGAAGCTGATCTCGGCTACGAGGTGGATGTCTTCGCGCGATCAGCGGCGGAAGTGGCCGCGGTCGCATCGGTGACACCGTTCGATCAGGACGTTGTGGACGCGGCGAAAGGTAAGCCGCAGGTCACCTTCCTCCACGAACATCCGACGCCCGCACAGTGGCTGGCCGTCGCCGAACTCGGGACCAGCGACGACCTCGTCGAGCTCGGCGATCGCTGCTGGTTCTGGCTTCCCGAACACGGGATCAGCGGCACGGCGTTGGACCTGAGAGCCATCGAACGGCACCTTGGTGTGGGGACAACAAGAACGTTGAACACCGTCTCAAGGTTGGCCGCGAAGTCGGCGTGACAGTAGTCACGTGCGCGCGCACCGTGGCTGTTTTGCAACCTTGTTACGAAACTGCGTAAAGTCACCAGTGGAGTGAGGGCCGGATTCGCCGGTTCCCACCGTGATTGGGAGCAATCGATGGCCGACAACGTCCTGAGTTCGTTCGCCTCGTTCGGGTCCGGAATGGTCTCGCGCGACATGGCGGTCGATCTCGGCACTGCCAACACGCTCGTCTACGTTCGCGGCGAGGGAATTGTGCTCAACGAGCCGTCCGTCGTGGCGGTAAACGTTAATACTGGCGAGCCGCTGGCCGTCGGCGCCGAAGCAAAACGAATGATCGGCCGCACGCCCGCGCACATCCAAGCCGTGCGTCCGTTGAAGGACGGCGTCATCGCCGACTTCGACATCTGCGAGAAGATGCTCCGGTACTTCATCGAACGGGTCCACCCGCGCAAGTGGTCGCGTCCACGTATGGTCATCTGCGTTCCGTCCGGCATCACCGGTGTGGAGCAGCGCGCTGTACAGGAAGCCGCCGAGTTCGCCGGTGCACGCAAGCCGGCATACATCATCGAAGAGCCGATGGCCGCGGCGATCGGCGCCGGCCTTCCGGTGCAGGAACCGACCGGAAACATGATCGTCGACATCGGCGGTGGCACGACCGAGGTAGCGGTTATCTCCCTCGGCGGCGTTGTGGCCAGCCAGTCGGTACGGGTTGGCGGGGATGAGCTGGACGATTCGATCGTGCAGTACACCAAGAAAGAGCACAGCATGGCCGTTGGTGTTCGCACCGCGGAAGAGATCAAGAAGGCACTCGGTTCGGCCTGGCCGCTCGAGGCCGAACTCAAGGCCGAAGTCCGCGGCCGCGACCTGGTTACCGGGTTGCCCAAGACCATCGAGCTGACCACGATTGACATCCGAGAAGCGCTGGCCGAGCCCGTTGCCGCAATCTGCGATGCGGTCAAGATGACGCTCGATCAGACGCCACCAGAGCTGGCTGCGGACATCATGGAACGTGGTGTATGTCTGGCCGGTGGCGGTGCGCTGCTGCAGGGACTCGATGCCCGCCTGCGCGATGAAACCGGCATGCCCGTGTTTGTCGCGGACCGCCCCCTCGACGCGGTAGCGCTCGGATCTGGGCAGAGCCTCGAGGAGTTCGACGCACTCCGAGGCGTGCTGTTCAGCTCGAGCAAAATTTAGAACCTGAAGGGCGATGGCTGCCCCTTTTCGTCCTGGTCGTGGGCGCACCACGTTGTGGATGATCTTGTTGCTTGCGGTTGCGCTCATCACGCTGGACTTCAATAACTTCGGACCTCTGGAGACCATTCAGGTGGGTGCCCGCGAGGTGCTCAGCCCGATCAGGTCCGGCGCCGAACGGGTCGCATCACCCGTGACCGGTCTCTGGAACGGCGCCACCGACTACGACGAACTCGAGGCGGAGAACGACGTGCTCCGGGCCGAGATCGACCGCTTGCGCGGCCAACTGGTTCGCGACGGCATCGACCGGGGTGACTACGAAGCCCTGCTCGAGAACTTCGGGCTCGAAGGAACGCAGCCCTACCCGCTGCTGCTGGCAAAGGTCCGCACGGGGGAGGTCGGGAACTTCTCCTCCACCGTCATCGAGATCGACAAGGGGTCGAGCGACGGGGTGCAGACCGACATGGCCGTGGTCACCGCCGCTGGCCTCGTCGGCCGGGTGGAACAGGCCGATCGCACGTCCGCCACGGTGCTTCTCGTGTCCGATCCGAACTTCGTGATCGGCGCGGAAGTCGCAGGTGAGGTCGGCTTGGCCCGAGGCGTTGGCTCGAACACCATCGTGCGAATCACCGAGGGGCTTTCCGGTCGGGCCGTCATCGAGGATGGCGCGCCGGTGACAACCACCAGAAGCGAACGTTCGCTGTTCCCACCGAACATTGTCATCGGCACGGTGTCCGCCGCGGATGTGTCGATCGATCAGGATCAGACCGAGGTCGAAGTCCTTCTCAGCGCAGACCCGACCGATCTTCGTTTCGTCAACGTCGTGTTGGTCGAGCCTGGTGCGGATATTGGCGAAGACGGTTCCGTGGAGGATGCAGGGTGAATCGGCTACGGGTCGCCATTGTGTTGGTGACACTTCTGATCGTGCAGATCACGGTCTTCGCTCATCTGCGACCGGCGGGTGTGGCGCCAAACATGCTTGTCCTGGCGACCGTGATGGGGGGAATCGTGGGCGGCACCGACCGGGGAGCGTGGCACGGGTTCTTCGCAGGATTGCTGCTCGACCTCGTCTCGCCAGGACCCTTCGGCCTCGCCGCAGGGGTCTACGCGGCGCTCGGATATCTCGTGGGTGTAACGGCAGAAAGCTTCGACTCCCAGGATGCGCGGGTTGGGCC
>SHLQ01000033.1 GCA_004282895.1 Acidimicrobiales bacterium
CACGAGGGCTGGGCGGACTATGAGGGTGGCGACGACATGGGCCGCGATGGCAACATCCTCCAGTTCTCCTCAATCAACAAGGGTGATGCGCAAGCCGCGTTGGCCGGGGCCGATCATGTGGTGACGTCCCGCTACGAGTCCGACGCCAGCCATGCGGCGCCCATCGAACCCCGCGCCGTTGCGGCGCAATGGGAGGGCGACAAGGTCACCATCTGGACGAGCACCCAGGTGCCCTTCGAAGCGAGAGATGGCGTGTGCGAAACGCTCGAGCTACCGGTGAGCGCCGTACGCATCATCGTGCCACACATGGGCGGTGGCTTCGGTGGCAAGTGCGGCTTCCACTACGAGGCCCACGTTGCCTCCCTCGCCAAAGCGGCCAAGCGGCCGGTGAAGCTGGTCTTCAGTCGCTACGAGGAGTTCATCGCTCCTGACCGCCGGCGGGAGGGCATGATCTTCGACATCACCACGGGGGTGATGAACGACGGCACGATCGTCGCCCGCACGGGCGAGATCCTCGTCGACAACGGTGCCTATATTGCCGACGCCGCCTTCTTCCCCCAGGTGGCGGCAATGCACGTCGCCGGCCCCTACAAGATGGACACCTGCCAGATCGACGCGCGCCTGATCTACACCAACCATCAGCCATCGGGATCCGTGCGGGCGCCAACCGCACCAGCCGCCTGCTGGGCGGTCGAATCCCACACGGACGAGGTCGCAGCCGCGATCGGGATGGACCCCGTGGAGTTTCGCCTGAAGAACGTCGTGCGCACCGGCGACGAGGGTCCGATCGGTCAGATCTATGACGAGATTGGGGCGGCGGAGTGCATCGAGACGGCCGTCGCGTCCATGGGCGACGCCGATCTCGGCGAGCACGAAGCCATCGGCGTCGGTATCGGCTGGTGGCCGAGCTTCGCATCACCCGCCGGGGCGTTCGTGAAACTTCACGGCGATGGCACCGCGCAGCTCATCACCGGGGCGCAGGAGAACGGCACCGGCTCCGTTATGACGCTGCGCATGCTTGTCGCGGACGAACTCGGTCTCGATCAGACCGATGTGGCCCTCATCTACCAGGACACCGGCACCGCGCCGGCAGGCCCCGGATCATCAGGATCGCAGACCCTTTTCAACCATGGTCGGGCTTCGGAGGACGCAGCGAAACAGGTCGGCGATCGCCTCCGCGAACTTGCCGCCGCGAAGCTGGAGGCATCTGCCGCAGACATCGTCCTTGCGGACGGCAGTGCGTCTGTGGCCGGCACCCCCGCCAAGGCGGTGACGATTGCGGAACTCGCCGCCGAATCGCCCGATGGTGAGATACTCGGCGCGGCGGGCCGCGACCCAGGTGAATGGCCGTCGATATCCACTGGCGCCTGCATCGGTGACCAGGGAATGGGGTCATGGATGGCTCCACAGTTCAGCTGCCATGTGGCCAAGGTCCGGGTGGATCCGGATACGGGCGTCGCTCGGGTGCTCGAAGTGCACACGGCCCACGACTCCGGCACGATCATCAATCCGCTGGCCGCTCATGGTCAGGTGGAGGGTGGCGTGATGATGGGCGTCGGGCAGGCCCTGACCGAAGGGACCGTCTACGGCGACGATGGCAAACAACTCAATGCGGCGATGCTCGAATACAAGCTGACGACCATCGCCGACGCCCCCGAAATCACAACGAGCTTTGTCGAGGTGTTCACCGCCAACGCTGGTCCTCGAGGAGCCAAAGGCCTGGCCGAAGCCCCGAACGTTGCGACAGCCGGAGCCATCTCGAACGCGATCGCGAAGGTCGCCGGGTCGCCCGTTCGTCGATTGCCGATGACCGCCGAGCGAGTGTGGATGACGATGAACGACGGAGGTGCCTCATGAGCTTCACCATTGCCACCTCGCTCGACGAGGCACTCGCGTCGATCGCGGCTGGTGCCCGGCCAATCGCCGGCGGGAGCGACCTTGTCGTCGGTGCCCGTCAGGGGAAGTTCGACCTACCCGCAGAACTCGTCGCGATCGACCGCATCGAATCGCTGGCGACGATCGACGTCGGCGCAGACGAGACCAGCATCGGCTCCGGCGTCACGCACTCCCGCCTCATGGAAGATGGCGTGATCGTGGACAACTTCACTGCCATCGCCGACGCCGCGGCACTGGTCGGATCACCTTCCACTCGCAACGTCGGAACGATTGGCGGCAACGTCATGAACAGTTCACCGGCGATGGATACCGGCGCACCGTTGGTCGTGCTCGGCGCCGAGGCAGAGCTGACCACGAGCTCGGGACGTCGACGGGTCGGTCTCGATGAGTTGTGGACCGGCCCCGGCCAGCACAGCGCTGCTGCCGACGAGCTCTGCACCGCGCTCCTGCTACCCAACCGGCCGGCCAACTCGGGTAGCGCCTACGTACGGCTCGAGTACCGCCGGGCAATGGAGATCGCCGTGGTTGGCGCGGCCGCGGCTATAACCCTCGATGGTGACAACATCGATTCGATTCGGGTCGCGCTGACGGCGGTTGCTCCGACCATCATCGAAGTGGCCGGGCTCGACTCACTCGTCGGACGACCACTGGACGACGCGTCGCTGGCCGAGATCGCCGAGGCCGCATCCGGTCAGGCCACACCGATCAGCGACCTGCGCGCAAGCGACGCCTACCGAAGACACACGATCGGCGTGATGGCTCGCAGAGCCGCGGAGGCCGCCGCTCGTCGCGCATCCGGTGAGACGATCGCTGTGCCTGTCAACCGAGCCCTCGGAATTGGAGCTGCATCATGAGCGACAAACACGCCATCCAACTCACCGTCAACGGCGTTCCCTACGACGTAACGGTCGACCAGTCCCAGAACCTGTCTGGAGCACTGCGCAACGGCACCGGCCTCACGGGCACCAAGGAGGGTTGCGACGACTGCGAATGTGGCGCCTGCATGGTGTTGCTCGACGGCAGCCCGGTCAATTCGTGCTCGTACCTTGCGGTCCAGGCGCAGGGCCGCGACATCACCACGGTCGAGGGTCTGGCCGACGGCGATGATTTGCATCCGTTGCAGCGCAACATCCTCGAACATGGGGGAGTGCAGTGCGGATTCTGCACTCCCGGCATGCTCATGTCGGCCCGAGCGCTGCTTGATCGCAATCCCAATCCTTCCAACGAGGAGATACGCATCGGGCTTTCCGGCAACCTGTGCCGCTGCACCGGGTACGCGCGAATCCTTGAGGCGGTCGAAGCCACGGCTGTCGAATTGGGGTGACCGAGCCACTCGTCTCCCAGCGGCGCGTCAATTCGGCGGCTCGGATTCTGGCCGGTGAGCCCGAAGATGCTGTCCGTGTGCTCACTCGCTTGAAGCCCGAGGAGCTGGCCCATGTGGGTGAGGTCGTCCATCAGCTCGAACGCCTACGAGCGGTCGCGGCGGGTGATCACGATCAGATCATCGACCTTGCCTTTGAGGAAGCATTCGGTTCCGACGGGCTTGGTCACCCGCCATGGGTGCAAGGCGCGGTGATTGTTGCGCCGGGCAGCATCATCAACAAGAGCAAGACCAACCACCGCTGTCGCTTCATCAGCGTGAATGACACATGGGTGTGGGACTCGATCGAGGTGATCCGTGAGGACAAGCGCTCCATCCCCGGCACGAACGAAGGCTTCAAGGCCGTCGCGCTTCTGCCCGTGTTGAATGGGATGACGCTCGACGTGGTCACGGGCCGCGCCCGAGCGGGGCAGCACCAGGTGGATCGGGTGGTGAGCTACAAGGTTAAGCGAGGCAAGCTGGTCGAGGTGGCGCAGCGAAACGTCAAACCCCAGGGAATGCGCTGATCGGGGCTACACGGTCGCCGGGGTCGGGCGCCAGCTGCCGGACTGGGTGAGCAGCGCGGCACCGACCAGCGAGAGCGAGGCCGCGATGAGATACGCCGTCCGGTACCCCGATGCGTCGCGTAACCAACCAACGATGAATGGGCCGGTGGCGATTCCTGCGGTCACGATCATCTGCTGAAAGGCAAAGATCCGAGGGTAGGCAGCGACACCAAATGCCTCGGCAACGATGAGCGGTTGGAGCATGAGTAGATTGCCGATCGTGCCGCCGAACACCAAAGCCCAGATCACCAACGAGACCGTGGAGTCCGCGAAAGCGAGGCCAACCATCGACACCGCTTGCAGCGCGGACAGCAGGGACACCATCAGCATCATCGATACTCGGCTGGCCGCCCATCCGCCGAGCAATCGAAACACGACGCTCGACAGGGCCACAGCCGACACGGCTAACGCCCCCGCTGGACGGTCGATTCGTTCGGCGCCGAGCTTGGCGATGTGCGCTATGCCTCCCACCTGTGAGCTCATGCTGAAGACGAAGCCGATGCAGATGATCGCGAAGAAGCGGGTCCGGATCGCACGGTCATAGTCGACGCTCGCCTCGGCGGTGGCGGCTTCATCGGGCGCGGTGAGTGCGCCGTCAGGAACTTGTCCCCTCAGTCGCGGGTGGGGCCACATCGCCAGAATGGCGATCGCGATCGTCACGAGGTAGATCAGACCCAGCGTCGGCCCGGCCGAGCTCAGCCCGTTGCGGTCGACGAGCTCGGAAGCGAGACGAGCGAATGTCAACCCGCCGAACGAGAGGCCCGTTGAGGCGATCGACAGCGCCATCGACCGCTTCGAGTGGAACCAGCGGGTGATCAAGGTCGTGGCTGGCACCAACCCGCTGAGGGCGAAGCCGCCGGCGAAGATCGCGTAGGTTCCGAACAGACTTGGGACGGAGTCCACCCGACCCATGAGCGCAAGGCTCGCGGCCATCATGAACGCGCCGATGGCAACAACTATCCGGACATCGCGCCGCTCGATGAGTGGGGCAATCACACGGCCAGCGATTCCCGCGAGCACGAACACCATCGAGGTCGCGAGTGACACCGTCGTCGTCGACAGATCCTGTTCAGCGGTGATCGCCTCCAAGTAGATCGCCAGTCCGTAGAAGCCCAGGCCGGCGTTCGCTGCCAGCAACAGGAACACCGCACCAACGACCCACCAGCCGGAGAATCGAACCTCGACGGGTTGTTCGGCCGAGACGGGGGTTGGCATCGTGTCACGCTAACGGCGGATGTCAGTGAAGTTCCCGTGGCGTGCTCTACGCTCAGAGGTATGAAGCGCTCGTTGTACGCGTTGACGGTCGTGGTGTCCACGTTCGTCTTTCTCCTCGCGACGCCCTCACCGGCGTATGCCTGCAGCTGCGCCGAGTTCGTCCTGGAGGACTCAGTTTCCGAGATTGGCCTTGCCTTCGTGGGCACCCAGGTCGACTACGACGTTGAAGATGAGTTCGAGAACGACGGAGCGAAGATCACCTTCGAGGTGGAGCGCGTCTACGACGGTGACGCCAGCGAAACGACCGAAGTTCGCACCCATGCCCAGTCATCGGCATGTGGCGTCAACTTCGGGGACGGCAATCGGGTCGCCGTCGTTGGGTGGGGCGAAGGACGGTCGGTCGGACTGTGCACGAGCTCCATTACCGAAGCCGATCTGCTGCGGGTGTACGGCGACGGATACGCACCTTCGGCGGATCCCGTCTCGTCGCTCGAATCTGGTGTGTCAACCGCTCGATACGTTGTCATCGGCGGAGTGGTACTGGCGGCCGCCGTTGGGGTGTATTTCGCCCGATCGGCATTGGCGAATCGCCAGGGAGTCGACTGACCTGCTGAAGGCGCCACTGTCACACCGGGTGCGGCAGACTCTAACGACATCGATGTGAGGAAGACTGATATGCCGCACGTGCAACTCGACGGACGCGAGATATACATCGAGACTTTCGGCTCGCCTGATGACGTGCCACTCGTGCTCGTCAACGGCCTGACCTCCCAGATGACGTCATGGCCCGCGGAGTTCTGCGAGGCGTTCGTGGATCGCGGGTTCTTCGTGGTCCGATTCGACAACCGCGACACCGGGTTGTCGACGGTGTTCCCCGCGGATGCGAAATACACCTTGTCGGACATGGCCGATGATGCTGCCGGCATCATCGAGCACCTGGGAATCGCTCCCGCGCACATTATGGGCTTGTCGATGGGCGGCATGATCGTGCAGGTGCTCGCCGCCGAACGGCCCGAGCTCGTTGCGTCGATGACATCCATGGCAGCCACGACGGGCAATCCCGACTTCGGCACCTCCACTCCCGAGGCCGTTGCTGCGTTGATGTTGCCAGCGCCGACCAACCGGGCCGAGGCGGCGGCGAACGGGATTGCGGGCAAACGCATTTGGGGGACGCCCGACACCTGGAACGAGGAGGAGTGGGCGAAGTTCTGTGGCGACAACTATGACCGTTCCCACCCCGAGGGCAGCGGTGAGCGGCAATACGCCGCGATCGTCGCGTCCGGCAATCGAGACGAGCAGGTGGCGACCATCTCGGTTCCCAGCCTGATCATCCATGGCGCGATCGATGACCTGATCAATGTCACCGGCGGACGCCACACCGCGTCGCTGATCGAGGGCAGCCGGTATCTCGAGATCGAGGATCTGGCCCACGACATTCCGATGATCGAGTGGCCGCAACTGGTCGAAGCGGTTACTTCCCTCGCGGCGAGCACTGCGGGTGCATCACGATGAGCGGGCCGCTCGCCGGCGTGAAGGTCATCGAGCTGGCCTCGATAGGGCCCGGCCCGTTCTGCGCCATGATGCTCGCCGACATGGGCGCTGAAGTCATTCGTGTCGATCGGGCCCAGTCGGTCCGTGGCGGCGATCCGGCGGCGCCGCCAGTTGATGTATTGGCGCGCGGTCGCAAGTCCATCGGGGTCGACCTCAAACACCCCGACGGAGTCGAGACAGTGCTTCAGCTGATCGAAACCGCGGACATCCTCATCGAGGGGCTTCGACCTGGCGTCACCGAGCGACTCGGCATTGGTCCCGACGACTGTCTCGATCGCAACCCAAAGCTGGTCTACGGCCGAATGACGGGTTGGGGTCAGGACGGCCCCATGGCGTCGCAGGCTGGGCACGACATCAACTACATCGCCCTCTCTGGGACACTGTCGATGCTCGGCCGCAACGACACCGGTCCCGTGCCTCCCATCAATCTGGTTGGCGATTTCGGTGGCGGTGGCATGCTCCTGGCATTCGGGCTGCTCGCTGCACTCACGGAGGCGCGTGCCTCAAGTGTCGGACAGGTTGTCGACGCGGCGATGGTTGATGGCGCAGCAACACTCGCGGCGATGATGCATTCGTTCATTGCGATGGGCATGTGGGATGGCGGGCGAGGCGGCAACATGCTCGACACCGGTGCGCACTTCTACGACGTCTATGAGACGGCCGATGCCAAATGGATCTCTCTCGGTGGGATTGAACCGCAGTTCTATGCGGAGATGCTCGAGAAGCTCGAGATAGACCCGGACGACCTCCCTGCGCAGCACGATCGCAACCAGTGGCCGAGGGCCAAGTCGATCATCGCCGAACGCGTCGCGCAGCGTACCCGCGCCGAATGGGACGTCACTTTCACGGGTAGTGACGCGTGTTATGCGCCGGTGCTTGAGCCGGCGGAGGCCATGGCGCACCCGCACAACGTTGCCCGCAAGACATTCATCTCAGTCGCCGGGGTCGATCAGCCTGCGCCCGCACCTCGGTTCAGTCGGACGCCGAGCTCAACGCCGACAGCTCCCGCGCACCCGGGCCAACACACCGATGTCGTGCTGAAGGCCTGGGGTTTCGCCGATGAGCGGATCGAAGCACTTCGAGACGCCGGCGCCATCGCGTGACGTGACCGAACTTCACCACACGTTCGCCTGGGTTGTGGTCTTCACGAACGGCGCAGCCGGGGCCTGGATTGCCGCGGCACATTGGGTCGAGCAGCTTCGCGTCAAGCCGATGTGGTGGGCGGTGCACATCGCCCACGGCACCGTTGCGGTGCAAGTGATGCTCGGGGCGTACCTCATTGGCGTCAACGACATCGAGGCCAGCGGGATTCACACGTTCTATGGGTTCCTGACCTTCGTTGCCGTGACGGTGATCGTCGCCTACCGGCACCTCGCGCAATACCGCTACCTGTTGTACGGGCTGGGCAGCCTGTTCATCATGGGGCTGGCCATTCGGGCAATGACCTTGCCCGCGTTGGGATAGCTACAGCGGCTCGAGTGCTCCGCGGACGAAGCTGCGTCCGCTGTGAGTCGGGACGCCGTCATCGGGTTCGATCGACAGGTCGACGATGCTGAACTCGGTCACATCGATGCCCTCGGGCAGCGCCACCGTGGTTTCGCGGCCGTCCAACTCGACCAGACCGAGTGAGTGCATGTCGGACAGGTCGGGTTTGATCAACCACAGCTCGACGGGTTCATCCGAGGAGAACTCATTCGTCGAGACGAGCATCACTTCGCCGTCGGACGCATTCACCGTCGCAGTAACTTCACCCGACCATGGCTCCGGCATATCGGCGGTGGTGGCTTGCGCGATGTAGACCGTATCGCTCTCGCCGCCGGTGAGAGTCAGGCCGATAACGAACACCAGAGCGGCAGCCGCAGCAACGGCTGCAAGATTGCGACGTTGATGACGAACACCGCGTTTGGCGCGATGGTTTCGGGCTTGTGTGAGGTCAACAACCTGGGCATCGGCCTGGCCGATGAGCAGGTTGTCGATGGCGTCGTCGTCGAGGCCATTGGTGGTGGTGTCGCCGATCTCGGCTTCGATTCGTGACCAGAGGTCGCGTGGCGGTTCGAACCGCTGGCGATCTTCGGCCGTGATGGTCTTTGCCAACGTCGCCCACTCGGCGAGTTCTAGGTCAGCCATGGTCATACCCCAGTCCGTGACGGAGCTTGTCGAGGCTCCGTCGGATGTCGCTCTTCACCGTTCCCAGCGGGATACCGGTTTGTGCAGAAATCTCCACGTGTGTCATGTCATCGAAGAAGGCGAGCGAAACGATGCGCCTCGCCCTCTCCGGTAGTGCTTCCATCGCGTCGACCAACAGCATGCGGCTGGTTGACGCGTTCAGTTCGTCGACGGGTTCGAGGGTGCTGTTGTCCCGAACCTTGTCGACCCGCCGGTCTTCGCGCCCGACGGCTCGAAAGTGGTCGATGACCTTGTTGCGAGCAATCCCGGTGAGCCAGGGGGCCAAACTGCCACGATCGGGGTGGTAGCGGTCCCGGTGGCGCCAGGCAGCCAGAAACACCTCTTGGGTGATGTCGGCCGCCGATGCTTCATCGACCGAACGGCGACAGATCGAATACACGAGCGAGCCATATTGGTCGTATGCAGCTCGCAGCGCAGCATCGTCACCCGCAGCAAACGACGCGTCGATCACGGAAGCCGCGTCGAAGTCATCGCTCAGGTCGATATCGGGTGGTGCCAAAAGGGTCATCTCCTGAAGTACGGCGGAAGCCGAACGTACGGATGCAGGGGAATCTATCGTTTCTCGTCGCAACCCGATAATTCGCTGCGGAGTTTGGCGACCTGGCGGACCGGCCGCGTTGCGGGATCGTTTCGGCACGGAACGCGGTCGATACCGGCCATTCGGCCCATGCATCACGGTCCGTGAGAGCACTATCTGAAAAAATGATGGCGAAACGTGCGTGTATCTCTTCCCAGCATGGCCTGGGACTGCTACGAATAGACGGAACGGCGCACCCCCAGGAGCTTCCCATGACGGTTGCAGAGCAGCTTTATGACCAGTTTGGCTTGGCCAATCCGAACCTCCAGGTCGGACTTTCCCAAGACGAACTCTTCCACGCCGCCATCGAGAATGATCGCGGCCGAGTTCGCCCCGATGGCCCGGACGATGAACAAAAGGCCTTCGCGACCGTCCTCGGCACCGACGGACCGTTGGTCTATTACACCGACCCCACGTGTACGGGTCGTCCGGTCTCGGACACCTTTGCGGTCGCCCGGGAAGAGGTCATCGACACCGTCTGGTGGAAGCCCGGTTTTGCGCAGTTCGATCCCGACAAGTTCGACGCACTGTTCCGCCGGGTCATTGACCACCTGAACGAGCACGAACCCACGCTCTACGTGACGGACGTCTTTTGTGGGTGGGACCCGCACTACAGCGAGCCATATCGGTTCGTTGGTGAGTACGCCACGCACGCCTACTTCTGCAACATCATGTTCCCCAAGAACGTCCGCGATGACAGCGATCGAGCGGAAGCCGGCTGGACCATCATCAACGTGCCGTCGTTTCGCGCGGTGCCCGAACGCGACGGGACCAACAGTGACCGTGGTGTGATCATGGACATCGCCAATCGGGTTGCGCTGGTCGTCGGACGCGCCGATTACTGCGGCGTGAACAAGAAGACGATGTTCACCGTCATGAACTACGTCCTGCCACAGCGGGGTCAGTTGACGATGCACTGCTCCGCCAACGTGGGTCACGACCTCGACTCAGCGATCCTGTTCGGGCTGTCCGGAACCGGCAAGACCACCCTTTCCGCCGACCCCGATCGTTTGCTGATCGGCGACGACGAACACGTGTGGTCTGACGCGGGCGTCTCCAATTTCGAGGACGGCTGCTACGCCAAGCTCATCGATCTCGACAAAGACGCCGAACCGGTCATCGCCGCTGCCATGTCCATGAAGGGAACGCTCATCGAGAACGTTCCCCCGCTTCCGGACAAGTCGCTCTCCGAGACCCACCCGGACGAGCTCGACCTGTTCGACGGTTCGATAACCGAGAACACACGGTTCGCCTACCCGCTTGCCTGCAACCCAGGCGTCGCTGAAGGTGCACGCGGCCCTCACCCCCAGACGATCGTCCTGCTTACGGCCGATGCCTTCGGCGTGTTACCTCCGGTCTCGATCCTTGATGCGGAAGAAGTTATGTATCACTTCGTGATGGGCTTCACGTCCAAGCTCGCAGGAACCGAAGTAGGCATCACGGAACCACAGGCCGCGTTCTCCTCCTGCTTCGGTGACCCGTTCATGAGCCAGAAGCCTTCGGTGTACGCGTCGTTGCTCGCCGAGCGGATGCACGATCACCAAACCCGTTGCATCCTGCTCAATACCGGCTGGTCCGGTGGTGCCTACGGCACAGGGGAGCGTATGTCCTTGAAGGTCACCCGGACACTTCTCAACGCGGCGCTACACGGTGAGCTGGATGACGCGGAAACCACGGTGCAAACGCAGCTTGGGCTGCGGATTCCCGTTGCGGTTGAGGGCGTCGATCCGTCGATTCTCGACCCGCGGAACACGTGGGACGACCCGAGGGAGTACGACGAGGCTGCCACCAAACTGCGTGGGATGTTCCAGTCTCACTACCTGACAAGCGGCTACGCCGATCTGGGCATCGAAGCCCGCATGTAAGCGCTAGTCTGAGCGCCATGCAGGGAGTCATACAGTCCTACGATCCGGCAACCGGCGACGGTGTCGTCATGGACGACGTGTCATTCGTCGAATACGAGTTGGCTCAGGACGCCCTCGCAGGTTCGATCTTTCGTATGCTGCGGCAAGGCCAGCGAGTGTTGTACTCGCTGGATGACAGCGGGCTGGCGACACATATCCAGCTGGGTAGTGAAGTCGACATGGACACTCCTGAACTGCTCCCTGACTGAACGGGTCACCTTCGGCCAATGTGATCGCGACCGCCACTGCCCAGTACGATCTCGTTGTTTATGACCATGAAGATTCTTCCCGACGATCTGCGAACGATCGTGCACACGTTTCGTGACGCGCTCAAGGAGCATCGCGACATCGTCAACGCACTGAACGTGTATCCGGTGCCAGATGGCGACACCGGGACGAACATGTCGCTCACACTCGATTCGGTTGTCGCCGACCTGCCCGCCGAAGGTGCGTCGATGGCGGAGGTCTGCAAGGCGATTGCGCACGGCTCGTTGATGGGAGCCCGGGGGAACAGCGGGGTCATCATGTCGCAGATTCTTCGCGCCCTCACCGCGGGATTCCACGGCGTGGAGGAAATCGGTGGTGAAGTGTTCGCCTCAGCCATTACGGCCGCGGCCGAAGCCGCCTACGGAGCGGTGGGCAACCCGGTCGAGGGAACCATCCTGACCGTTGTCCGCGAAGGGGCCGAGGCCGCTGTCGCCGCAGCGTCCGATGATCTGGTTACGGTGCTCGAGGCCACCCGGGCCGGCGCCGCTGATGCACTTGCTCGGACGCCGGAAATGCTCCCCGTGCTGGCCGAGGCTGGCGTGGTCGACTCTGGCGGCACGGGACTGCTGTTGTTCTTTGATGCGACCCTGCACTGGGCCGAGGGTCGTCCGATTCCGGCGCCGGTGATGCCCGAGGGGGCATCGGTGCCAACGATGCCGGCCACCGATCGGCCCGATCACCACGATCACAGCGCGTTGGCTGACCTGCGCTATGAGGTCATGTTCTTCCTGGACGCGCCCGACGACACGGTCGAAGGGTTCAAATCGGCCTGGGCCGAGATCGGCGACTCGATCGTGGTCGTGGGTGGAGATGGCATCTGGAACTGTCACGTACATACCGACGACATCGGCGCCGCCATCGAATGCGGCATCGCGGTAGGACGTCCGCACCAGATTCGGGTCACCGATCTGCTCGAAGAGGTGGAGGAGCAGGAGTGGGTCACCCAGGCAGCGGCTGACGCGGCCCTTGCGGAGGTTGATCCGTGTACTACCGCAGTAGTTGCGGTCTCCGTGGGTGACGGTGTTGCCGAGATCTTCAAATCGTTTGGTGTCCAGCACGTGGTTGCCGGCGGCCAGACCATGAACCCGAGCACCGCGGACCTTTTGTCGGCGGTCGAGGCCTTGCCGGCCGATGGCGTGATCCTGCTGCCCAACAACAAGAACATCATCCCGGTTGCCGAGCAGGTCATCGGTGAAGCGAGCAAGCCAGTGGCCGTGCTACACAGCAAGACAATTGTTGGCGGCATGGCGGCGCTTGTCGGGTACGACCCGGAGGCTGACCTCGAAACAAACCGCGAGGGTATGACGGAACTGCTGGACCACCTGGTCAGTGGTGAGGTCACACGAGCGGTTCGCGACACGAAGGTCGAAGGTTTCGAGATCCGCGACGGCGACTGGCTTGGTCTTGCCCGGGGCAAGCTCGTTGCGGTGGAGGAGGATTCGATCGCGGCCGCGAGTGCGGTTGTCGGCCAGCTCTATGACGAGGATCGCGAGATCGTGACGCTGGTCGTGGGTGCCGATTCAAACGAAACTGAGGCGTCGACCCTGAAAAAGCAGCTCGAGCTGGCGTTCCCGTCCCTTGACGTTGAGGTGCATATCGGAGGGCAACCGCTCTATCCGTTTATTATCGGCGTGGAGTGACCACCGAAGAACCCCGCCCCCCGCTGACGCTGCGGGACGTATCGCAATTGAACGTCGACCGTCTGAACGGTGTCGGTGAGAAGCGCGCGGCGACGCTGCGGAAGAACGACATCTACACCGTTCTGGATCTGCTGCGGTACTACCCGAGGCGCTACATCGATCGCACCCGCGAAGCCCGCATAGCGGACCTGGTCGAGGGCGAGGAAGGTATGGTGGTCGGCCGTATCGAACGGATCGAGTCGCGCCGCGTTCGCGGCAACCGATCGATGGTCAACATCACCGTGACCGACGGCAGCGGGCGGTTGCGAGTGACGTTCTTCAATCAACCCTGGCGCGCCAAACAACTGCAGGAGGGAGCAGAGGTCGTGCTGTTCGGTAAGGCGGAGGTGTTCCGCGGCGGACTGCAGATGACGTCGCCGATCGTGGATCTCATCGGCGATCAGACCGGTCGAATCGTGCCCGTGTACCCGCAGTCCGAGAAAACCGGCCTCACCAGCAGCGATGTCGCTCGATGGATAGCGGAGGCGCTAAGACGAATCCAGCCGCGAACACTCGGTGACCCGCTGCCCGAAGCCGTACGTGAAGCGCACTCCTTCACCGATCGCAACGACGCGATCAAGAACATCCACGAACCGGAAACGATGGGTGCCGCCAGTACGGCCCGGCGCCGGTTGGTCTTCGATGAGCTCTTCGCGATTCAGCTCGAGTTGGTAATGCGACAACGCGAACGTGAAGCCACGGCGGTTGGTGTGAAACACGAAGCCTCGGGGGGTTTGACGAAACAGTTGCTCGACAACTTCGGCTACGAGCTCACACGCGCGCAGGAGCGCGTCATCGACGAGATCGTGGACGACATGCATCGACCCCATCCGATGCACCGGCTTCTGCAGGGTGATGTTGGCGCCGGTAAGACGATGGTTGCTTTGTGGGGGCTCCTCAGCGGAATCGAAGGTGGCTTTCAGGGGGCGTTGATGGCTCCGACGGAGGTGTTGGCTGAGCAACATCATCTCGGTGTTCGCCAGCTTCTGGAGGGGTTGGTGGTCGAAGACACCGTGTCCTTGTTGGCCGAGCGCCCACTGCGAGTGGAGTTGTTGACCAACAGCGTCGGTGCGGCCGACCGCAAGCGAATCCTGGCCCAGACGATCGCGGGTGAAGTCGACCTGCTCATCGGTACCCACTCGTTGATTCAGGAGACCGTGCAATTCTTCAACCTGGGCATGGTTGTCATCGATGAGCAGCATCGGTTCGGCGTGGAACAGCGGGCAGTTCTTCGGGGCAAGGGACCCGAGGGCAGCGAACCCGACGTGCTGGTGATGACGGCGACGCCGATTCCCCGTACCGCGGCGATGACCGTGTATGGCGATCTCGACGTCAGCGTTCTGGACGAACTTCCGCCAGGAAGAACGCCGATCGATACCAAATGGGCGGCGGGACCGATCGAGGAAGCGGCGATGTGGGATTCGGTACGAACCGAAGTGGCCGCCGGACGTCAGGCGTACGTCGTGTGTCCGTTGATCGACGCTTCGGACAAGGTGGAGGTGCGGTCAGCCACTGAAACGTATGAGGAGCTGACCGGTGGAGAGCTGCATGGACTGTCGGTCGAGCTTCTGCACGGACGGATGAGCGGCAGCGATAAGGAAGCCGTCATGCGCTCCTTCCGCGAAGGTGACACCGACGTTCTCGTGGCAACAACCGTCATCGAGGTCGGTGTGGATGTAGCGAATGCAACGGTGATGGTCATTCTCGACGCCGGCCGTTTCGGCATCGCGCAGCTCCATCAGTTGCGGGGGCGCGTCGGTCGTGGCGCGCATGCCTCCACGTGCTGGCTGGCCGGTGAGGCGACCACTGCCGACGGAGAGCAGCGAATCGAGGCACTAGTGGGCTCCACCGACGGGTTCGAACTCGCCGAGGTGGATCTCGAACTGCGCGGCGAGGGAACGATCATGGGGGAGCGACAGAAAGGTCGTAACGACCTGCGCCTTGCGTCCCTGCGAAGGGACCGCGACATGGTGGGGGTCGCCCGAGAGGCGGCGATTGAGTTGCTCGACGCCAACGATCCAGCGATTGAGGCCTTGATCGATGACAGCAAGGTGCTGCTCGGCGACGACGACACCGACTACCTGATGAAGAGCTGACTTCCGTCAGCGGCCGCTGATGTACCCGGTGAGCTGCTCGCGTTCGATCTCGAGCTCGGTGACCCGGGCGTTCACGATGTCGCCGATGCTGACGATGCCCGCCAACTTTCCGTCGACCGTGACCGGCATGTGACGAAATCGGTGCTCGGTCATCGTTGCCATGAGTTCTTCGGTCGTCGCTTCCGGTGTGCAGGTCACGACGTTGCTCGTCATGAGTTCGGACGTCTGCTTTTGCATGACCTCAACGCCTTCGGCCAGACCGCGGACGACGTCGCGCTCAGAGATGATCCCAGCGATCGTCTCGCCGTCGGCGGACACGACGAGCGCACCAACGCGGTGCTCGGCCAGCGTGGCCACGACGTTCGCGACCGTGTCCTCGGGCCGGACTGTTGTGACTTCCGTGCCCTTCTTCTTGAGTAGTTGGCTGATGCGCATGGCGCTGTTCCTTTCACGGGTTGGAATCGTGCGGTGTCAACATTCTTGCACCTGTCACCGCCCGGCGCCGACGTCCCAGAGATGATGAACCGGATCGTGCAGCAGATATCGAGCGAACGAGTCGATCGTGAACGCTGCGCCATCACTTCGGTATCCGGTGCGCTGCCAGTCATCTCCGCGCACTGCATCGAACCTCGAGGCGAGCGTCTCGGCCCATTCCACGAGTTCGCCTTTGACCACGTTCGGGTCGGCTGCGCGGTAGTTCTTCTCGACTGCGGTCACGTCCTGATCCCAGTTGGGGTACTGCGGCCCGTCCTGGTCGAGCATGAGGCCGAGGCGTTGGTCGTAGAGCTCGAACACATCCCGAACGTGAAACGCATACTCGAGCGGAGACCACGTGTCCGGTCGTGGTCGTTGCCGCAACCGGTCCTCGTCCCCATCGAGCAGTGATGCCCAGGAATCGGCGTTCTCCCTAATCCGGTCGCCAATCTCGTGCACGTCCAGGTCGGCGGAGACGAAACCACATTCGTCGCAGGGCCGCTCGAGCACCCACGTCCAGTCCTTTCCGTCACTGACAATGTCTGGGTCGGATGCAGTCATTTCGCCAATCTAGGGCCACTTTGCGATTGCGTGTCGGTATCGCCCGTTCGTGCACATCCGGATATACAGTCGGCTTGTGGAGATAGACGTCCCTGAGACGATCGTTTGCGTCGACTGCGGCTCGACCTGTCATCGCCTCACGTACATGCCAGAAGACGGATGGATGGACGGCATGGTGGTCGCGTATCGATGCGAGGACTGCCTCGACCGATGGGACCTTGTCTTCGACACAGCCACGGCGGATGGACCCTGAGGAGAATGCCATGAGAGTCGTAGCCGGAGACGCACGAGGCAGGCCCCTGCAGACCCCGCCGGGTTTGACCACTCGGCCAACATCCGATCGTGTCCGGGAGTCGGTCTTCAACATGTTGTACAGCCTCCATGTAGTGGAGGACGCGAACGTGCTCGATCTGTACGCGGGCTGTGGCGCGCTCGGGATCGAAGCGTTGAGCCGAGGTGCCAGTCACGCCACCTTCGTCGAGCAGGATCGGCGGGCCGTACAGAGCATCGAGAAGAACCTCGCTGCGCTCGCGATGAGCAGTCGAGCGACCGTTATCCGGGCCGACGTTTTGGGTTGGATCGCTGCCACCCAAACGGAATTTGATCTCGCCCTCGTCGATCCGCCGTACGCGCTCGACAACTGGGAGGAGATCCTCAGCGGGGTCGACGCCCGCATGATTGTGGCCGAGTCCAATGGTCACCTTCAGGAAACGAAAGGGTGGGATGTCGTTCGGGACAAGGAGTACGGGACTACCGTGATTACTGTGCTTCGCCGAACGGGAGACTGTTTATGACAACCGTGTTGTATCCGGGGTCGTTTGATCCCGTACACAACGGCCACGTCGAGATTGTGGAAACCGCGTCAGGATTGTTTGACCGGGTGATTGTCGCGGCCATGCGCAACCCTGCGAAGAGCCCGATGTTCTCACTCGAGGAACGCCAGCTCGTACTGAACGAGTCGTTTGCCCATTTGGACAACGTGTCGATCACGATGTTCTCCTCGCTGGTGGTTGATCTCGCCCAAGAGATGGAGGCGGACTTCATCGTGAAGGGTCTGCGGGCGGTGAGCGACTTTGAGACCGAACTTCAGATGGCACAGATGAACAAGGCGATGTCGGGGGTTCAGACGCTCTTCATTCCCAGCGCCTCGGCTCACTCATTCCTTGCGTCGCGCCTCATTCGGGAGATCGCGAAGTTCGGCGGCGACGTATCGACGATGGTGCCAGAGCCTGCGCTCCGGGCGCTGAGGGAGAAACAAACAACATGACCGACATCGTCGACCCCGACCTTGATACGGAAATTGACCTGCGGACCGCGCCAGACATCGACACGCCGGCCAATCACCCTCCGGCCGTGGAAGGTCGTCTCGCGGAGTTGATCGAACTGGTCGAAGCCGCGCCGTCGCTGCCGCTGTCGACGTCCTCGAAGATCAATCGGGAGCAGGTCCTG
The DNA here is from genome assembly GCA_004282895.1 of Acidimicrobiales bacterium. GTDB lineage: Bacteria > Actinomycetota > Acidimicrobiia > Acidimicrobiales > SHLQ01 > SHLQ01. The sequence goes on from SHLQ01000033.1 coordinate 17,783, forward strand.
GATCTTCTCCTCAGAGTCCGTGAGGACATGCCCGTAGAGCTGCAGCAAGCCCGCTGGTTGTTGCGCGAACGCGAGGAATATCTCGAACGGGTTCGCCTCGAGGGGGAGGAAATCCTCACCGTTGCCCGATCGCGAGCCGAGCGCATGGTCGAACGAACCGAGGTCGTGAAGTCCGCCGAACACCGCGCCCAGCGGCTGATCGCTGATGCTGAGGCGGATGCCCGCCGCATGCGCCGCGAGACCGAGGACTTCTGCGATGCCCGTCTCGCCTCGCTCGAGGGGATTCTGGACCGGACGAGAACCGTCGTGGCGACCGGTCGGAATCGGCTGCAGGGCGTCACACCTTCGGCAGAGCTGGCCGAACAGGTCGCCGACCTTCATGCGGCCACCGAGGCGGGGGACGTCTTCGATCAAGACTTCTCGTGACGTTGTGGCCTGAGCTGCGCGTCAACATCGCGCGCCTACGCCTCCACGACAACCTCGCGGAGCTCAAGCGCCACGTCACCGACGCAAGTGGCCTTGACATCGCTACGACCGTTTTGGCCGCTGGCATAGAGACCACAACCGCGAAGGTCGAGAACGACACTCCGGTCGAGGTCGACGCCACACTCCGCCCGGGCATACGCGACATCGAGCTGCGGGCTTCGATCCGTTCGCAGTGGCAGGCGGAATGCCGACGATGCCTGGAACCCGTGACCGGCCCGATCGACGTTGGCGTTACGGCGATATTTGTGGATTCTCTCGACGGAGTCGACGATGACGCAGCTGACGTCTACGAAATCGATGGTGACTACGTCGATATCGGTCAGGTGGTCCGAGAGGAGTTGATGCTGGCTCTGCCGCTGAGCCCAATCTGCGAATCCGACTGTGCGGGGGCTGACCCGGAGCGGTTTCCTCCGACCGCATCCGCAGCGGACACCGAAGCCGACGATGAGGAAGAGAAACGGGATCCTCGGTGGGACGCGCTCTCTGCCCTTCGTTTTGATGAAGAGTGATGAAGTCCAGATAACCTTGCTGTCTTGTGCGCCCAAATCGGCGCCCAGTCCGACCCCGGATCTGACCCATCACAGGTGACGTCATGGCCGTTCCAAAGAAGAAAACCTCAAAGGCCAAGAGCCGCAGTCGCAAGGCCTCCGCTTGGCGAATTCGCAGCAGCGGTCGTTCCACGTGCCCGCAGTGCAACGCCGTGAAGCGTCCGCACACCGTGTGTAGCAACTGCGGACACTACGGCGGCCGTCAAGCGATCGACGTCGACTAGTCGTGTTGCCCGTCGCCGTCGACGCGATGGGGGGCGACAACGCCCCGGATGCCATCGTCGCAGGCGCCCGTCGCGCCGTTGAAGAGCGTGGCATCCCTGTCGTTCTGGTTGGCCGTGAGGCCGAACTGGGAGACACCGGTGGAATTCCCGTAATCGAGGCATCCGAAGTGATTGCCATGGACGACGACCCTGGGTCGAGTGTCCGCACGATGAAAGACTCCTCGCTGGTCCGCGCGGCCGAGGCAGTCCGCGACGATGTCGCTTCTGCAATGGTGAGCGCCGGCAACACCGGGGCAACCATGGCCTCCGCACTGTTGCGGACAGGCCGCATCAAAGGGGTGTCCAGGCCAGCCATCGCCACGCCGATTCCGGGGCCATCCGGAAATCCGACGGTTCTGCTGGATGCGGGCGCCAATGCGGAGTGCAAAGCGGAATGGCTCGTGCAGTTTGCACTCATGGGTTCAGTGTTCTCCCAAACGCGGTTCAACATCGACAAACCCCGTATCGGCCTGCTCTCAATAGGCGAGGAGGCCGGCAAGGGGTCACCGCTGGTGAAGGAAACCTGGGGATTGCTCGATGCGGTCGACTGGGACGCACTCGGTGCCGAGTTCGTCGGCAACGTCGAAGGCCGCGATCTGATGGGCGATGAAGCTGACGTCGTGGTGACCGATGGATTCACGGGGAACGTCGCGCTCAAATCGGTCGAGGGGACCGCGAAGAACATCATCGCGGCACTGCTGGAAGCCTTCGGATCCACCCCCGAAGCACAGGCCGCATCAGAACAACTGTTGCCCGCCCTGCTGCCGCTCTACCAGCGTTTCAATGCGGATTCCTACGGTGGCGCCATGCTTCTCGGCACGAAGGGCGTCTGTATTATCAGCCACGGTTCCTCCGGAGAAGAGGCGATGGTGAATGCGATCTCGGTCGCAGCAGAGATGGTCGAATCCGACCTCGTCGGGAAGATCCAAACCGCGGTAAACGCCTGATTTTTCAAGGATTCCCGCCTACCGTCTACGTAAAAAGTGTTGGTTTTGGATACCATGCGCCAAGCCACGGCAGCAAGGGAGATAGTCGTGCCTGCAGAAACGCATGTAGAACAGAATCCGTTGGGACGAGACGACGTGGTCGCCATCGTTCGCGACCGACTGGCCGAGATCCTCGAGATCGAGCCTTCGGACATCAACGAAGGTGACGCTTTTCAGGAGGACCTCGACGCCGATTCGCTGGCGCTGATCGAGCTCGTGGAAGCGATCGAGGAAGAGCTGAGCGAGCGGGCCGTTGGGTTTCGGATCGAAGATGACGACCTCGAGGACCTGAAGACCGTCCGTGACGCAGTCGATTACGTCATGGCCCGAGTTGGCTGAGGCGGACACCGATTCGCGCCTTCACGCGCTGAGTGCGGCCCTCGGCTACGAGTTTGTCGATCCCCAGTTGCTCGAAATGGCATTGACGCACCGCTCGTACTGCGCGGAACACGTTGGCTCGCAGCCGAATGAACGGCTCGAATTTCTTGGTGATGCCGTTCTCGATATGGCCGTCACCCACGCCCTCTACACCAATCAGCCAGACGCATCGGAAGGTGCGCTGGCGAAGGCGCGGGCCGAAGTTGTCCAGGCGGACACGTTGGCCGCGATTGCCCGTTCGATCGGGCTGGGGCCGGTCCTCCGGGTGGGCAATGGCGAGGAGCTCTCCGGCGGCCGGGACAAGGCCTCGATTCTGGCCGACGCGCTCGAAGCGGTCATCGGCGCCATCTACCTCGACAGCAACTTCGCGTCCGCAAAGGCGGTCATTCATTCGCTCTTCGAAACCGTCATCCTTCGGGCACAGTCGCGTCCCGGTCTCAAGGACTTCAAAACCCGCCTGCAGGAAGTTGCTGCGGAGGCGGGGATGACTGCTCCTGAGTACGACATGTCTTCGTCCGGCCCCGACCACGGTCGCCGATTCTCCTCGGCCGTGACCGTTGGTGCCATCGTCGGTGAAGGCTCCGGTTCCTCGAAGAAGCAGGCCCAACAGATGGCGGCAGAGAGTGCGCTCCTGCAGCTGCAACACAACATCGCGATAGAAAAGACAAACCATGAAGGTTGAACTGCCCGAGCTCGAGCTCATCAAACGAGACCTCGAACGCGAGGTAACCACGCGCAAGATCAAGTCAGCGACCGCCGCCGGCATGTCGGTCCTGCCCCGATACAAGACTCGGAAACAGTTCACCTCGACGCTCGAGGGAGCCAAGATCACCGGGGTTCACCGCCAAGGCGAGCACCTCCTCTTCCCTCTCGATACGGAGGACATCCTCGTCTTTCGTATGGGCAACGGAACCCTCCGACGCAACGCCACTCGTGAGAAGGAACTGAAGGGCACCGAGATCGTCATCACCTTCACCCAGGGCGGTCAGCTTCGTTTCATCGACCCGGAGGGCAGCGGCGAGGTTGCCGCCGTTCCGAAAGACGATGTGATGAGCGAGTTCCCCAAACTCAACGACCCGGCGATCGACCCGATCGACACACCCCTGTCGTGGTTGTCGTTCCGCGATTTGATCGAAGGACACGACGCCACCCTGAAGGGCCTCCTCACCGACGGCAAGGCGCTCGTGGGTATCGGCTCGATGTACGCCGATGAGGTTCTATTCGACTCCGGCCTTCGTTTCGACCGCAAGACCGACACCCTCTCGACTCAGGAAGTACGCCGTCTGTATCGCTCGCTGGTCGAGACGCTGCACAACGTGATCAAGTACCGGGGGACAACTCTCGAGGACAGGCCCTGGGCTGACGTATTCGGCGAGCCCGGCGTGTTCGACCAGCACCTCCAGGTGTTTGGCAAAGACGGACAGCTGAGCCCCCGATCACGTTCCCCGATCCAGAAGGTGAAGTTCGCAGGCAACATCACCTACTTCTGCGAAACGCAGGTTTGATTCTCGAACTCGAGAATCAAACCTGACTACATGTCGAGACTTCCGGTCGAGATCCCCACCAGACCTACATGGGCTTCCGGCGCAGCCTCCAGCCCCTCTTTCGCCGGAGGCGCCAGCAGTGCGTATACACCGACTCGAAGGGGTGCCGTCCTCGGCGAGCAGTTGGGGTCAGGCATCACTAGGTAACAGGTTCATCAGTCAACGCGAGCCCTATACGCACAAACACCGCCTCTGGCGTGAGGGGCCGGAGGCTGCGCCGTAGGCCCATGTAGGTTTCCGCGGATGTCGGGCGGAAGTCCCGACATGTGATCGCGGAAGTCCCGACGTTTAATCGCTCACAATTACATCTTTGTAGTTTGCCGCGCTAGATTCCTCGTTGGCGTCGTCGTGGGCATCAACAGGAGATCCGAGCCTTGCATCTGAAAACCCTCACCATGA
>SHLQ01000170.1 GCA_004282895.1 Acidimicrobiales bacterium
CCTACCAGGGTCGGGTCGTGAACATCACCAAGTTCGGTGCGTTCGTCAACATCCTTCCCGGTCGAGACGGCCTGGTCCACATCTCCAAGCTCGGTGGCGGCAAGCGCATCGACAAGGTCGAAGATGTTGTCTCACTCGGTGATGACATCGAGGTGAAGGTTGAAGACATCGATCCGAACGGCAAGATCTCGCTTCGTCCCACCAGCGATGGTGGCGGCGACTCGGATTCCGGCGACTCGGGCTCGCGTGATCGAGGCCGCAACTCCGACAACCGTGGAGATCGTGGCGGTCGCGAAGACGGCGGTGGCCGCGAGGATCGTGGCAACGACTCGGGCGGTTCGTCCGACCGTGAGGTTGCCTCCTTCGAGGACAGCTTCGACGCGGAACTTAGCGATGAGTTGGGAGACCTCGGTCCTGCACCGAAGTCGAACCGTGGCGGCCGCGGCCGTCGCCGTCGCTAAGACCCACTGGCCTCGACGGTGGAACACCCGCGCGAGGTCATCAACACCACCGCCCTCGGAAACGGCCTTCGGGTCGTAACCGAGGCCATTCCCGGCTCCCGCACCGCCGCATTCGGCGTGTGGGTGGCCGTTGGATCGAGAGACGAGGCCCCGGAGCAGTCCGGGGCCTCGCACTTTCTCGAACACCTGCTCTTCAAGGGCACCGAAACGTGGAGCGCCCGCCAGGTCGCAGAGATCATCGATGGTGTCGGCGGCGACATGAACGCCTTCACCTCGCGTGAACACACCGCGTTCTACGCCCGCGTGCCCGATACGGCGGCCGATCTTGCGTCGGACGTGCTGTTTGACGTCGTGCGGTCGCCGGCGCTGCGACCGACCGATGTCGACGCCGAGCGGCTCGTTATCGGCGAGGAACTCACGGCCGCGGTAACCACCCCGGACGACCTCGTGTTCATGTCGTTGTATGACGAGTTGTTCGCCGGTCACGCATTGGGACGCGAGGTCCTCGGTGAACCGGCCACGATCAACGCAATGACACCTGCCGATATCGCAGACTTCCACGGCGGCTGGTACCTGCCGAGCAACCTCGTTGTGGCCGCAGCCGGCCAGGTCGTGCACGAAGAGATTGTCGAGAAGGCGACTGCGGTGTTCGGTGACCTACCCCGCGGCCACCATCCAAAGCGCACCAGTCCCGAAGCCGTTCGCCAGACAACCGTCGCCAACGAGTTGCCGGTTGAGCAGGCCCATATCGCGATCGGGTGGCGGGGCCTGCCACACGGCCACGAAGATCGGCATGCGCTGGCGATTGCAAATCAGGTCTTGGGAGCGTCACCATCTTCCCGGTTGTTCCAGACGATTCGCGAACAGCGGGCGCTTGCCTACACGGTCTTCTCCACCACGTCTGGCTACGCGGACGCCGGCTCCGCCAGCGTGTACGCGGCCACGGCCGCACCGCGGGCGAAGGACTTGCGCGTCGCGTTGGATGACGCGATCGCGGAGCTGCTCGACGGTGGCGTCACCTCGCAGGAGCTCGACCGTGCTCGTTCAGGATTCGAGGGCTCCATCGTTCTGGGGTTGGAGGACAGCGGCTCGCGCATGTCCCGTATCGCAAACGGCATCGCGCTGCGCGACACCGTGATGCCCATCGACGAGTTCCTGGACCGGCTCAACGCGGTCACCATCGACGACGTGAACCGCGTGCTCAACCAGGTGTACGGGCAACCGTCGGTGACCTCGATCGTTGGCCCGGCGTCCGCGTTGGTGGCGGCTGGCGTCTAGCTCCACGCCGGGGCGCCGACTACGGTCGGACGGATGATACGGGTAGCAGTTACCGGAGCCGGAGGCCGCGTCGGCAGCGAGGTCTGTCGCGCGATTGACTCGGCGGCAGACATGGAGTTGGTCGCGGGAATCGACCCGTCACATGTGGGGGAGGCTCTCGGCACCGTGACCGAGGTCCATCACGATCTGCCGTTCCTCGGCGCGATCGACGAGCTGCACGCAGCCGACGTCGATGTTGTCGTCGATTTCACGCATCTCTCGGTTGGGCGGGACATCATCAACTGGTGCGCGGCCAACGGCGTCCACGCCGTGGTCGGGACAACGGGTTTCACCGACGAGGACATTGCGGGATTCCACATCGAGTTCACCGATAGCAACTGCCTGATTGCGCCCAACTTCGCCATCGGCGCGGTCATGATGATGCGGTTGGCGGAGTTGGCGGCGCCGTTCTTTGAGACGGCCGAGGTGATCGAGTTTCATCACAACGCCAAGCGGGACGCCCCATCGGGTACGGCGATGATGACCGCCGAACGAATGCAGTCGGCCAAGGACGAGTCAGGGACGACCTGGGATGAGGACCCCACCGAACATCATGTCGTGGAGGGTGCTCGCGGCGGCAAGGTCGGTGGCGTCGGCGTCCACGGCGTCCGTATGCACGGCATGGTCGCCCATCAGGAAGTGATATTTGGCACCACGGGCGAGACGCTGACCATTCGCCATGACAGCATCCACCGGGACTCCTTCATGCCTGGGGTTCTGCTCAGCGTCCGTGCCATTGCCGATCAGCCTGGTGTAACGATGGGCCTGGACAGCCTCCTGTTCGATTGAGCCACCGGCTACCATCGCACCATGGTCACGCTGGACGCTCCCGGTCAACGGCTGGTTGCGCCCGAGCCCCGAATTCGACGGTACGTCGCCGAGGATCGTGGGTGGGTCGACGAATTGCTGCGGAACGCTGGTGCGCAGATGCGGATTCGTCGAGGGGCCGCCGTCGAGCCGGCCAAATATGCGGGGTTCGTGTACGAACATGCCGGTTTGGGCAAAGGGATCATCACGTTCCGCCGATCCGGACAGCAACTCGAGGTCGTGGCGGCGGCGGCGGAGCTCGCCGATCCGGAGATTCTGGGACAGTTGATCGACGTGGCGGTCGCCAATGCGCCCGACTCCTGTCGTCGGTTGTGGGTCGTGTGCCACAACGCCGAGTTCCGGCTGCATCAGGTGCTGCAACGCCATCGATTCCGGTTGTGTGGCGTCCGTCCGGGTGCATACGAGATCACTCGAACGCGGCTCAACCTGCTCCATCTACCCGCGCAGGTGGGTGGCGTGGAAATTCGCGACGAACTCGAGTTTGAGTTCCTTCCCCGATAGCGGTGTTTCTCCGACCGCGCTGGATCGCGTCTCACGTCTTCGCGGGAACGCTGATCGTCTCGTTCATATTCGCGGGCCTGTGGCAGGTTGATCGTCTCGAGGAGCGCCGCGAGACCAATACTGCGGTCGAGGCGCGGTTGCAGGCGGACGCGGTGGGGATCGCGGACCTGGACATGAGCGCCGACGACCTCGAGTATCGGCTCGTACAGGTCTCGGGCACCTACGACCCGGCCCGAGAGCTGCTCGTCGCCAACCGCAGCGCGGACGGCTCACCCGGGTTCTGGGCGTGGACCGTTCTCGAACTCGACGCCGGCGGTGAGGTCATCGTCAATCGGGGGTTCGTTCCTCGCCGGGAGGACGCATTTTCGTCCGACCCGACCGCGCCGACCACACCGGTGATCGTGGCCGGCCTGGTTCGCTACGGGCTCGATGCCGGAGCAGTTTCCGACGACGGCGCCCGTATCAGCCGACCGAACCCGACGCTCGCAGGGGAGTACCTCCAACTGGACAACGCGCTGCCCGTCGGCACCTATGTGCAGCTGCGGGGTCAGGCTCCCGCGCCGGCCGCCGTTCCGGTTCCCGTTCCATCGCCCGATCTCAGCGAGGGTCCGCACCTCAGTTACGCGTTTCAATGGTTCACATTCGCCACGATCGGGACGATCGGCTACGCGCTGGTGTTGTGGCGTATTCGCCGCGGGAGTGAGGCCAAAGGTGATGTTGGACTACAGGACAGCATGACGCCCGCAGACGGCTCCGGCCCTCACGCGGTGTAGCCTTTTCCTCGGTAAGGAGAAGTGATGGCCCGATTTGGACAAGTACTCACCGCGATGGTCTCGCCGTTCACGGCCGGCGATCAGCTTGACGTGGATGGCGCGCAGGAACTGGCCAAGTGGCTGGTCGCCAATGGGAACGACGGCCTGGTCATCGCCGGTACGACGGGGGAGAGCCCAACCCTCACCCACGATGAGCAGATCGAGCTGATTCGGGCCGTTGTCGACGCCGTCGACGTCCCGGTGATCGCCGGAACGGGAAGCAACGACACCCGAGCTGCCGTCGAGCTCACCCGGCGGGCCACCGAGGTCGGCGCCACGGGGATCCTCAGCGTCACGCCCTATTACAACCGTCCCTCGCAGGAGGGCCTCGTTCGACATTTTGAAGCCGTGGCAGCCGCTACCGACCTGCCCGTCATGTTGTACGACATCCCGGTTCGCACCGGCCGCAAGATCGAGACGGAAAACCTCGTGCGCCTCAGCCGGGTCGACAACATCGTTGCGCTGAAGGATGCGGCCGGCAACCCCGCTGAAACGGCGGTCGTCATTGCCGAAGCCGGACCCGACTTTGACGTGTACAGCGGCGACGACAGCTTCACCCTGCCTCTGCTCGCGGTCGGCGCCGTCGGCGTGGTCGGCGTGGCCACACACTGGTGCGGCGTCGAGACGAAACTGATGGTGCAGGCCCACACTGCGGGCAACGTGGCCGAAGCGACAAAGATCAATCAGGGTCTGCTCGCGTCGTGGAGCTACGAGACCGGCGACCTGGCACCCAACCCGTTGCCCAGCAAAGCCATGCTTCGGGTTCTTGGCCTGCCTGGCGGCGCCTGCCGTCCGCCGATGGGCCCCGAGCCCGAATGGCTGGCTGACGAAGCTCGCAAGGTGCTTTCGAACCTCGGTCGACCCGGCTTCTAGTGGCGGACGCAGTCAAACTCACCTTTCTGGGTGGACTGGGAGACATCGGTCGCAACTGTGCCGTGCTCGAGACGGGTGGCCGCATGGTCATCCTGGACTGTGGACAAATGTTCGCAGACGAAACCCAGCCGGGTGTCGACTCGATCATCCCGGACTTCAGCTTCATCGCCGAGAACGCCGACCGCATCGAAGCCTGCGTGGTCACCCACGTACACGAGGACCACATCGGTGGCCTTCCCTACCTGTTCGACATGGTTCCGGCCCTCGATGGCATCGACATCTACGGATCGGCGTTCACCCTGAGCCTTGTCCGCCACAAACTGGCGGAGAAGAACCTGCAGCGCCGGGCCAACTTCGTTCCCGTTGTGGACCACGAGAAACGTCGGATCGGTCCGTTCGACTGCGAGTTCCTGCCCGTCACCCACTCGACCCCGATGGGGCTGATCTCCGCCTTCACGACGCCGCAGGGCATCATCCTCCATTCCAGCGACTTCAAACTCGATCACACACCCGTCGACGGCCGCACAACGGACTTGGCCCGAATCGGCGCGTTGTCTCAGGACCCGGGGATCCGCCTGCTCCTCGCCGACTCGACGAACGCGGATTCACCGGGGATGTCGAGTTCGGAGATGGAAGTGGGTGGGGTACTTCGTCAGGTATTCGACGAGCACCGTGACCAGCGGATCATCATCGGCGCCTTCGCCAGCCACATCCACCGCGTGCAACAGATCGCCGATGCGGCGCTGGAGCAGGGCCGCACAATCGTCACCCTCGGTCGCTCGATGAAACGCAACGTGGCGTTGGCTCGCGACCACGGCCTGCTGCACATTCCCGATTCGAGAATTGTCGACATCGATGCCGCCGACGACCTCGATCCGCTGAAAACCTGCATCATCTCCACCGGAAGCCAGGGTGAACACCGGTCAGCGCTCACACTCATGGCCACCGGCGACAGTCGCTGGGTCACCATTGGCCCCACGGACACGGTCGTCTTCAGCTCCCACCCGATTCCAGGCAATGAGGCCGCGGTCGCCCGAGTCCGCTCGGGGCTCGCCCGGCAGGGCGCAACGATCGTGCACAGCGGTCAGGTTGATGTCCATACGACCGGGCACGGCAAGCGCCAGGAGCTGCTCGCGTTACACAGCGTGGCCCACCCCGAGTTGTTCATTCCGGTCCACGGCGAGTTCGAGCATCTCATCGCCCACGCCGAGCTCGCCTACGACCGGGGAATGTCCCACGACAACGTGCTCGTAGCGACCGACGGCGACCAGATTCTTCTCGACGACGAGGGGGTCACGAAGGTGGGCCGGGTCTCCGGAGCGTACGTGTTCATGGACGGATCGGCCGGGCCGCTCGACGGCGGGGTCCTGGATGAGCGCCTTCGGCTCGGCCAGGGCGGTTTCGTTTCGGTCAGTGCAGAAGTTGATGTTGGCGCCGGTCAGGTGGCCTTTGGGCCGGTGGTTGCCAGCCGAGGCTGGGCGGCCGGCGACGAACGGTTCGACCTTGAAACGGGAGCTGCGACCGAAGCCCGCGAAGCAATGGAGAAGGCTCTCGCCAACGGCGCCGATCTTGCGGACGTGGAACGAGCGGCTCGCCGAGCCGTGGGCGGCTACGTGAACAAGGTGACCGGCCGCCGCCCCGTGATTGTCCCCGTGATTCGCGCTTCCCGGCGCTAGGGGATTGACCAAGCGGTCGCGCGCGGCTCCACTAGTGTTGAGGGCACTGTGGCAACAAGACCCAAGAAATCACCTACGCGCGCGACCAAAAAGCCTGCTCGCGCCGCGTCGACGCGCAAAAAGCCCTCCCGTGGGCGTCCACCCGCCAAGTCGGCTGCCCGACGCAGCGCCGCCAAGAAGAAGCCCGCAGCAT
>SHLQ01000171.1 GCA_004282895.1 Acidimicrobiales bacterium
TCCAGCAAGATCATCGGCATCGATCTCGGAACCACGAACTCGGTCGTCGCCGTCCTCGCAGGGTCGTTGGCGTTTGTGCAGAGCCGTCGGGCCAAGAAGGCAGCGGACACCGCTGAGGTTCGTTTGCTTTCGCAACTTGCTTCCACCGTGTTCGATGAACGCCCGGCTCTCGGCATCCAGTTGGCGCTCGGTGCGGTACAGACGAGCGACGACCCGAACGCGGAGTCGGTCCTTGTTGACCTCCTAAGCCGTTCGACATTCGCTTACCAGCTCGACACAGCAATCGGCTCGACATGCATGGCCATGTCGGCCAACCCGTCCCGGCCTGCAGTTGTTAGCTTCGCCGTCGCTGACGCCAACGGCAGGTCGGCGGCGACTCGGTGGGTTGTTCCGAATCGATCACCGACTGCATTGGCTGGCGCAAGCCTGCCAAGTGGGCCCTGTCCGCAGGTGTCGCCGGGTGGAACTCACGCGATCGTGCTCGACGGAGGCCAACTACTTGTCTTCGACCTGAGCGATGGCTCGACGGTCGCGACAGCGTCTGCTGGAAATGCGAGGCAGTTGAGTTGGACGATCGACGGAGATGCCGTCGTCCTGCTGGACGATGCTGGCGGTGGACGACTAGATCTCCTCGATACCGCGTCGCTCGAGCTCATCCAGACCATCGACCTGGACACGCTTTTCGTCGGGTCGGTGCAGGTGATGGGTGTCGACGGCACTGCGGTCATCTCGAGCGATAGCGCCCCTCCATTCGCCATCGATTTGGAGACAGGCCAGAGAAGAGAACTTGCCGATGCAGGCGAGAGGATCACCCGGGTCGCGCTTTCACCATCGAGCGACGTGATCGCCGGACGGGGTGACACGACCCTCGTTGCGTGGAACGTGAATGACGGGCGACTGCTCTGGTCGGTTCCGCACAGTGGAGGCGAGCGCAGCGACGGCCCCGTTGCCGTGAGTCGGGATGGTTCGCACGTTGCCACTGGTGGAGTCGATGGTGTGCTGTTGGTGGCGGTAGCGACCGGGTCGGTTATCGGCCAGCCGCTTCCAATCGGCGGCGAACGCGTGGTTCTAGCGTTCGCCGGTGACGACGACCTCACGGTTTCGGGCGCAGGTGACAGGATCGATGTGCTGACGTCTCAGCGCGACGTCGAGATCCTCCATGAAGGCCATGACGGGGGCGTCGTAGCATCGAATGGGGCATTCACGACGTTCGAAAGAGGTCGAGCGATCGTGGTCGAGCCCAATGGTGAGACAAGGGTGTTCGCTACCGGCCCCACGGAGCATCGCCATGTCGATTCCTCGACCGTTGTCGGCTACGAGACCGAGTCGCGACGATTCGTGATCGAGCGGGGAGGAACGCGCATCATCGAGGTCGACCTCTCGGACCGGGTGTCCGAAGGATCCGATCGCGGACGCTCGGTGCGGACCGGGCATGGTCTGGCAGTACAACTCGTGCTCGATGCACCACCGGACTTCCAGACATTCCGGGCGTTTGTCTTCTCTGTGCCGGAGGGCGAGTTGCTCGCCGAGTTGGACGTGCCAGGCGAAGGGCTTGCAGAACCGATCGGGCCCGACCGAATCGTTCTGGCACGAACGGATTTCAGCGCCCGAATCGTCGATCTAACCGGTGAAACCTTGCACCAGTTCGATCCCTTCGGCCATCCGGTTGAGGCCACATCCGTTGCATCCGATGGTGACACCCTCTTGGGCCTCGGGGACGGGTCGGTCCATCGGTTCGACGCGTCGACATTTGTGCTCGAGCAGGCGTTGGTCGGTCCTCCGTCGGCGGTGGTGCAAATCCTGCCGATCGACGGCGGATTCGTGACGCTCCACGCAAGCGGCGATGTTGTGAAGTGGTACGACGGCGCCGATGGTTCGGCGGGAGTGATTCGCCGAGGCGCAGGTTTCGCAGGATTCGGTTCAATAAGCGACGACGGGCGTTTTGTACTCGTGCCGGAACCGGGACAGGTCGTTCGAATCCCCGTCGACCGATCTGCATTCATCGTCGACGGATGCAGGCGTGCGGGAACGGTGATCGACGGTGCCGGGTGGAGGTCGCTTACTGGCCTCGACCCGCCGGATCTCGAAAGTCTCTGTCGTGCATCAACTTCCCCTTAAGACAGAGTCTCCAATCAGCGTTTGTCATAGAGAAGCCACGCCTTGATGCCGCAGGCGATCACGAATACGAAGACCGCAGTGGCGATCATCGGGACACCGTCGTTGTACTCGCAGAATTCGGCCGGGTTTCTTCGACAACGCGTGACGGCGGTGTGCGAAACGGCGGACACGCCGGCGACCAACAGCATCACGAGGGCCGCGATGATGGACCACTTGCGGATTGCCCGGGTGCCGAGGTCGTACTTCAGGCTCACGAAGATAATCGGCACGAGCGCGGGCACGACGAATATCGCCGACGTGACGAGATGCTCTCTCATCCCCGCATCGTAGTAAGGGGTCTGACCCCTTTCGCCAAAAAGGGGTCAGACCCCTTTGGGCATTAGATCGCGGTTGCAGGAACTCGTAGGGTGCGTCCATCGTGTTCTGAACACCGGATGAGAGGAACGAACATGGCTGATGCACAGACCGACTATGACGTGGTGATCATTGGCGCCGGGGTCATCGGATGCGCCTTGGCGGTCGAACTCGCTCGCCGGGGTCAGCGCACGCTCAACGTCGACAAGGCCGGTGCCGCCGGCGCGGGATCGACGATCAACTCGTGTGCGATCGTGCGGTTCAGCTATTCGACGTCGCCGGGTGTCGTGTTCTCGTGGGAGGGCGCGCAGTACTGGAAGGACTGGGCCAACTACATCGACGCCGAGGACGAGTTGGGCCTCATCGACTATCACCAGGTTGGCCAGCTGATCCTGCAGTTCGAAGGCGACGACTATGCCGATCGCTGCCGGCGCCTTTGGGAAGAGGAAGACATTCCCTTCGAGTCGTGGTCCGTTGAGGATCTCGCCGAGCGTTTGCCATGGATGGACCAGGGTTTGTACGGCCCGCCGACCCGACCGGATGATCCCGAGTTCTGGAAGGACGCACAAGGTGCGTTGTACGGCGCGATCTTCTCTCCTGACGCTGGCTACGTGTCCGATCCGCAGCTGTCTTGCCACAACCTGCAGCGAGCAGCCGAGGCGGCTGGCGGTGTGTTCCAGTTCGGAGCAGAGGTGGTCGCCATCGACCAGGCGGATGGGCGAGTCAGCGGCGTTTCGCTCGCGGACGGCACGTCGATCAGCAGTCCTGTCGTCGTGAACGTCGCCGGCCCGCACAGTTCGATCATCAACAAGATGGCGGGTGTCTTCGATTCGATGAAGATCAAGACCGCCGCGCTACGTCATGAGGTTCATCACGTGCCCGCGCCACCCGGAGTCGACATGATGTCGACCGGCGTCGTGGGTGCCGATCAGGACGTGGGCTTCTACTTCCGACCCGAAGTCGGCAACAACGTGCTGCTCGGCAGCGTGGATGCCGAATGTGATCCGCGGGAATGGGTCGACCCCGACGACTTCGATACCACCCTCGACGAAGATCAGTGGAAGACGCAGGTGTTGCGAGCCAACCGGCGTATGCCTGAGCTTGGTGTTCCGCACGAGAAGAAGGGCATCGTCGATCTCTACGACGTGAGCGACGACTGGATCCCGATCTACGACCGGACCGACCTCGACGGCTTCTATGTCGCGATTGGCACGAGTGGCAACCAGTACAAGAACGCCGGCGTTGCGGGCCAGGTGATGGCCGATCTGATCGACGCGGTCGAGGCTGGGCAGGACCACGACATGACGCCCGTGGTAACCACCGGCAAGTACACGGGGCGTGAGATCGACATCGGGTTCTTCAGCCGAAACCGTGAGATCAATCCGGATTCGTCCATGTCCGTGCACGGATGATGTAGCCATATGGCTCGACGGAGACGCGAGCGACAACCAGTCGACGTCTCGTTTCGGCGTCAGCTGGTGAATCCGTTCGAGCCGCTTCGGGTGCTGTCCGAGGACGAAGTCGAACACGTTCACCAGACGTCCATCCGGTATCTCGCGGACAGCGGCATCAAGGTCCTTCTCGACGAAGCGCGGCACATCTTCGGTGCCGGTGGTGCGGTGGTCGATGATGACTCGATGGTGCGACTCGACCCGGACATGGTGAGATCCGCGTTGACGACGGCGCCAGCGTCGTTTGAACTGCACGCGCCGAATCCGATCCGGAATGTGCCGGTCGGTGGGCGCAGCGTGGCGCTACTTCCAGTTGGTGGGCCCCCATTCGTCTCCGACCTGTCCGGGGGTCGTCGGGCCGGAACGCTCGAGGATCAGCGGAACTTTCTGAGACTGACGCAGATCTACGATGTGCTGGCTGCAACCGCGCCGTGTGTAGAACCGAGCGACATCCCATTGGCTGTACGCCATTTGGAGAGTGGTGTCTCAACTCTCACACTCACGGACAAGGTGCCGTTTATCTATGCCCGCGGTCGGCAGCGGACTCTCGACAGTTTCGAGCTCGTGAAGATCCGCCATGGCATCCGGGATGATGAGACGTTTGCCTCCAAGCCGTACTGCTGGACCAACATCAACACGAACTCGCCGCGTCAGCTCGACGTTCCGATGTCGATGGGAATCATCGACTTCGCTCGGATGATGCAACCGTGCATCATGACGCCATTCACGCTCGCCGGAGCTATGGCACCCGTGACGCTCGCCGGCGCACTTCTGCTTCAGCACATGGAGGTACTGGCTGCGGTGACCCTTTCCCAGCTCGTGCGCCCTGGAGCACCGGTGGTTTATGGCGCGTTCACGTCGAACGTCGATATGAAATCGGGGTCGCCCGCGTTCGGGACACCCGAGGCGATGAAAGGTGCCTTGGCCAGCGGACAATTGGCCCGACACGTGGGCCTTCCGTGGAGATCCTCGGGTTCGAGCTCGTCCAATGTGGTCGACGCCCAGGCGGGATACGAAACCATGGCTAATACCTATGGAGCGCTGCTCGCTGGCGCCAACGTGATCCTGCATGCGGCCGGGTGGCAGGAAGGTGGGCTGACCGCCAGCTTCGAGAAGTTCATCGTCGATGTGGAGATGTGTCAGGTGATCGCCGACTGGTTCAAGCCGGTGGTGGTCGATGATTCGGAGCTGGCGCTCGAGGCCATTGACGAGGTGGGGCCAGGAGGCCATTTCTTCGGCGCTGCCCACACACTCGACCGGTACGAGACCGCGTTCTACTCACCGCTGGTATTCGAGCGAACAAACTTCGAGCAGTGGACCGACAAGGGAAGCCTGCGCGCCAACGAACGGGCGGAAACGACGTGGCGGTCAGCACTGGAAAACTATGTGGAACCGACGATGGACGACGCGGTCCGAGCCGAGATGCGCGCCTTTGTGGATCGCCGAACCACCGAAGGCGGCGCCGCACCCGACTAGCTGGCGGAAAGGGGTCGGACCCCTTTCCACAAAAAGGGGTCAGACCCCTATTACTGTCCGAGGCGATGGAGAAGTCGGTACCAGATCCCTCTCAGCTCGAGAATCGGGGATTCGCCGCGTTGGTCGACGACGGGTACACGCTGCCCGCGCAACGTACCTACATCGTCCTCGGTCTGGCCCGGGGCGGCACGACAATGGTGGCCAAGGTGCTCGAAGCGCTCGGCGTGTTCATGGGCAACGACGCCGGAAACGTCGTCGGCGAAGATCGGGCGCTTTCCGATGCGATCGAGTCCGGTGACCAAGTCGCCGCGCAAGCGATCATCGATGCATACAACGCCGACCATGACGTGTGGGGCTTCAAACGGCCCAACATCGTCAGCCACCTGACGACCCTCGGCGTTGAACTACGCAACCCGCACTTCGTGATCGTGATGCGCGACATCTTCTCGATCGCGAATCGCAATCTCATCTCGGTGTTCAAGGACCCCATCACCGACATGCGCGACAGCTTGCACCATCTGGAAGATCTGGTGTCGTTCGTCGAAGCGAATCAATCCCAGCCAATGTTCTTCCTCTCCTACGAGCGGGTGCTGGGTGATCCTCGCGAGTTCGTCATCGACTTCGCCGACTTCTGCGGTGAAGAACTCGATGTCATGGGGATTCGCAAAGTGATGCATGCAATCAATCCGGGCGGCGGCGACGAATACCTCCAACAGTCACGGGTTGACTCTTTCATGGGTCGAGTCACTGGCGCGTCCGCGGACAGCGTGAACGGATTCTTCCGCTATCACCGAGGTCCCGAACACCCGCCGCTCGAGCTGTTCGTCAATAACGAACCCGTGGTTGCAGACGTGCAATGGGATCACATTGACCTCCTGCGGCCGAACGGACGTGACTTCACTGGCGATCACGCGTTCACGTTGACGATCACCGATGGGCCGACGTTGCACGATGGCGACCGCGTGAGTGTGGTCGCAGCCGACCGACGCCGACAGCAGTTGAAGAACTGTCCCTACAAGGTGCGGTTGTAGCTCAGCCGCCAGGCGTGCGAGTTACGGCCGTTCGCCGAAATCGGGGCCCTCGGTGCGCGTGCGCTTGAGCTCCCAAAAGCCGTCCATGGTGGACATGGTCACCATGGCGTCCCAGAGGGCGAGACCCTCTTCACCCGCGGGTGCCCGGGTGATAACGGGACCGAATATGCCGATCTTGCCCGCTGACGAAGGGAA
>SHLQ01000308.1 GCA_004282895.1 Acidimicrobiales bacterium
ATCTCGATCGCGCCATCGCGCACCTGCAGGCGCCACAGGTGTTCCGTCCCAGGCACATAGACGAACTCGCCATTGGGGGTGACGTCGGACGCGATCCGTCCCATCGAACCTTCGGGCAGAACGAACGGTTCGCCAAGCACGTCGAGTGACGTCGCGTCGAGGCGAGTGATGGTGGTGCCTCCCTGGCCCTCGAGTCGCAGGTCCTTCGTGATCAGGGACCCGTCCGAAAGCGCCAGCAACCCGTTGTGGGAGCGGCTGACCGGCAACTCTCGCTCGGCCAGAACCGACAGATCGTGGGGGTCCAGTTTATGCAGATAACTGCCGTTCACCGACATGATGGAGCCGTCCGCGTGGACGAGGATGGCGCCGCACCACACGTGCTCACCGCACGGAAGATCTGGCGAGGAAACGACCGCTTCGAGCGAGTCTGGGTCGATCTGCTCAACCCATCCGTGAGGGGGCGGGCCGGTGAACGCTGGCATGGTGCCTCCGAGGTACCACTGATCCTCGTCGCGGCGAACAATCATCACGTGCCATTTGTCGTCGTGACGAGATACCACCTCCGCCGATCCCTCGGCGGCATCGAGGCGACCGTGTGCCGCCTTCTGACGACGGTTTCCCCCACACTCAACCGGCCATGGCGACGGCCAATAGCCGGGATGGGATTCGACTCGATCCAACAATTCACATCCTCCGATGCAACTCGTCTAGCGGATGGCCGAGCACGGCCTCTGCGAGAACCCCGAACCGCAGTGCGAGCAGGTCACCCATGAATGGACCAAGAACCTGCAGGCCAACCGGTAACCCGTCGCGTGCGAGACCGGCGGGAAGCGAAAGCCCGGGCAGGTAGGTGGCGTTGGCGAGCACCGCCCAGAAGAACTGCTCGAGCACCGGCCGCTCCACACCGTTGACCACGACCCGATGCTCGTTGAAGCGTCTCGTGTCGTGTGGTGGTGCGGTGGTGGGGGTGATCGGCGTCAGGAGCAGATCCACATCGGCGAAGTAGTCACGCCACTGCAGACGGGCGCGTTCGCGTTCGTTGTTGAAGTCGATCCACTCCCGGTGGCTCATCCGTCCGGACGTGGCAACAAGTGCGTCGAAGTCGGGATCACCGCCGTCGAGAGCGACGCCATCCTGGGCCGGCTTCATCGTCGGCAGACCGGACGCAGCCGCACGGATGAGCTTCATGCCGGCATCGTGGCCGGCCAATACCCAGTCCGTGGCCGGCGGATCGGCGAGCTTCACCCCTGCGGCCGCAAGACTCTGCACCGCATCGTTGAGCACCGCGGTGACAGCCGCATCCTGATCGCCGACCGGATTGTCGAGCAACACGCCGACGGTGAAATCCTTCAACGAGGTCTTCGAGGGAGCGGGCGGTGACATGTGCGGCTGCCACATGACCGGTAGAGCCAGCGCAAGGTCGGCGACCGTGCGGGCAATGGGCCCAACCACGTTGTTGTCGACATGGCCTTCGTGGCCAGGGAACGTGTGGCCATGGGTGGAGATCAACCGGAAACTCGGTTTGAGACCCGCCACGCCGTTGTAGTTGGCGGGCCAGCGAATCGAGCCTCCGATATCACTTCCCACCTCGAGCGACGCCATTCCGGTCGCCACCGCAACGGCTGATCCCCCGGACGAACCACCGGCGCTCCGGCTTTGATCCCACGGGTTGTTGGTACGGCCGTGGATTTCGTTGTGGGTCTGCCAATCCCCGAGGTGTATCGGCACGTTGGTCTTGCCATAGACGATCGCACCGGCCGCTCGCATCTGCTTCAGTACGTCCGCATCTTCGGTGGGGCGGTGATTGATGTGGTTGGGATCACCCCAGGTCGACGGTATTCCGGCCCAGTCGATCGAATCCTTCACCGTCATCGGCAGACCGTGTAGGGGGCCGGTCAACTCCCCGCGAGCCAAAGATTCATCCGCTCCTCGGGCGGCGTCGCGAGCGGAGTCAATCT
>SHLQ01000172.1 GCA_004282895.1 Acidimicrobiales bacterium
CTACCGAGGGATTGGCTTTCTGGAAAACGGTTTCGGTCGTCGATGGCCAAGGCCCGGGCATGACGTCGACCCGCTCCCCCCGCTGGCGCCCAGGCGGCAATGGAGAGACCGGGGTGCACCTCACCCGTCGGCAGTTCTCTGACGATCGCGTCGAGGTCGAGGTCCAGCGGGCCACCATCGGAGTTGATGAGCTCACCGTCGCGGCTGGCCCAGCCTCGCCAACTGGAGGACGAATCGGGCACACCCCACCAGTGATCGCGAACACCAATTCCCTCCATCTGCCAGCGGTTATCGTCCAACAGCACCTCGCCATGCATGCGACCCACGAGGCGATACCCAGTCGTACCGGCGACCGGTGATGGTCCCGACACGCGGTCGGTGTCCCAGTCAAGTTCCAGCCCCACCGCAACCCGGTCACCGAACGCACCCGTCCAGACATCCGCAGGATGGTCGAGGGAAACACCAAATGCTTCGAGATCCGTGGTCAGGTGCTCGAACGGCCGCAGCACGGTTGTATCGGTCCAGATGCCGGAGGCTCGCAGCTCCAAGGAATCTGCCCGCGGCAGGGGCAGGTCGTCGACGAGCACCGTCACCAGCGGTCGATCGAAGCCGACGAGTGCGGCCCAGTACCAACACACCCCGTCGTGCGGACGAATGATCAACGACACGTAGCCACCCCGACGTTCCTCCGGAAGGACGAACCAGTTGTCCCACACCTCGATCCAGTCCGGATCACCGTTTGATTCATGAAGCGCCTCGGAACCAACGGGCACGTTGTCTGCCATGACCGCAGTGTCGCATCAACTCGTAGGGGTCTGACCCCTTTGGCCAAAAAGGGGTCTGACCCCTTTTTGGCGGTTTTTTGGATTTTGGCCGATGCGGGCACAATGATCAGGTGCAAGACGACGATTTCGTAGCCCACGCCCGAAGGGCAGCCGACGCATTTGGACGCCGCCCCGAGCTGGCAAATGTGAACCTCGTGATCGAGCAGCGGGTGACCGACGGCGACGCCGTAGTGGCGAACTTCCACGTGATCATTCGGGATGAACAGATACAGGTCATCGACGGCCCCAGCCTCTCGGCGGACATCATCATCTCCGAGGACCGGGCGACTGCAGAGGGTTTGCGGCAAGGGTCACTGCACGCCCAAAGTGCGTACCTGACCGGTTCCTTGAGCGTGAGCGGCGACATGGCCGCGCTGCTGGAGCACGGCGACACACTGGCCGAGCTGCTCCGTACGTCCGATGCCTGAGATCGGCGAGATCCGAGCCCATGCCAAACGTTTGGCCGAGTTCGCCATCGGCAAGGAGCTCAAAACGTTTCGGCCGATTTCCTTCCACGTCCTCAAGACCTTCGACCCACCGCCGGAGACTGCGCACGGAACGACGTTGCAGTCGGTTGACACCCGAGGCAAGTATCTGATCCTGCACTTCGAAGGCGCGTCGTTCCTCATTCATCTCATGCAGGGTGGCCGCCTGAAGCCGGACGAGAAACAATCGGCGAAACCGCGCAACGGGCAGGCTCGGTGGACCTTTGCCGATGACACCGCCCTCCTCCTGACCGAGGCCGGGCACGACAAGCGCGCAGGCGTGTGGGTGTTCCCGCCGGGAACCGATCTCGACGCAACCGAGGCACTCGACTACCTCGGGCCCGATGCCGACCAGATCGATGAGGAAACGCTGGCCAAGCTCCTCTCCGACAACTCGATGCGGCTGCACGGTTGGTTGCGCCGCCAACGCATCATCGCGGGCATCGGGCGGCGCCTCGCCAACGACATCTGCCACGAAGCGAAGCTGTCACCGTTCGCGTCCACCAAGAAACTCGACTCGGACGCGGTCCATCGATTGCACGACGCCATTCACACCTGCATCGACGCCTCGCTCGGCTTCGAGCGGGAACAACCCGAGATCGTGGCCTCGGCGAAACGACCGTCCGCCGTGCACAATCGAAAGGGTGAGGCCTGTCCCCGCTGCGGCGACACCATTCGCGAGGTCACGTATACGAAGTATCAGGTGAACTACTGCGCCGCCTGCCAGACCGCCGGCAAGATCCTGGCCGACAACACGACGAGTAAGTTCCTCAAATAGCGGTCAGAGCTCGAGCTCGCAGCGGACGAACGTATCCGCCCCACTCCCGCCGTCGCAGACGTCGTTGAGACGGCCTCCGTCGAACGAATCGTCACCTGCGCGGCCCCGCAATCGATCGTTGCCATTGCCGCCGATCAACGTGTCCGAACCCACGCCACCAACCACCCGATCGTTTCCTCCTCCGCCAATAACCGTGTCGTTGCCAGGCCCAGCGATCAGCGCATCGGGGCCGGCTTCACCGAAGATCGTGTCCCAGCCCTTGCCCCCACTCACAACATCGCGGCCAGATCCGGCCTCGACGAAATCGCGACCGTCGCCCGTGCAGATGACATCGTCACCCTGGAGCGAGCGCACGATGTCATTACCAAGGCCCGTGTCTATGACATCAGGACCTGGCGTTCCGTAGGCGACGTCACCGCCCGCAGTGCCAAGAATGGTCACCACTCGGCCGCGACAGCGTGGCGCGTTGACCACCGCCGCATTGGTGGAGCCACACGTGACCGTTGCGGTCTTGCCGTCGCGGACGACCTCGAGGGTGATGGACACCGTTCCCGCGGCGGGTATGTCCACCGACCGCTCCAGCGCTGAAACCCGGTTGACGAATCTGTCATTGGCGCGAACCGACAAGCGTCCCCGATCCAACATCCAAGAGACGCGGGCCACACCCGGGCTGACAGTGAACACGGCACAACCGCTCGAAGGTGGCGGTGTCGTCGTGACCGATCGGCTGAGCCGGCAATCGGTCCGGTGATAGGCCGCCCACGGCGACGTCCCATCCAACCACTGAATCGGCCCGAACTCGGCGTAGTCCTGCCCGCCGACGACGCGTACATCGTCGCCCGAGGCCGGGCAGACGAACGAAAGCTGTGCCCGCACTTCGGAGATGTCCGATCCGGAGATCGTGATCGAGCCGCTGTCGGCATCTGCCGCCGGAACCAGCGCGGCGGTTTCGTATCCCCGCGATTGAAGCAGCGCGAGCAGGTCGGTCAGACGGCCGCGGGTGAAGTCGGTGGAAACGGCGAATTGGTCATACACGTGCCCGTCGGGGAATCCTTCCGATTCCAGCAACGCTGCGAGGAAGTGTGGGTTCTGGACTGCGGCGGCAACCGTCGCGTCGTCGTTGGGAAGGCCGTCGAGCCACTCCTGCCAGTCATAGGGTGCGGGAAGTCGGAACTGCAGCTGGGTGCGGTCGACCCAGATTCCGCCGTGCGATATGACGAGTGCCTCGACCACTGCGTTGCCGGCGCTGGGCGCGGCGGCATCCCATACGTCGCCGTCCTGGGAGCCGTCAGCCCACAAGTACCCGAGGAGCCGCGCAGTCGACTCGATGGGAGGAGGCGGAACCGTCGCGCTCGCCGCGGGCGTCGCGGGAGTCAGCAGGGTCGCGACGATGCCCATGACGAGCAGAGCGCGGCACCACATGGCGGTGCTCGTCACGCTCAGACGAGACCGAGGCCTGACACCGTGTCCCGCTCGGCGACGAGCTCGGCGTTGGTCGCCTCGATCTTGGCCTGACTGAACTCGTTGATGTCGAGACCTTGCACGATCGAGTAGTCGCCGTTCGCCGTGGTGCACGGGAAGGAGGTGATGATTCCTTCGGGTGCGCCATAGCTGCCGTCCGACGGAACGGCCATCGAGACCCAATCCCCATCGGGGGTGCCGAGTGCCCAATCGCGCATGTGGTCGATTGCGGCGTTCGCTGCCGACGCCGCGGACGACAACCCACGAGCCTTGATGATGGCGGCACCACGCTTCTGCACGGTGGGGATGAAGGAGTTCTCGAGCCAATCCTGATCGTTGATCATGGTCGCCGCGGTCTGGCCATTGACGTTCGCGTGGAAGAGATCCGGGTACTGCGTCGCCGAATGATTCCCCCAGATCGTCATGTTGGTGACGTCATTGACCGTTGTGCCGGTCTTCTGCGCGACCTGGGTCATCGCCCGGTTGTGGTCCAACCGCGTCATGGCCGTGAACTGCCGCGGGTCGAGATCCGGAGCGGCGGACTGTGCGATAAGGGCGTTGGTGTTGGCTGGGTTGCCGACGACGAGCACCTTCACGTCGCGAGACGCACTGTCGTTGATCGCCTTGCCCTGCGGTCCGAAGATCCCGCCGTTCGCCTCCAGCAGATCGGCTCGTTCCATGCCGTCCTTGCGGGGCATCGCGCCCACGAGCAGTGCGTAGTCGGCGTCGCCGAAGCCCACGTTTGCATCATCGGTGCGGACGGTGCCCGCCAGGAGGGGAAACGCGCAGTCATCGAGCTCCATCGCCACCCCTTCGAGCGCTCCGAGCGCCGGTGTGATCTCGAGCATCTGCAGGATTACCGGCTGGTCGGGGCCGAGCATTCCACCACTTGCGATGCGGAACAACAAGCTGTAGCCGATCTGACCGGCTGCGCCGGTTACAGCTACGCGTACGGGATCTTTCACGATGACTCCTTCGATTGCTGTGGGAGCCATTCGCGGCACCCGACCGTCAACCGTACACGCCGAAAAATCCAAAAGTGCCGACCCGATCGGGCCGGCACCTGGAGATTCTTGTGACCCGTTCGGGCCTGGTCTGAGATCAGCTGGTGGAGCTCAGCCAACCCTGCTTGATTGCCACCCAGAGCAGCCCGGCGCCGACGATCGCGGCAACGATGATGCTGATGATGGGGTTGTCGGCGAGGCTCTGAAACACAACGCCGACGATGAGGTTCGCAACGATGCCGAGGCCAATGGTCTTGGGCAGGCCGATGTCCTGACCGCCAGGCAGGATCGCACGGGCACCAAACCCGATGATCGCACCGACAATGATTGCGCCAATGATTGTTCCAATCATGGAGATTTCCAACTTTCGTAGTCACGCCCGCGCAGGGCGCTCGGGATTAGGTCACTTATTAGCAGTTCCGGTCGGAGTGGTACCAATTAGAACGTCTGCCCGCTGTGTGTTTCCCACCCAATCGCCATGAAGTTCCGCGTAAACACCACGCTGTGTGACCAAATCGTCATGGGTGCCGGATTCAACGATTCGGCCACCATCCATGACCAGAATGAGATCGGCTCGCTCCGCAGTCGATAGGCGATGCGCAATCGAGATGGTGGTGCGTCCTTCGCTCAGACGCTCCAGAGCGCTTGCCATTCGAACCTCGGTTTCCGGGTCGACGGCACTGGTCGCCTCATCGAGAATCAGCAGCCCAGCATCGGCCAGCTGGGCCCGAATCAGGGCAACGAGTTGCCGCTCGCCGACGGAGATGGATTCGCCTCGCTCACCCGCCGCCGTTGCCAGGCCGTCGGGAAGCGCCGCGATCCAGTCGTCGAGATCGAGCGCCGTCACCGCGGCGGCAATGTCCGCGTCGGTCGCATCTGGTCGACCGAACCGAATGTTCTCCGCGAGCGACGTATCGAAGAGGAACCCATCTTGAGGGACCATCCGAATCCCGCGGTTTCGACTGGCGGTGTCCACGGTTCGTAGATCGATACCAGCCACACGGACGTGACCTGTCGTCGGATCGGCCAGTCGGGCCAGAAGCAGGGCCAAGGTCGATTTGCCGCTCCCGGTCTCACCCACGATTGCGACCGAGACTCCTGCAGCGATGCTCACGTTGACGTCAGAGAGCACTTCATCACCGGTGCGATACGAGAACGAGACGCCGTCGAGCGTGACCGATGGAGAGCCCGGCGGCAGATCAACCCCCTCGAGTGGATCCTCCACGTCGATGGGTATGTCCATGGTCTGCAGTATCTTCCACCATCCGGCGAGCGCGGTTTGGGTCTGATCCAGAACCTCACCGAGCTGGCTGATCGGCTGGATGAGAATCGTCACGAGGAAGAGAAACGCGGTCGCTTCTCCCACAGTCATGGTGTCTGGGCCGAGCAGGACACCAACCACGGCCACGGCGCCCGTTGCGATACCGCCGAAGAGGTCCATCGTTGGCGCCAAAACGCTGAAGAACTTGTGGGCGCGAACCTGGCTGTTCACGAGATCGTCGTTGGCAGTGGCCAACCGGTCGGCCACATCTCGCTCATATCCATAGGCACGGATCGTGGCTGCACCGCCAAGCGCCTCGGAGGCACTCGCCAACGTCTCGGCGACGCGCGTGCGCACGGTGTTGTACGCCCGCAGCTGACGCCGTTGAATCACCTTGAGGATTGGCAACAGCGGAACGTAGACCAGCACGGTCATCAACGCGAGCTGCCAGCTGTAGACGGTCATGACCACGAGGGTTCCGAGGATGACCATGCTGTTCACCACCCATGACAACGCGCCCCACTGTGCGAATTGGCTGAGCGTCTCGACATCGCTCGTGACTCGCGCCGTGAGGATTCCTTTCTTGGACGCGCCGTGTTCGGCCATGCTCAGTCGCTGAATGTGTCCAAACGTGCGGACACGCAAGCCGAGCAGCGTGTCCTCAGCGGTCACGATTACACGTCGGTAGGTAATGGTCGTCAGAACAAAGATGACGAGAATCAGGAGTCCGGCCACGGC
>SHLQ01000034.1 GCA_004282895.1 Acidimicrobiales bacterium
GTCAGACCCCTTGGCGGGTTTCGGACATGAGGGTTAGCGGATGATGACTCGGTCGCTGGCGCTGCGGCCGAAGACTTCGGGGGCGTAGATCTCTTCAGCTTTGGCTGGCGGCACAACGAAGTTCCCTGGTGTGGTCGCCCGGGCGACATAGGTGTATTCGTGGGTGCCCGCCCACAACCAGGAC
The DNA here is from genome assembly GCA_004282895.1 of Acidimicrobiales bacterium. Classification (GTDB taxonomy): domain Bacteria; phylum Actinomycetota; class Acidimicrobiia; order Acidimicrobiales; family SHLQ01; genus SHLQ01. Next base: position 185 of record SHLQ01000034.1, read on the forward strand.
GAGAACACCTCGGCGCGATCATCACGCAGCTGCTGGTGTTCGTACCACGTCCACCACCACCACGAGGATGCGCGGGCGAGAGGGTTGATCGGCGGCTCTGCGCTGGCGGACAACGCGGGGTTCACCGGTTCGAGACCGGCAGGCAGTGGATCCACCAGAGCCATGTTGTTGTGGCGGCCATCGGCCACCATCGTCAGCCGCACCCGCACCTCGGCGCCGGCCTTGATCGTCCATGAACCGTCGGCGTTGCGGACAACATCATCCTCATCGTCAATGGCCTCATAGATGCGCTGCACGACGAACCCTCGATCGAGAGGATCGAGCTGAAGATCAGTTGGGGCGTACTTCAGGCCAAGGCGGTAGTAGAGACGGCCATCGCCGTCCTTCGAGATGACGATGTCGCCATCCCCGCCCGCCACGACCTCGGTCATGGGCACGGACGTCTCCCGCCGGATGGTGGTGCGTCCGCGGAACTCGTGCTCGGCCGCGTACGTGTCGCCCAGCCATATTCGGGCAACGAAGTCGGGGGTGACGGATTCGAACGTGTTGAAGTACCTGTCCATCGCAATGAGGATGAAGCTGTTCTCCTGGACGTTGTTCCAGCGACCTCGGGTCTGATTGCCGATCAGGCCGGTGACGACCTTGGGGATAAGCGTGCTATCGGGTGTCTGGTCAATCAGCGCCTCGAGCACGATCGCATCCGTGCGCAGGTTCGAGTGCAGAATCACCCAAGCATCCTCGGTGACGTTCGTGGTGAAGGTGACCGAGCCAGCCTCCTCATCGACGCTGTTGGCAATGTACTGCTGAATGTCATCTGCGGTTGGCGACGGCGAACCGATCACCATCCAGAGTCGAGCGGCGGCTTCCAGCGAAGTCCGTCCGTACTGCGAATACAGAGACTCGGCCTTCCCGACATCGGTGTCCCCCAGGAGATCGCGGACATACACGGCGTAGGAACCGAGGGTGTATCTGGTGTGATCGCTGTACCAATCCTCGAAGTAGTTCTCGATGTTCTGCAGGTACCAGCCCACCTGATCGGTGGTCTGGCGATCAACGGTGAAGCCCTCCTTGCGCGCAATCGCCAAGGCGTGAGCGGCCTGGATCGAGTTCCAGGGGTTCGAGCGACCATCTCGACGCCAGTATCCAAATCCACCGTCGCCGTTCTGAAGACCCTGCAAGGCAGCAATGTCGTCGGCAACCCGTGCCCGAAGAACATCCGGTGCGGGAAGTCCCTCGGCGTCGAAGGCCTCGAGCACGTCGTCGAGCGACGTGATGGCCATGATACGCGAGGCGTAGGCGTCGGAGCTCTCATAGCGGTAGTCGTGCAAGTACAGCACGGCGTCGGTGAGCGCTTGGACAGCTGTGGACGAGGTGTTGATCTCCAGTCCGCCGAATTGCGGGAACACGTTGTCCGGGCTGATGAGTGGCTGGGCCACCGCGCCGCTGTCGACGGTGCCGTACGTGGCGAACGCTTCCGAGGTGGCCGGCGTGTACACCGGGAACGACCCAAGGGCTGCGTCGCTGTTGGCCTCGGTCGAGGCGATCACCTGATAGCGGGCGGTTCCGGCGCTTTCGGTGTCTGCCGGGAACCGAACCTCAACCCGATTGTTCGCGGGCACCGTCACGCGACGACCCGCCGATTCCAGCTCGAGGTTCGTGGCTGCAAGGGCGACGTCGACGGTCATCGCCGCGTCAGTGCGGTTCTGCAGAACAACGGGCAGCTCCGCGTTGTCGCCGAAGTTGAGGAACCGCGGCATCGAAGGCCGGACCTGCAGAGGCAGAGCGGCGGTCAGGTTGGACTCGCCGCTACCAAATCGATCGGCCCCGTCGACGGCGACAGCCATTACGCGGTACCTGGTGAGGTTGTCTGGCAAGTCAAGATTCACGTCCACGGACCCACGAGCATCCGTCCGCTCCTCCGGACTGAAGAGTGCGAGTGCATCGAAGTTGGCCCGAAGTGCAACAGGGTCGTCGTTGGACGCGGATCCCACTCGCGCTGCCGCCGGAGCGGCGCCAGCCGCGGCCAGGTCGGCGCCGGAGGCGGCATCGTCCATTGCCTCTTCCGCCGTGTCGAAGTCGCCCTCACCGTCGGAGCCCGCCAGTTCGTTGGGATTCGTGAGGCGGATCAGATTGCGGCTGTAGACCGACTCCAGCCAGGAGTTGATGTCGCCGTAGAAGACCGACGTCGGATCGGTCAGTTCGTAGTCCGTCAACGCGAGGACCGCCTCGTCGACCACGATGATGGCCACCTCTGCCCCGGACACGGGTTTGCCATCCACGTCCGTTACGACCACGGACACGCCGAGCTCGTCACCCGGCTTTGCCTCATCAACCGACGGTGTGACGTCAAGTGCAAGCACCCGGTTGGTCGGAGGGATCGACAGGTCCAGTCGGCCGACGGCGTACGCCGGCCGATCCGGAACCCCTTCGAGCACCGTCCCATTGGCGGACGTTCGGGGCGTCGAACCGACAAGGTCCACCTGGATGGACAGGTTCGGGATGTGCGTTTCCGCGATGGAGATTTCAAGAATCGTCGATGAGCCGTCGATGGCGAAGCTCTCCACCTGCTCGATGCCATTGCGGGTGATCGTCATCACGCCGTGGGCGTCCTCGAATGGGGAGTTCACGAGAATCTCGGCGGTATCACCTGGTGCATAGGTTTCGCTGTCCGGAATTAGGTCGACCTGTTCCTGCTCGACCCGACGGTTTGGTCGAGCCTGTCCCCCACTGACCCAGCGGGTCATCGTCGTGGCGTTGTCCCTGCCGAGTTCGTCGATGACGGTGGCCTTCACCTCGTAGCTGCCACCGGTGGTCGGCGTGAACGAGCACCGGACATCTTCAGTCTCGCTCTCGACCTCACAGCGGGTTGATTCGACCCCAACTTCCTTCCACTCGCCGCCGACGTTCTGCCATTCGAGGCGGGTGAAGTCGACCGTGATCGACTGGCCGACGACGCGGTCGCCGTCGATCGTTGTGGCGACGAGGTCAAAGTCGATGGTCTCTCCTGGTCGTACGAATGACGTGGCCGAGCGCACACCCACGTACACATCGGCCGGGTGGACGAGCACGTTGGTTGCGTCGGACCATGCCTGGCGGTTCACGTCGGTCACCGTCGCCGTGGCGGTCACGGTGACCGGCTCGGGTTCGATGTCTTCACCTTCGCGGGCCGGTCCGAAGTCGAGCTGGAGAAAGTGATCACCATCGGCGTTCGTGCGCCCCTGGTACTGCACGACGTTTTGGGCGACCTGGGGGAAATCGAAACCGATGTCGACGTCAGCCGCGACGCCGATGTCGCCACCACCGTAGAACGGCTCGGCGGCGAACCACCACGGCGTCCACGTACCGAACACGTAGTCGGACCAGCCGGGCGGGTGGTAGGTCGCGGACTGGGTTGTTACCGCCCAGTCGACTGGGGCGTCGGGCAGCGGGCCGCCCGAGAAGTAGCTGGCATTGGCCGCAACGGTCGTGCTGTCGTCGATGAAATGGGGTCCCTCGGATTCGATGTCGGTGTTGACCTCGAATTCGGGGCGGCGGAACTCCTGAATCTGGAACGAGTGCTGGCCGTTGCTACCGACGCTCAGCGAGGCTTGGCCGAGGTTGGCGCCGGCCGGTACGTCGAAGGTGAAGTCGAAGCCGCCAAGTGCGCTGACGGCGGTCGTGCCGGAACCGATGTCGTTCCCTCGTGCGTCGTAGACGGAGTAGGACGTTGTTGTCAGTGTCGATTGCTGCAGCTGACCCGCACCATCCAGGTCGAGGTTACGAACCCAGCCCTTGATGCTCACCGTCTCGCCGGGCCGGTACATTCCCCGATCGTCGATCACGTACCAGATCTGCTGATCCCGCCGCGGGTTCGAGCGCCAGTATCCGTCGGGAAGGATGGCGGAGTCATCATCGGTGGTGGCCACCGCCATACGAGCCTCATCGCCGGCCGGTACGGCAACCGTGGCGGTGCCGGTGCTTCCGGTCGTCACGCTGGCCCGACGAACCCGTAGGTCACGATCCATGAAGGCCACGTCGACACCGGGAACCGGCTCACCAGTCGACAAACTCGTTGTCCACACCAGCATGTCTTGACCATCGCTGATGACGTCAATGCCGAGATCGGTGTATTGCGCCCAGATCACACTTGGCCGCGTGCGGTAATTGTCACGGTTCATACCGTCGGGCTCCGCGAGGATCACGACATGGCGCTGAGCCTCTGAGACCGCATCGCTGAGGTCAACCGTGGTCTCGATGAGTGCATCCTCCGGGCCGTCGATGTCCTCACGAGTGGACATGATTTCGTTCCATGGCGCCTTGGGTGACCGGCGCTCCTCGTCCCAGAATCCGTTCCAGTACTGCTGGGACCACTCCCGATAGCTGTTCCAATCCTCCGGCTGTACTTCGTACACCTTCACGTCCACGTGGTCGGTGTTGATCGACTGGTAACCAATCCCTGGCTTGCCTGCCAGCGGATCAAGGGTGATGATCTCCCGATTCGGTCCGGCGAACAGTTGGTCAGCTCGTCCGACCCGCACCTGCGTCGTCAGGTCGGAACCGAGGGTCTGTTCGAATACGTCGGTGAGGTCGCCGCTGATCGTGATGTCGTAGGTCGTGCTGCCGGTCGTGCCGCCGGACACGGTGATCGAGTTGCCCTGGACCGCGACTGCGGCGCCGGAAATGCTCGGGGAGATCGAGATCATGTCCGCGGTGAACAACGATGCGTCCAGCGGATTCGAGAATCGCAGCGAGAAAGGCTCAAACGGTTGGCAGTCGCCGCCGCAGCCGGCGGTGCGCAGTTCGAGCGGTGGATAGGTGCGGTTCGTTGCGGTCCCGCTGTTTCCGCCGATTCGTGGACCCTCCGCGGAAGGAATTTCTGGACCGATGTTGATGACGAGTGCGGTGTCGGGTTCGAGCTGTTCGATCGCACGGAAGGCGACCCATCGACCGTCCAATGAAGAGCTGACGATTCCGCGTACGCGCTCGTCATCGTCGATCTCCTGCGCGGTTGCCAAACGAACGTCGACGCGGTCACCGTCGGCGGCCATCGTGGTCACGGCGAGAATCTCTGCGGCGTCGACGCGCTGGTTGAACCGCGCGACGAATACCGGTGTGAGCGGCAGGCTTTCGTTGCCGTCGGGCGAAATCGACTCAACCTCGACGGCGGGCGTGGCGAAGTCGAAACTGACCGAACGGGCCAACTCCCCGCCGGTGGCGGAGGTCGTTCGTGCGGGAATCGTCACGGTGTATTCCGTGGCCTGAGGCAGGCGGTCGAACAGGTCCGGGTTGGCTTCGAACCGGAGCGTTCGGGTGCCGATCCACATCCAGCGGCCGTCGACGACCGGCGAGAGGCGGGCCGGCACGTCTTCGGCGTCGAGTTGCGCGAGCGTGCCGATCGGCACCATCGGCTGGTTGAACGTCACCGACACGAGTGGTGCAAGACCAACTTCACCTTCGGGCTGCACGCGCAGGACTTCTAGTGGTCCCGACTCGATGGCGGGTGCATCCGGCGGGCCGTCGCCTTCGGCAGGGAAGGTACTGGTGATCGTTGTTCCGGCGCGGGGCGGCCGGAGGGATTCGGGCGGCCGTTCGAAGTCGGACTGGTCACCGTCTTCGGCGACGAGTTCGGGGAGTTCGCTCAGCAGCTCCTCGATCCGGGGTTCACCGAGCGGCTCGCCTTCCACCACGGTGATCGGTTCCGCCGGCGTCGTCTGTGCGATCGCCGTACCCTCGCTGAGCCGGACTTGTACGGCCGATCTGGCCTCGTCGAGTCCTCCAGTGGTGACGATCACGCCGTCATCCGACGTGGAGGGGGTGCCGTCCGGGTTGGTGGTGATCGGACCGCTGCCTTGTGTGTCGTCATCGTCGTCCCCGGAGCACGCGCTCGCCACCAACGTGAGCACCAGCAGAGCCGTCATCCATCGCAGGAAGGTTCGTTTCATGTGCGGTCGTTTCTCCGAGAGTCAGTTCATGTTCCAATCGACACGCGCCGCAGCCGATGAAGGCATCGTCGTGTATCTGTCTCTATGACGCTGTAACGACCGTAACGGTTCCCTTCATCCCTGTTTTTCTTTGTGGACGGCACACTGGACGGGTGCAACTGCCCCGGCATCTCGCCTTCGGCTCCTTGGCCGGGTTCCTTGTGGCCTTTTCGTTGCCCCCGTGGGGATGGTGGCCTCTGGCGTTGATCGGGTTCGCATTGCTCAGCTACGCGATCCTCGACACGACCCGGCTTCAGCGGTTCGCGACCGGCTGGGCCATGGGTTTTGTGTGGCTGGCCATGGGCGAACTCTGGATGTTCGACCTCACCGCACCGGGGTATGTGTTCGTCTTTGTGGTCTTCGGAGCCGGCTACGGTCTCGCTGCCGTCGCCGCGGGTTCAGGCGAGCGTCAACGCGTGCTCCTTCCTGCGGCCAATGTGATCATCGAATGGTTGCGCTGGGCGTGGCCTTTCGGTGGCGTACCACTCGCCACCGTGCCCATGACACAGGTCGAGTCACCTCTCGCCACTGTGTTGCCTCTCGGCGGCGGATTGCTGCTCGTGGCGGTGACGGTTCTCAGCGGAATCGCACTCCGGTTGTTGTGGCAAAGGCGATTCGACCATGCGGCCATGACGTTCGGGCCGGTTGTTGTCGCGGTGATCATCGGCGTGATGGTGCCGAATGGCAGTGTGATCGACACACTCGACGTGGCCGTCGTGCAGGGCGGCGGCCCGCAACGTACTCGAGCGGACGTGTGTGAGAACCAGGCGGTCTTCGAGCGCCACGTCGAGGCGACGAACACGATCGACCGCGAAGTTGATCTGATCGTCTGGCCGGAGAACGTCGTCAATCCGATCGCCGACGGGACTCCCCTGGGACGCTGTGACGACTTGTTCTACATGACCGAGGCGATGGACCGTGTCGCCGAAGTTGCTCGACAGCAAAACGCGGTCCTCATTCCCGGCTGGTTCCACAACGATGGTCCTCGACACAACGTCAACTACTCGACCGCCGTGAACCCTGATGGCGAAACCGTCAGTCGCTACGACAAGGTTCGCATTGTCCCCTTCGGCGAGTTCGTGCCGCTGCGGGGGTTCATAGAGAACTTCTCCGACGACGTCCCGAGCCGTGACGTTCGGGCGGGCGATGGCCCTGCGATTCTCGACTCAGATGTCGGTCGGTTCGGCGTGTCGATCTCATGGGAGATCTTCTTCGAAAGTCGCGGCCGCGCCGCCATTCGCGACGGCGGCGAAGTTCTGATCAACCCGACCAACGGATCCAGCTATTGGCTGACGATCCTGCAGTCACAACAGGTTGCGTCGTCCCAGCTGCGGGCGCTCGAGACGGGCCGATGGGTTCTGCAGGCCGCACCGACGGGTTTCAGTGCGATCGTTTCGCCTGATGGCGAGCTGCTTGATCGAACCGATGTCTCGGAGCAGAAGGTGCTCTACGCCACGATCGAACGCCGAGAAGGACTAACCCTGGCCACCCGTTTCGGCCCCTGGCCCATGCTGGTACTAGCCGCGCTCGCGCTCGCAGGAACTTCTCTCCGGCGCCGCGACGCAACCTGAAACCGCCCGAGGGTCCCGCCGTAAAGGCGCTGAGACCAAGCCAGAGGGGCTGGAGGCTGCGCCGGAAGCCCACGACGATTGAGTGGGGACCTCGACCGGAAGTGTCGAGAACGTCAGAGTTCGATCATCAGCGTTACCGGGCCGTCGTTCACCAGACTGACCTGCATCTCCGTCCGGAAACGGCCGGTCGCGACCGTGGCTCCGAGCGCTTCGAGTTCCGCGACAACCGCGTGGAAGATCGGTTCGGCCTGCTCAGGGCGTGCCGCTTCGGTGTATCCGGGGCGACGACCCTTGCGCGCGTCGCCGTAGAGGGTGAACTGGCTGACGAGAAGCAACTCACCCGTGGTGTCGGACACGGACACGTTCATGACGCCCTCGGCGTCGTCCATCAGACGTAGATTCCACAGCTTGTCGGCCATCTTCGGTGCCATCGATTCGTCGTCGCTGTGGGTGACCCCGATGAGCACACACAGGCCCGCGCCGATGCGACCAACCTCGGTTCCGTCGGAGGTGACGGACGCTTCGGCGACCCTCTGGATCAATGCTCGCATGGGGCAAAAGGTTACCCGCCGGTAGGATTGACCCGCTATGTCCACGGACGCCCCACTACGAATTGCGTATCTTTCCTACCGCGGCAAGCCCCATGTGGGCGGCCAAGGCGTCTATACGCGCCACCTGACGAAGGCCCTGGTTGACCTCGGCCATCACGTCGAAGTGCTGGGCGGACCCCCCTATCCGCACCTTGACGACCGGGTTCCTCTGACGAAGTTGCCAAGCCTCGAGACGTTCAACGATCACTTCCCGATGCGCAAACCGCGGATGTTCGAACTGAAGGATCGCTGGGACTGGATCGAGAACACGTCGTTCAATCTGGGCAACTTCCCTGAACCCATGGCCTTTTCGTGGCGGGCGTGGGACAACCTGCGCGAACGGGTCGGCGAATTCGACTTGGTGCACGACAATCAGACGCTCGGCTGGGGTTTGCTCGGCATCCAGCGGGATTTCCCGGTGCTGGCCACGATTCACCACCCAATCACCGTGGATCGCCGGCTTGAGATCGCCCACGCTCGGTCCTTGAAGGAACAGATCGGCAAACGCCGCTGGTATGCCTTCACCCGGATGCAGACCCAGGTGGCGAAACGCATGAGTCGCGTCATGACCGTGTCCGAGAACTCGAAGAAGGACATCAGCGCCGACCATCAGGTCCCCATGGATCGCATCCACGTTGTGCCGGTCGGTGTCGACCCCGAGCTGTTCCGTCCGATCCCAGGCGTGGCCAAGGTGCCCGGTCGCATCATCACGACCGCCAGCGCGGACGTGGCCATGAAAGGGCTCGTCTACCTGCTCGAGGCGGCGGCCAAGGTGCGGGCCGAACGCCACATCGAACTCGTGATCATCGGCAAACCCAAGGAAGGGTCCAAGACCGTTGACCGCCTGCAGGAGTTGGGTCTCGAAGACGCGGTGACCTTTGTCAGTGGCGTTTCGGATGAACGCATCGTGGAGCTCTACTCCGAAGCGGAACTCGCCGTGGTGCCCTCGTTGTACGAAGGGTTTTCGCTGCCGGCGATCGAGGCAATGTCATCTGGCACTCCTCTCATCGCCACGACTGGCGGCGCACTCCCCGAGGTCTGCGGCACCCACGACGAAACCTGTCTTCTCGTTCCCCCCGGAGACTCCGAGGCACTCGCGGCGATGATCCGCAAAGCGCTCGACGCACCCGACCTGCGCGAACGAATCGGTGCGGCCGGCCGTCAACGGGTGATCGATCAGTGGAGCTGGAAACACACGGCACTTCGCACCGTCGAGCAGTACCGAGCCCTCCTCGCGGAATCGGGACGCTAATTCGTGCTGACGGTTGATTACGACGAGCTTGGGCTGCACGCGGGCGACCGCGTGCTCGACATCGGCTGCGGTTTCGGACGCCACAGCTATGAGGCACTGCGTCGCGGCGCGACCGTCGTCGCCAGCGACTTCGCCCTACCCGAGCTGCTCGAAGTCACCGCAACGGTGGTGGCAATGGACGCCGCGGGTGAACTGCCGTTCGGCGTGGCAGCTGCGTCCTGCAATGGTGACGTGACCCAGCTTCCCTTCCCGGACGACAGCTTCGATCACGTAATTGCCTCCGAGGTTCTCGAACACATCGATGACGACAAGGGCGCGATTTCGGAGCTGGTCCGCATCCTTCGTCCCGGCGGCCGATTCGCCGCCACGGTCCCGGCGACCCTTCCGGAGAAGATCTGCTGGAAGCTCAGCGACGAGTACTACGCCCCAAAGGCCGAGGGCGGCCACGTGCGGATCTACGCCAAGGGCGAACTCGCGGAACGAATGGGCGAAGCCGGTCTCGAGATCACCGGGTCCCACAAGGCCCACGCGCTGCACTCGCCGTACTGGTGGCTGCGCTGTGCCGTCGGCGTGAAGCGCGACGTCGAAGACCACCGCCTCACGTCGCTCTACAACCGTTTTCTCACCTGGGACATCATGAAACAACCCGCCAGCACCCGCATCCTCGATCAGACACTCAATCCGATTCTCGGCAAGAGTCTCGTGGTCTACGGAACCAAACCTGTTCGTCCAACCATGGAGGTCGCAGCATGAGCCGGCTCCTTACCCCCGCCGAAATCGACCTCACCGCCGACTCCATTGTCGACTGGCAACTACCCAACGGCATGATCCCGTGGTTCCCCGGTGGTCACGCCGATCCGTGGAATCACATCGAGGCGGCGATGGCTCTGGCCACTGCCGGCCGTACCGACGCCGCCGAGCGGGCCTACGACTGGCTGGTGGGTCTTCAGCACGAGGACGGCAGCTGGCACCAGTACTACACCGCGGAGGGGGTCGAACAGGACAAGTTCGACGCCAACGTGATCGCCTACATCGCGACTGGCGTGTGGCATCACTATCTCATCACCGGTGACACCGGATTCCTCGAGTCCATGTTTCCCGTTGTGGATCGGGCGATGGCGTTTGTCTTTGAACTGCAGCAGCCTCGGGGCGAGATCCTGTGGGCTCGTCACGCCGATGGCACCCCATGGTCGTTCGCTCTGCTGACTGGCTCGTCCTCGATGTATCACTCCGCCCGGGCGGCCATGGCTGCCGCTCGAGAGCTCGGCATCGAACGGCCGGAATGGCCGGACCGTATCGCCCGTCTCGGTGAGGTCGTTCGGGAGCGCCCCGAAGGTGCCTTCGCACCCAAGAATCGTTGGGCAATGGATTGGTACTACCCGGTCCTCAGCGGCGCGGTCACGGGCCAGGCGGCACTAGATCACCTTCGAGAGCGGTACGACGCGTTCGTCATGGAGGGTCTGGGCGTGCGCTGCGTCAGCGATCGCCCCTGGGTCACAACCGCAGAAACATGCGAGTGCGCCATGGCGTTCATCGCCGCGGGTGACCGTGAGACAGCCCGCGAGCTCTTCGACACCACGTACACACTGCGCACCGACGATGGCCACTACTTCACTGGCGAAGCCCATCCCGAGAAGGTGCATTTCCCGGCTGACGAGCAGTCCACGTACTCATCAGCGGCGGTTCTGCTTGCCGATGATGCGCTGGCGTTGCGTACACCAGCCGCGCACCTTTTCAGCGACCACGAGCTGTTGCCCGCTCACTAAGCCCGCTGCAACACCCGCAACGAGCCAACGACGTCGACTTCGACGAAACCGTCGTCGAGCGCTCGCAGGTAGATCTCATAGGGTGGCTGACCACCATCGGCCGGATCCGGAAACACGTCGTGGATCAGTAGCAGGCCGTCCCCAGCCAGCTTCGGCGTCCAGCTCTCATAGTCGTCGTGGGCGGGCTTCTCACCGTGTCCGCCATCGATGAACAACAGTGACAAGGGTGTCTGCCAGGAAGCCGCCACGGGCACTGAATGGCCCACCAGCGCGACGACCGTCCCTTCAAGACCGGCATTGAAGATCGTCTGGCGAAATACCGGCAGGGTGTCCATGAGCCCGGTGGCGGGATCGACAAGCGACGCATCGTGATGCTCCCAGCCGGCCTGGTTCTCCTCGGATCCGCGATGATGATCAAGTGCGTAGAGAAGGCGCCCCTGTTCGGCGGCTGCAGTGCCAAGGTAGATCGCACTCTTGCCGCAGTAGCTCCCAATCTCGAGGAACGGGCCGTCAGCCCGAACCGATTGGGCGTGGTGGTACAGCGCCAGCCCCTCATCTCGAGGCATGAAGCCTTGGGCTGCCTCCGCGGCGATACGCCGCTCGGTGTCCATCAAGTGGCTAGACCGACTCGCTGGTGCGGCCGGGGTGTTCCGCTTTCCACATGACCTTTTCGAGGAACGCGAACTTCACCAGCCACAGTGCGCCGAACGACGCCACCTGGGTCAGGAGCAGCACGATCTTGTTGTCGGTGAACGTGTCCATGATGCCGATGGCAGTGGTGGACACGGCGAACCCGATCAGCGTCATGATCCAGAACGGGCCAACCTCGCGGGACACACTGTGGCCGCCGGAGTCGCGTTCCCACACCCATTGCCGGTTCAGGTAGTACGCGGGCGGTGTACTCACGCAGACGGAAAGGAAGTTGGCCGCAAGCGCCGGCCAGTCGAAGACGAGGAGCCCGATTGCGTAGGTAGTCAGACCAATCGTGCTGCTGACGATTGTCACGCCGCCGTAACGCATCAATCGGACGCCGTACGACGCCCACAGACGCGCCACATCAAAGCGGCCGGGCTGATCCATCTCGTCAAGGGTAGGGGGATTCGCCCCTCTTGGCGTGTCCTCGGGCAAGACTGCACGGGTGTCTGTCATGTCTCGAACCGCGTCGCTCGGCGTATTGCTGGCCATGGGCTTATTGTCGGCCTGCGGTACGTCAAGTTCAGTTTCTCGCGAGGTTGCGTCACCTTCGTTGACGGTCACGACGACCACCGCCACAACCACCACGGCGCCGCCGGAGACGACTGCGGCACCTGCATTCGCGTTCACCGGCCAGCCGGTGCCAGTGGCGCCTCAGAGCGCCAGCGAGGCCGCGACGACGATCGAAGAGGCCATGAGGGTTCTCCGCAGCGAGGACGACGCTGCATGGTCGGCGGCCGGACACCAGCTCCAGGTCACGGTCCGGTCGCTCACGCGTCATCCGGATTGGCAGGAGGATGTGATGGCGGCACTACCCACCGACATTGCCGTGCTGACACAACGCCATCTGAATGCCCGCCGATCGCTGGGATTGTTGCACCAGGGATTCGAACCGCAACCAGAGCTGCCTCGGTGGGAAATCATCGAACCCGAACCGCTCGACCAGCTCATCGATCACTACCAGGAGGCTGAAGCGGCCACCGGTATCAACTGGCAGATCCTCGCGGCGATCAACCTGATCGAGACCGGCATGGGCCGCATCGACGGGCTCAGCACGGCGGGCGCGCAGGGACCGATGCAGTTCCTCCCCACTACCTGGGAAGAGGTGGCCGAAGGTGGCGACATCGATGATCCTCACGACGCGATCCAAGGTGCCGCCCGCTACCTCGTGCGTCGCGGTGGCCTCGACGACATCCGCAAGGGACTCTGGGGATACAACAACTCGGACTACTACGTGGATGCGGTGCTCACGTACGCCCAAATGTTCACCGACGACTTGTCCGCGCTGCGAGCCGTCTATCACTGGGAGATCTACGTCGGCTCCACCGAGGGGCCGCTCTGGCTGCCCGTCGGGTTCATAGCCGCAGAGGGACAGACGGCAACGCAGTATCTGGCAGAAAATCCCTGGGCGCTGACCTTGCCGGCGACCGGCTGAAGGCTAGGGGACGAGCGGACAGGTAGTCACGACTCGGATCTGGTCCATGTGGCCTGTCACCTCGAGGTTCCAGCTCACCGTCTGACCGGACACGGTTACCGTGTCGGGGGTCTCCATACCGCCGTAGGACCCGTAACTTGTGCTGAACATCTCGAGCTCCGGTGTCCCGGCCAACGATGAATCTTCGTAAAGGATTCCGAGCACGGTGTAGTCGCTGTCCAACTCGATTGACCCGTTGAAGACCGTCGTTCCAGACAAACCGGTGTCGTCGATGTGAATCAAAGTCGAGCACACCGAGGTGCCCGCAGGTATGGCCGCCGGCGAGTTGCCGGGGGGGAAGGTGCCATCGCCGGCAGCATCCAATACGAGATCAGCGGCAAGCGACACGCTGGCTGCCTCCTGAATGATGAAGGCCGTTGAGTCGCTCTGGAGGCTCGCGCCGCCGGGCACGCTGGCCACCACGTTGGGCACCGCATATGCGTTGGAGGTACTCGTGACCGGAACCGGGTTCGGAGTTCCGACCACGGGCGGCGTCGGCGCCGGTGGTGGCGGAGCTGGAGCCGGCGGCACATAGGGCGCTGCGGCTTGTGAACCGACGAGTGTCGAGGACACGGAGAACTCCTCGAACGAGACGCCGTCGCCGGGTAGTGCGCCGGTCATCCAGCCGTGGTTCAGCCGGACGGCCACACCAACATTGACGGCGCCGGTCGCGCCCAGACGTTTGCCTGAACACCAGTTGCTGTCGATCTTGGTCGCTGGCGTTGGGCTGGTGCTGCAGACGTAGGGCGTCGCCGTGCCTGTCCCATCGTCGAAGTTGTCGATGTTGATCGTGCCGGCGATGACGTCGTCGAGGTCCTGATTGTCATACGCGTTGCACTTGTTGACGATGCCGCGGCCACCGGCCAAGCCAGCAGTGGGTGCACAGTCGGCGATGGTGCTTGCGTGGGGTCCAACGGTGGTGTCGCCGTTGAAGATGATGATCCATTCGACGTCATCGACGCGGTCAGTTCCGATTTCACCGATGACCGACTGGAGAACTCGAAGGTCGGTTTCGGGTGCGCTGCCGAGAGAGGCGGCACGGAGCAGACCGGTTCGAACGCCCGATGTGGCCGAGCTGCGGGCTTCCCACGCCGACCCCGCCTCGACTGCGCCGAAGATGACGAGCAAGAGGATGGGAAGCGCCATCGCGGCTTCGACCAAAACTGCGCCGCGCTCTCGACGGGACGGTCCGTTCGGGTGTTGGTTGCGTCGTCTCATTGCAGTAGTCCTCGGTGGTTTTTCGGGGGATCTTCACCCTCACTGGAGGAAATGATCCGGAAGTCTCAGATCAGGGCGTTAGAGGTCGAGCTCGATGACTTCGACCGTCGTTGCGGAGAGGGTGGTTGTGTCGATGAAGCCGGTTACGAACGTGTAGTCGTATTCGATGTAGATCCCGATGTTTTGCCACTGCTTTCTCTGGGCGTCGGTGATTCCAGTTCCCGGAGTCACGACGGGCGCTGATCCGGCGGCGACGTCCACCCACTCGGCGTTGTAGGCGTTGCAGTTTCCGGGAGAGGTCTGCGCGATGCCTGATGCGTTGAAACACTGGGACGGCACCGGGCTGTCGAGCGTGTCCGCGGCATAGATGATCACCATCGCGATGTCCCCGTTGACGGTGCCGGATCGGGCGTCGATTTCCTGGAGGATGAGCTGATCGGCGTTGGCATCGTCTCGGGCGATGGACGCGACACGAGCGGCACTACGGCTGACGTCCTGGATGGCGAGGTTCGATTGGAACATGAGCGTCATCTCGATGCCGCCAAAGATGATGGCGAAGAAGATCGGGGAAATCAGAGCGAACTCCACCAGTCCCGCGCCGCGGGATCGGTTGCGCCGGCGGCGTGACGACTGCTCTTTTTCAGTCCGCCCGCGTCTCGTGAGTCGAAGTCGATTCATTGTCCTTTTATCGGCATGATCGAGCGAAACATGTACGGCGTGCGCCAACTTCGGGCCGTTCGGCTCATCTGGACGGGTCCAACGACACAGCAACCGATTCCGCCTCGACACGCCTTCTCGAATTCGCCCAGAATGTCGCCATGCGAATTGCACTCGGAAGCGACCATGCCGGCTACGACCTGAAGGCCCACCTGCTGACCTTCCTGGCCGACCGTGGTCATGAGACCATCGACCTCGGCACCGACTCAACCGAAAGTGTCGACTACCCGGAGTTCTGCGCCAACGTCGGCCGGGCGGTGGTCGCCGGAGACGCCGACTGGGGCATCGTTATGGGAGGCTCCGGTCAGGGTGAGCAGCTGGCGGCCAACAAAGTGCGCGGCGTTCGTGCCGCGCTGTGCAACGACCTGTACACGGCCCGGATGGCACGAGCGCACAACGATGCGAACGTCTTGTCGATCGGCGCCCGCGTGGTTGGCCTCGGCGTCGTCGAGGAGATCGTCGTGCTGTTTGAGGAGACACCGTTCGAGGGCGGCCGCCATCAACGTCGTGTCGACCAGCTCATGGCCATCGAAAGCGACGGCGCGGATTAGTCGCTGAAGGAGTAGCGGTACACGTTGGTCTCGCGCTCAACGAACCCGAGTCGTTGGTACAACCGGTTCGCGGCTTCGCGACTCGGTCGACTGGTCAGGTCGACCGTCCGGCAACCCGCCTCCTCGGCGATCTCCAGTGCCTTCACGTTCAGCGCACGACCCACACCCTTGCCCCTCGCGGCCTCGTCCACGACCACGTCTTCGATCCAGGCCCGAAGTCCGGTGGGGATGCGGAACATCGCAAGGGTCATGGATCCGAGGATCGTGCCGTCATCATCGGTTGCCACCAGCAGCGTCGACGCTTCGCTGTCGAGGATGGTCTGCAGTGTTCCGGCGTCCGGCGGTGGACTGGAACGCGACAGTTGGGGGATGAGGCGAGCAAACGCCTGCACCAGGTCATCATCGGCCGTCGTCGCCACGGAAATCGTAAGCACGGCCCAGATCCTAGGAGGAACAGCCCGATCGGGGTGCGAAACCTCGCGAGTGTCGAAAGTGATCCTCCACCGATACCGTTTTGTTCGTGACCAGCAGTGAGCAACCGGCCGCCTTTGTCCGAGGTTTCAGCGACCCGGAATTGCGTTCCCCCGTTCTGATCTGTGCCTTCGAAGGATGGAACGATGCGGGCGATGCGTCCTCCACGACGCTTGGCCATCTCATCGATCGGTGGTCGGCGGAGCGTTTCGCCGACATCGACCCGGAGGAGTTCTTCGACTTCACCGCCATGCGGCCGACCGTCGAAATCGTGGACGGATTCGACCGTGCCCTTCATTGGCCGGACAACACGTTCTACGCTGCCCGCCTCGGCGACGCCCCCTTCGATGCCATCCTCATGCTCGGCACAGAACCACAAATGAAGTGGCGCACATTCTGCGAACAGATCCTCGAAACCGCCCGTGCGGTTGGCGCGGAAATGGTCATTACGCTCGGGGCGTTGTTGGCCGACGTACCTCACACACGACCGGTCCAGGTGGTGGGCACCGCCTACGACGAGTCGACTGCGGCGAAGCTTGGTCTCGAGCCCTCCAACTACGAAGGCCCCACCGGTGTTGTGGGTGTGCTGCATGCAGCGGCCCGCGACGAAGGATTTACCGCGGCATCGCTGTGGGCGGCCGTGCCGGCGTACATTCCGGGCGCAACCTCACCGAAGGCAGCGTTGGCGCTGGTCGAACGTCTCACCCGCCTGCTCGACGTCTCGGTGTACACGACCGATCTCGAGATTGCGTCCGTCGCCTACGAACGTCAGGTCTCCGAACTCGTCGCTGAGGACGAGGAGACCGTCGAGTTCGTCGCCGAGCTCGAAGAGCGCCACGACGAAGAGGCCGAGTTGTTGGACAGCGATGACCTTGTAGAAGAGGTCGAGCAGTTCCTACGCGATCAGCGGGGCGATTAACCCTCAGCTGCGGCCAGGTGATGGTCGGCAAACTCGATCATCATCTGCAATGTCTCCGGCCATGACGGCTCGTTGAGCACCTCGTGCTCGAGCCCGTCGAGAACCACTCGCGTCGCAAGGTCGTGTGCGCCGACGATCTCCGTCGATTCCGCTGGCACGATCCGGTCGTTTCCGCCGTGGACGACGAATGTTGGCACCCGGATGCAATTGACCTCCGCGTTGACCTGATCCATGGCGTCGAAGAGCGCCTTGCCCAGGCCCGCGGTGGCTCCGGGTACCCGCAGCGGATCGTCGCGGTAGGCCACGCCCACATCGGGATCGGTGGCCAACAGACTGCCGTCGAGTTCGGATTTGATGAACAGTGAGGGAGCCACGCGTCCGATGACCGGTGCAGCCACTCGTTGCCATGCCGGCACGATCGCACCGAACGCCGGACCGGAAAGCAGCAGGACATCGGGTTGGGGTCGATCGCTCATCGCATAGGCGGACGCGATGAGGCCACCCATCGAGTGCCCAAGGAGAACAACGGGCCGTCCCTCGGACCGCTGCTGAGTGAGGTGGTCCTCCACATCGTCGAGGTAGTGATCGAACGACGGCACGTGACCACGTTTTCCGCCGCTCTTCCCAAAGCCGTGATGGTCATAGGAACGAGCGAAGTAGCCAGCATCCGCGAAGGCGGAACCCACGTGTTCGTAACGACCGCTGTGTTCGGCGATCCCGTGCAAGATCAGTATTGAGGCCCGAGCAGAACCTTGCGGCTCCCACTCGCGGACCCACTGCTCGACGCCCGAGCGGGTGGCGGCTTTTCGCTCGGTGCTTCGGCCATGGAACAGGTCTGATGGGTTAGGCATGATGTTCTTCCTCCCACGGCAGCACGCGAACGCTGTCGAAGGTTGGTTGCAGGGTTTCACCGCGAATTGCGGCGAAGGCGCGGGGCCCCCAATGGTCGGCCCCAACGATTGGTTCGGGAAGGGCATCTTCGGCGAAAAAGCCGACGTCTTCACATTCGAGCGGATGCGGATTGAGTTCGCCGCCGATCGCTCGGAGGTGGAAGACCGTGCTGTACAGCGGGATACGAGTGAAACCAAGTCTCATGCCATCGGCGATGCCCAACAACTGGACCACCTCGGTCTTGATGCCGGTCTCCTCCCAGACTTCCTTCACCGCAACCTCCGCGGGGCTGTACCCCACGTCCGCCCAGCCGGTCGGGTAGAGCCAGACGCCCGAGTCAGCTCGCTTGATGAGCAGGATCTCGCCGTCGTCGTTGCCGACGACCGCACCAACCGTGTTCTTTGGGGTGACATAGCCGGGTACACCGTGGCCGATGGTCTTCGTCCACTCGTCCACGAGCGTTTCGACATCGATGGGCAACGAGGACGCGGCTTGAATCTCCGCCGCCATCAACAAGATCTCCTCGTAGCGCTCCTTCTCGTAGAGCGACTCCGTGAACGCCAGACCGGTACGTGCGAGCGCGGAGAGCGTCTCGGACCAGCGCATCAACTCGCGCTCCGTCACCTGCTCGATCCGTTCCGTCATTGCACCGAGGCTACTTCGTTTCGGTTGCGTAGAGAATCGCCCGCTCGACCTCACGCAGGTGCTCTTCGTCGAGCACCTTGCTGCCGTTGTGGGCGACGTAGAAGGTGTCGACGACCATGTCACCGATGGTCTGGATCCGCGCCGTCTGGATCGCAATACCGAGCTCATTGAAGCTCCGGGCGATGCGATACAACATCCCGATATCGTCCAGTCCACTCACCTCGATCACGGTTGCGGAGATGGATGTCTCGTTGTCGAACGTGACGGCAGTGTCGATTGGTTGGGCCGACAAGCGCTTACGAGCCTTGGAGTATGTGCCGCGGCGTTCCGCCACCCGCGCTTCCAGTGCAAGACGCCCTCGGAAGCCTTCTTCGAGCTGATGGGTGAGGCGGGCGACGTCCACCTCCTCGGGGTTCTTCACTCGGAACTCCGATAGCGCCATGCCATCCTCGGTGTGCGCGGCGGCCGCAACGATATCCAAGCCGTTCAGGGTGAGCACACCAGCGACCCGACTGAATGCACCAGGAAGATCGTCTTGCACCACGGTGATACCCGCGTCGACGATTCGTACCGAGAACGTGCGCTCGGCCATGAGCGCCAGCTGCTCCGGCGTGGGAAACCGCGCGGTATGAACCTCCGCGGCGTCGCCGCCTTCGATGACATGTCGAGTCTTGTCCACGAGGGTGTAGACGAGTTCGGCGCGGGCCGGATTCCACGCGTTCGGTCCCGTTGCGGTGCTATCGGCTTCGGTCAGGGCAGCCAGCAACATCAGCAGCGGCTCGTGTTCGACGGTGTCGGCCACGAATTGGATCGTGCCCATATCCTCGAGGTCGCGACGCGTGGCGACGTCCGGTAGCAGCAGGTGGTGTTCGCACATCTGCTGCAACGTCTTGGAGTCCTTGTCGTTGAAGCCCATCCGAAGTGCAATCGTCGCGATCAGATCCACACCAACTTCGGTGTGGTCGCCCGGGTAGCCCTTCCCGATGTCATGCAGCAGCGCGCCGACGACCAACAGGTCGGGCCGCTCGACGCGGTCGACGAGATTGGCCGCTTCGGCGGCGGCCTCCAAAAGATGGCGATCAACCGTGTACTGGTGATAACTGTTGCGCTGCGGTTTCGAACGTGTCGGTTCCCATTCCGGGATCAGTCGCGACATGAGGCCCATCTGGTCAAAGGCTTCGAATATCGGGATCGCACTGTGTCCAAGCAGGAGCAGTTCAACGAACGACGCCTGCATCTGTCGGGTCCACGGTGACGGAATCCGCACGCGCTCATCGGCGAGCCGTTCAAGAGTCGTCCTATCCACAAAGGCACGGCGCGTCGCCGCCGCCAACGCGACCCGAAAGACAAGATCCGGATCCGCAATCGGGTCGGCGGCCTCGACGAGCTGCAGCAGTGATCCGTCGACGACGATCTCGCCGTCGATGAGTTCGTGATCGGTGCGGCGGCGACGCTCGCTCCGGGAACGAACCGTCCAGAACCATTGGGCGTCTGCGACCCACGCGATCGAGCGTCCCGCCGCCGCGATCGCCGCCATCAACGCATCGGCATCCGGATAATCCATCAGTTCCGCCACGTCGTCCTGAAAGTCCAGCATCAACCGATCGTTTCTGCGGCCCGTGACGCGATGCAACGCAATACGAGCCCGCAGAAGGGTTTCCTCCGGCTCCTGCAGCGACCGAATGGCAGCGTTTTCCTCCAGGACACCGGTGGCGATTGCCCAACGGAGCGCATGTACATCGCGCAGACCACCGCGACCAATCTTGAGATCGGGCCCTAGCGTGAATGCCACCTCGCCGGTCTCGTCCTGCAGCTCCTGCACCCGCTCGATCACGCGCGTGGCGTTGTGGAGCGCATCGCTGTGCCAGGCCTCGTGACTCGCCAACGCAAGGTCGAAGGCGACCGATTCGTCACCGGCCAGAAGCCGCACGTCAAGAAGCGCCGTTGCGGTGTCGAGGTCGGTATGTGACAGGGCGATCAACTCGTCGATGCGACCAACTCGGTGACCGACCTTCAACCCCGCATCCCAGAGCGGATACCAAATCTGCTCGGCTATCTCCTTCACTTCGACGCCATCTCGGTGGACGAGCGCAACGTCGAGATCGCTGTACGGCGCCATCTCCCGGCGGCCATACCCACCGACCGCGACCAACGCGATTCCGTCCCCCATGTCGAGCGACGCACACTGCGCGTGAATCCACTCGTCGAGGTGGGCGGTGTACGCATGCGCGAACTCCCAACCTCGTAATGAGTAGTCGTTGATCAGCCGATCAGCCGCAAGTTTCACGTTCTCATTGAACCCGAAACTCAGTCCCGATGGCGATGGAGATGCAGATACGCCTTGGCTGCCCCCCATGCGATGCTCGCATCGTGGACCTCCTGACCCAGTTCCCTGGCGGCCGTCGGGCCGATGCTGAACACATCCTCGGGGTAGAGCGTCGCCACCGCCTCGTCCCGAACCACCGGTGAGGCATCGAGTTCGCGCAGCAGGTACGTGGCCTCCGACGTGGCCTGGCGGATCTGCTCGAGCGGCCCGCTGATGGGCTCGTCGATATCAGCGGTGGCCAACCGCGTGAACCGATCCTTGAGCTCCGACTGCAGTCGCGTCACCACGTCGTCAAAACGTTCGTCGAGCCTGGCATCGCTGCCCAACCGAGCGATGAACACACCCCGAAGCCACAACGGCACGGCGGCCACAACGACATCGCCCAGAGCGAGGCCGTACGACCGGTATTGCGCGACCAATTCGTCTTCAGACACCGCGCGGAAATGTACCGCCTGTACATTTGAATATCACCCGGGCCGCTAGCTCATCGGGTAGAGCAGGGGACTTTTAATCCCAAGGTGCCGGGTTCGAGCCCCGGGCGGCCTACAGGAATGCCACGGCACGCGCTGATTCCGGTGATCCACTGACGGCGCCCCCACACTTCGTGGGGAATCCTTCGCGAACAAGTGCCCCGGATGGGCGAGTTCGGGTGCCGGACCGGCTAGCTTGGCGCTGGGCGGGTCCATCGAATGCGATGGATCGGAACTAGCGGTTGGGAAAGGCCACAAGGTGCGCGCAGGAATCGAACGGGCCGCTGGTCGGCGGT
>SHLQ01000173.1 GCA_004282895.1 Acidimicrobiales bacterium
CGAGGAGGGGCCGGAGGCTGCGCCGTAGGCCCATGCAACGCTTCCGCGGATCTCGACCGGAAGTGTCGAGGTGTAGAAGTCCCGACATGTGACAGTCGCTACCAATTGGTAGCGATGTACTGCGTTTCGCAGAACTCGTAGATGCCTTCGCTGGCGCCTTCTCGGCCGACGCCGGACTGTTTCATCCCGCCGAACGGCGCGGCGGGGTCCGAAGCCACGCCCCGATTGAGTCCGATGATGCCCGCCTGAATCTGCTCGCTGACACGCAGACCCTTCGCGAGGTCCTCAGTGAACACGTAACCGATGAGGCCCATCTCCGTGTCGTTGGCCATGGCGATCATGTCGTCCTCGTCGGAGAAGCCGATGAGCGGCGCCACCGGGCCGAAGATCTCCTCTGACGTGATCGGGTTGGCGGGGGAGACGCCGGCGAGCACGGTTGGCGGGTAGAAGAATCCGGGGCCGTCCATGGGTGATCCGCCGGACAGGGCGGTGGCGCCGCCGGCCACCGCAGCCGTCACCAGCCGGTCGACATTGTCGACGGCGTCCTGGTTGATGAGCGGACCCACCTGCGTTCCCTCGGCTGTACCGTCGCCGACCTTCATCGCACCCATGGCGGCCGCGAGCTTCTCGCCGAATTCGTCCATCACCGACTCCTCCACGAAGAACCGGTTGGCGGCGGTGCAGGTTTCCGCGCTGTGGCGCATCTTGGCAGCCAGCGCGCCTTCAACAGCGGCGTCGAGGTCGGCGTCGGCGAACACGATGAACGGGGCGTTGCCGCCGAGTTCCATAGCGGTTTTGAGTACTCGGCCCGAGGCCTGCTGCAACAGGATGCGACCCACTTCGGTGCTACCGGTGAAGGACACCATACGAATCGCGTTGTGGTCCATCGCTGCGGCGACCGGCTTCGATGCGCTCTTGGTGGTGACCATGTTGACGAGGCCGGCCGGCAGGCCAACCTCGTTCTCGAACAGGTCGGCCAGTGCCAGTGCCGTCAGCGGCGTCTCTTTCGCCGGCTTGATCACGCAGGCATTTCCGGCGGCGAGCGCGGGCGCTATCTTGCGGGTGATCATCGCGGCCGGGAAGTTCCATGGTGTGACCATGAGTACGACACCAACCGGCGGATGGTGGACGATCATGCGCGCGTTGCCCGCGGGATTCATCCCTACGGTGCCCTGCAGGCGAACCGCTTCCTCGCTGTTCCACCGGAAGAACTCGGCCCCGTAGGCGATCTCCCCCAAGGCGTCGGCCTTGGGTTTGCCGTGTTCGGCCACGATGATGTCGGCGAGCGCGTCCGCGTTGTCGATCATGACCTGATAACAGCCTCGAAGCAGCTCGGCCCGAACCCGGGGGGCGGTTGCCGCCCACGACTTCTGAGCCTCCGATGCGACATCACAGGCCGCGAGCATGTCGTCGACCGAACCCGCGGCCACCGTCGCCACAAGCTCGCCGTTGGCGGGGTTGAGAACGTCGACTGTGTCGCCCTCTGATCCGTCCCGGCGTTCTCCACCGATTACAAGCTTGGTCTGCATGATTGTCATCTCCCTGCGTGCCGTCCCAGGGTTGAGAGTAGTCGTCTACCAATGAGTAACCTCAAGCCATGAAGATTGCGATGACCATTGACTACAGCGACGATCCAACGAAGGCCGTAGCCAACGTTCAGGCGATGGAAAAGGCCGGCGTGGACATGGCATGGGTTGCCGAGGCGTACAGCTTCGATGCCGTCTCCACGCTCGGATTCCTGGCTGCCCACACGGAGAACATGGAGCTCGTCTCGGGCATCCTCCCGATTTACACCCGCACCCCAACGTTGATCGCCATGACGGCCGCAACACTCGACTCGTTGTCCGGTGGACGCTTCGCGCTCGGCCTTGGCGCCTCGGGCCCGCAGGTGATCGAGGGGTGGCACGGCGTGCCGTACAACCGGCCGATCGGCCGGACCCGCGAGGTCATCGAAGTCTGCCGCAAGGTGTGGAAACGCGAGCGTCTCGAGCACCACGGACGCAACTACGACATGCCCCTCACCGAAGGCGGCACCGGGCTCGGCAAGCCGCTCAAGCTCATCAACACGCCCTTGCGCGAGGACATCCCCATCTACGTCGCGAGCATCGGAGAGAAGAACGTCGAGATGACCGCAGAGGTCGCCAACGGCTGGATGCCGATCTTCTACCACCCCGACAAGGTGCAGGCCGCGTGGGGGACTGCGCTCGACGCCGGAAAGGCGAAACGTGACCCGTCATTGGGTGAGCTCGAGACGTTGGCCGGCGGGGTGGTCGTCATCTGCAAGAGCGACGAAGAAGCTGCGGGAGTGCGCGATTTCGTGCGGCCCCACACTGCGCTCTACATCGGCGGCATGGGGGCGAAGTCGAAGAACTTCTACAACACCCTCTTCAGCCGATACGGCTACGAGGCCGAGGCCGAGCAGATCCAGGACCTCTACCTCGACGGCAAGAAGGACGAAGCCGCCGCGCTCATCCCCGACGAGTTCCTGGCAGCGACGAACCTGATCGGCACCGAGGGGTTCATCAAGGACCAGCTCGTGAAGTTCCGCGAGTCCGGTGTCACCGCCCTCACGGCCCGGCCAATGGGTGATGATCCACTCGGCACGATCACGCAACTCAAGGAATGGATCGGCTGACCTGTTCAGAGTCGGTGGTACGTCCAGCTCTTCGGCTGGTCGCCGTCGTAGGGCATCGTTCCATGGAATGTGCGCGGGTCTTCATCGAACACCAGCGGCACGAAGTGGCGGTCGCCCGCCCACATGTTGAGCCCGGCATCCTCGCGCACGGTCGGATCCTCATCGCACGCCTGCAGTAGTCGGGATCGGGGAACCCAATGCAAGGTACCCTCGTCGTTGCTCCCGGGAATCGTCCCGGTCCAGTCGGTCACGAGGAAGAGAAAGCCGAGCCACTCTTCATCTTTGGGCCCGAAGTTCGTCCAGGTCACCGTGCCCCGAAGTGAGAGGTCAGTCAGTTCGATCAATGCTTCTTCGCGGATCTCGCGGCGGAGACTCTCGACGATGTCCTCATCGGGTTCGAGTTTGCCGCCGAGACCATTGACCTTGCCGAACTGATCGTCATCGGGCCGGGCGTTTCGACTGACCATGAGCACCACGTCGTTGTCGCGATCCCAGATGTAGGCGAGGGTCCCGACAATCGGGCGGAACGTCACGGAAGGGGCGAATCGGCCGTCATTCCGAGTGGAGCGACGCCCGGCACGCGTGACTCTCGACTGAACAACTCCTCCATCATCGGGATGAAGTCTTCAATTGCGACGTTCGGGTAGTCCGGATCGAAGCAGTTCTGGTCATACTCGGCGCAGAACCGCACGCAGGACTCGTAGTACGGGTGGTCGGCAAACAACTCCCGCGCATCACGGTCGCCGCCGAGGTGATGGAAGTAGTAGTACCCCTGGAACAACCCGTGATGTTTGATGACCCAATGGGTCTCGTCGTCGACGTAGGGCTGAATCAGGGACGCCGCCATCGCGCTGTGGTTGGCTGGCGCGATGGAGTCACCAACATCGTGGAGTAACGCGCCGATGACCAGGTCGAGGCTTTCGTCGTTACGCAGGGCTCGGGATGCGGACTGCAGCGAATGGCCATACCGGTCGATCTGGTAGCCGAGATTGGGCCCCTCCAGGGCTTTGAGCAGACGCACGAGATTGTCGACATGGGCCGCGCTGGTGAAGTCGTGAAACACCGAGCCGAGGAATTCGTAGTCCTCCCGGGTGCCCTCTTCCATTCGTGTCCAGCTGACCTGTTCCATGCCGCCGACCTTACTCAGATGAGTACGTCCTGATCGACTCGGTCAATCACGACGAGGACGATCATCGTGACCAGCATCAGAATGACACTGAGCGCCATCGCCTGGCCCCGAATTGCATCGCCGGGCTGACTCAGTAGCCGCGCGATTGCGAGCGGGACGGTCATACGATCCGGATCTCTTCCGACGAATGATGTCGCCCCGAACTCTCCGAGCGAGATGGCGAAGGCGAATCCCGCACCAACGAGTAGTGCCCGCCGAGCGATCGGGAGATCGATGTCGCGTCTGATCTGGGTTGGGGTTGCGCCCATACTCGCCGCGGCCTCGCGGAGCGTGGGGTCGATGGCCTGCAGCACTGGGGCCACGGCCCTGGTTACGAACGGGATGCCGATGAGCGCCTGCGCGAGCGGAATGATGATCCAGGATCCGCGAAGGTCGAGCCAGCCGGTGTCGAACGTGATCAGAATTCCGAGACCAAGCGTGACCGCGGATGTACCGAGGGGGAGCAGGTAGCCGAGCTCGGTCAGCCGGGACCACCGGCGACGACCGAACGCGATCACGAATGATGCCCAGCCGCCGACCACGGTGGCGATCGCCGTGGCGACGGCAGCGAACAGGAGCGAGTTGAGCACGGTCCGGCCGGGTGAAACGGTGAGAAACGGCGGCCGGTCGGTCAGTGCCCGGAAGTGATCAAAGCCATACCCGCCAGCAGTCGACAGGGCCTGCAGCAGCAGAACCGCCACGGGAACGAGCAGCGCGCCGACGGTGACGGCGACGACGGCCCATGCAGCAAGACGGCCAGCGTTCGTCTGGGGGCTTCGCGCCCGGTCGACGGTGATGCGGTCCGTGGTCAGCCGTCCCCGCAGGCGCGTGTTGGCCATCACGAGTGCGACGACCGCGATCAGCTGCAGGACGGAGAGCGCCGCTGCCGTGCCAAAGTCTGCACGGTTGATGGCGTACCGGTAGATCTCCGTCTCGATCGTTCGTTGGCGGGATCCGCCGAGAATCAAGACGATGCCGAACGACGTGAACGTGAACAGGAAGATGATCGACGTTGCGGCCAGCACCGAGGGCCGAAGTCGCCGCAGCGTGATCGTAAGGAACGTCCGAACGGGTCCTGATCCGAGCATCCGTGCAGCCTGTTCATCATCCCGGGCGAGTTGGCTCCAGTAGCCGCCCACGGTTCGCGCCACGACCGCGACGTTGAAGAACACGTGGGCGACGATGATTCCGAACACGCTTCGGCTGAGTGAGAACGTGCCGTCGGTGACGCCCAGTTCGTTGCTCGTGGCGATGAACGCCCCTGCAACCACAACGGTTGGCAGCACAAACGGGACCGTTACGAGCGCCCGCACGATTCGACGTCCGCGGAACCGGACGTTCGCAAGCACCGCCGTCAATGGCATCGCAATGACGAGGGTCGCGATCGTCGAGACCATCGCTTGCCAGACCGTGAACCAGATGACCGATCGCAGTGAGCGTGACCCGGCGACGTCACTGATCGAGAATTCATCATCGGTGAAGCCGCGTACCAGGAGCTCGACGACAGGCCAGGCGAAGAAGATCGCCAGGACAAGGAGAGGTCCCGTCACCGCCAGCAGGCGAATCGCAGGACGGAGGCTCATCGGGCTTGGCCTACCCGAAGACGACGTCGTTCCATCGCCTCGTCCAGTCGTCGCGGTTGGCCTCGATGGTCTCCGGGTCGATCGAAAGGGGAGCGTCCACCGTGGCGGTGAAGTCCACGAAGGCCTGCGGCAGTTCGGCGTCGGCATTGACCGGATACACGAACATGTTCAAGGGGATGTCGTTCTGGAAGGTCGGGCTGAGCATGAAGTCGATGAGTTGTGCCGCCGCTGCGGGATGCTCCGTCCCGTTGAGGATTCCGGCGTACTCCACCTGGCGATAGCAGCTGGCCGTCAGTACGTCGGTCGGTGGGGCGTCGACGGGAGGGTCGGCGAAGAGGAACTCCGCCGGAGGGCTCGATGCATACGACGTGACGATCGAACGAGGTCCGCCGCCAGCGGTGAACGAGGCGTAGTAGGCATCGTTCCAGCCTGCGGTCACCTCGACGTCATTGTCGACCAGGTCGGCCCAGTACTGCTCCCAGCCGTCCTCGCCGTACTCGGCGATTGTCGCCAGCAGAAACGCGAAGCCGGGTGAGGATGTCTCCGGGTTCTCGGTCACGAACTGCCCGGTGTTGGCCGGGTCGGCCAGGTCTGCGAGCGACGTTGGCACGTCGCCCGGGAGTTCGTCCTTCCAGTAGTTGACACACACATCGCCGTAGTCGATCGGCGTGAGGCGGGAGAGCGGATCGACCGTGAGCCCGTCGACGATCGGCCCGACGGTGGACTCGTAAGGCAGGAAGACGTCGGCTTCAAGGGCCCGACACATGAACGTATTGTCGACGCCGAACATGACATCGGCCGCGGGGTTGCCTGCCGTCAACACGGCGCTGGTCACGAGTTGGCCAGCGTCGCCCGCCGCGACCTGAGTGACCTCAATGCCGGTCGTCTCCGTGAAGGAATCGAGCAGGCCCTCGGAAACGAAGAAACTGTCGTGGGTTATGAGGGTGATGCTCGTGCCCGAAAGGTCATCGTTTGAGGCTTGTACAGCTGACAGGCCGGGGTCTTCGAAACAGCCGGTCGCGGCAGCGACATCGGTATCGCTTCCGCACGAGGTGGCGAGGACCGCGAGCAAACTCACGGCCACGGTGGTGGTGAAACGGATCATGACTTCCTCCGCTGGCATTACCCAGATCAGGTTGTCGGGTCGGTGACGC
>SHLQ01000174.1 GCA_004282895.1 Acidimicrobiales bacterium
GATCGACAGTGATATGCACCACCGAAGGCAAGTCATCTCGACGCTCAACAATCACCCCTACAGAGTAGGGGTGAATCACTTTTCGGACTTCCGCCGAAAATCCGCGGAAGCCTGCGTGGGCAAATTCCGCAGGAATTTGCCCCTCCACGGCGGAGCCGGTGCACGCGCGTATACAGGCGCACGGGTGTACCCACGAATATCGGTGTATACGCACGAACGGCGGCTCCGCCGTGCGGGGAGCGGAGCTGCGTGTAGCGACCACGAGCGCGTCCGCGGATCTCGACGGAAGTTCGAGCTAGAAATGGAAAGAGCGGGTGCCGTAGCACCCGCTCTTTCGGCGACACAAGGGCGGCGGTTCCCTTTGGCGTGTCGCGCCGTGCGTCGCAGGTGGCGGAACCTGCGGGCACGAGAGAAACCGTAACACGCTCGGACGGGGCTGCGACAATTTTGAATTAAAAAACAAAAAGTACTGATAAATCAGCCTTTTCATACGCTCATTTGTCAAAAGTACGGACATTGAAAACACAGCAATTTCGCGCTTTCCTGGCCATCGAAGTAGGCCTTTGTCTGTAGGTCGGCCAGACTCGTGAAATGACCTCGGACGAAGCCGAACTTTCCACTGTTGCCACCCAAATTGACGAACTCATGGCTCGCGTGACCGAGGTGGCCGAACGTCACCGAGGGACCGAACGCGATGACGTGGCCATTCGATTGTTCGACGTGGAGCGTTCCCTACGGACGGCCACGCGCAGTCTGAGCGCCGCACTTCGGGTCTACTGACGTGACGTCTAATCGTCCGCGGGTGCGAGACGACCTTGCGCTGCGGGAGGGGTATCACTCGCCGCAGCTCGATGTTGAGGTTCGCCTGAATACAAATGAGGCTCCGGCACCTCCGCCCCAGGCGTTCACCCGCCAGGTTATGGAAGCGGTCGAAGCAGTCCGATGGAATCGCTACCCGGATCGAACGGCGTCCGAGCTGCGGGCGGCCATCGGCGCACGCTACGACCGAACCGCGGCAGAGGTGTTCGTCGCGAACGGCTCGAACGAAGTGCTGCAGACGCTGCTCCTGGCGTTCGGTGGTCCGGGTCGCTGCGCCGCCGTCTTCGAGCCGACCTACGCTCTGCATTCCCACATCGCGCGTACAACAGGCACCGAGGTGGTCGAAGGGCGACGTCGAGACGACTTCAGTCTTGACCTCGACGAAGTGCAACGAGTGATCGACGAAGCCGACCCCGATGTGGTCTTCCTGTGCTCGCCAAACAATCCCTCCGGCCTCGTGGATCCACCGCACACCGTCAGCGAGGTCCTCGCCATGGTGGAGGGCCGGCGAACACTTCTGGTGATGGACGAGGCCTATGGTCAGTTCGCCCCGACGTCCGCTGTTGGTCTCATCGCTGAGGATGTGCCTCTTGTGGTGACCCGCACGTTCTCCAAGACGTGGTCGATGGCGGCCGCTCGGTTGGGGTACCTGTTGGGGCCGAGGTGGTTGGTGCAGGAGCTCGAGAACGTGATCCTGCCCTATCATCTCGATGCCATGAAACAGGCGGCGGGTCTGGCCGCCCTTGGCTTCTCCGACGATATGAATGCACGCGTGGCCCAGGTCATTGAGGAGCGGGGGCGTCTACTCGAGGCGTTTCAAGATCTTCCCGTGACCACGTGGCCGAGTCAGGCCAGCTTCTTCCTGTTCCGCCCCGATGATCGCGACGGGAACGAGGTCTGGCAGGAGCTGGTGGACCGGTCGATCCTTCTGCGCAACTGCGCGAGTTGGCCCGGTCTGGACGGGTGTTTGCGGGTCACGATCGGGACACCGGAGGAGAACGATCGGCTGCTCGACGCGCTGCGTGACATTCTCCTCTGACGCACGATTCCCAGGCGCTCCTACACTGATCCGATGCGCACCGCCTCCGCTCGCCGGGACACCAAAGAAACGCAGATCGCAATCGAGCTCGAACTCGATGGTGATGGCACGACGAACTGCACCACCGGGCTGCCGTTCTTCGATCACATGCTCGACCAGCTGGGCCGTCACGGCGGCTTTGATCTGACGATCGAGGCCACCGGCGACCTGGAGATCGACTCGCACCACACGGTCGAGGACACCGGAATCCTGCTCGGCTCGGTCTTCAAGGAGGCGCTGGGTGACAAAGTTGGTGTTCGTCGCTTCGCGTCCAACGCCATTCCGCTCGATGAAGCGCTCGTGGAAACGTCGCTCGACCTGTCCGGCCGGCCCTTCCTTCACTACGACGTCGATTTCCCAGGAGAGAAGATCCTGGGTGACCCACCCTTCGATCCGCAGCTGTGTGAAGAGTTCTGGCGGGCGTTCGTGATGAGCTCCGGCATAACGCTGCACCTCACGTCGGTCCGGGGTAGAAACACCCACCACATCATCGAGGCCAGCTTCAAGGGTGTGGCGCGCGCTCTTCGTGATGCCGTCGCAGTCACCGGAGGCGGCCTGCCGTCAACCAAAGGCACGCTGTGACCAAGCCGCTCATCGCGGTTCTGGACTACGGCATCGGCAACCTGCGGTCCGCGCAGAAGGCACTCGAGCGCGTGGGCGCCGAGTCATTCCTGACCGCAGACGCGGCTGAGGTCGAGGCAGCAGATGGGGTCGTGCTTCCCGGGGTGGGGGCGTTCGGTCGCGTCATGGAGGCGATCCGGGAGACCGGAGTCGACGCAATCGCCGCCGACGCCGTTGCCCGGCAGGTGCCGTTTCTTGGTATCTGCGTTGGGATGCAGGCGTTGTACGAGTCCAGCGAGGAGAGTCCGGGTGTTGAGGGACTCGGCGTACTCCCTGGTCGGATCATCGAGCTGAGCGACGAGGTGAAGCGGCCGCAGATGCAGTGGAACCAATTGCACTCGACCGCGCCGTCGCCGTTGCTGGCCGGGTTGCCCCAAGACGCATGGGTCTACTTCGTCCATAGCTTCGCTCCGGAGATGACCGACGATGTGGTCGCCACCTGCAACTATGGGGGAGACGTGGTTGCCGCCGCCCAGCGCGGTTCGGTGATGGCGACCCAGTTCCATCCCGAGAAGTCGGGGCCGGTAGGCATCGCGATCATCGCCAACTTCGTCGCACTGTGTGATGGTGCGACATGACGAATGTTGCGCGCGTCATTCCGTGCCTCGATGTTGAGGCCGGTCGGGTCGTCAAAGGTGTCAACTTTCTCGATCTTGTCGACGCCGGCGACCCGGTCGAGTTGGCGGCCCGTTATGACGAGCAAGGTGCCGATGAGCTCGTGTTCCTCGACATCACGGCATCGTCCGATCAGCGCGACACGATCGTGGAGGTTGCTCGCCACACCGCAGAGGAAGTCTTCATTCCGTTCACGATTGGTGGCGGCATCCGCACCGTCGACGATGCGAGGCGCCTGCTTCGGGTGGGGGCGGACAAGACGGCGGTGAACACGGCTGCGGTTCGTCGGCCCGAGCTGATCAGCGACTTGGCGCGGGAGTTCGGCTCCCAGTGTGTGGTGGCTTCCATCGACGCCCGCCGCAGTGCGGACGCGGACGCGCCGGCCAGTGGCTTTGAGGTGTACACCCACGGCGGTCGAACCCGGACGGGCATCTGTGCCGTGACGTGGGCCAATGAGGTCGAGCGCCTCGGCGCAGGTGAGATCATGCTGACCTCGATGGATCGCGACGGCACCCGGGATGGATTCGATATCGAGCTCACACAGACGATCAGCGACGCGGTTGGGGTGCCGGTGATTGCGTCGGGTGGTGTTGGCACGCTCGATCACCTCGCCGAAGGGGTGATCGATGGCCACGCCGAAGCGGTGCTGG
This sequence comes from Acidimicrobiales bacterium, assembly GCA_004282895.1. Lineage (GTDB taxonomy): Bacteria > Actinomycetota > Acidimicrobiia > Acidimicrobiales > SHLQ01 > SHLQ01. The sequence goes on from SHLQ01000174.1 coordinate 3,784, forward strand.
CTGCCTCGATCTTCCACTTCGGCGAACACACCATTGCTGATGCCAAGAACCACATGCTGTCGCGTGGGGTTACCGTGCGGCCTCCCCAGTAGTCTTGACGGGTGGCTTCATCCAAAACGGCGTCGATCGCGCCCGATAACGCTGCCGGCGAACGGCTTCCGATCAAGATGCTCAACGACCGCATTCTCGTGCAGTTCGACGAGGCCGAAGGTGAGCGGCGTTCCGCGGGTGGCATTCTCATTCCGGCCACTGCGCAGATGGGCAAGCGGCTGACGTGGGCCGAGGTTGTTGCGGCCGGACCCAACGTTCGCAACATGGAGCTCGGCGACCAGGTGTTGTTCAATCCTGAGGATCGCTACGAAGTCGAAGTGGGCGGCGCTGACTACATCATCCTTCGAGAACGAGACATCCACGCCGTTGCGGCCGGCCGTCTCGAAGAAGAAGGCTCCACCGGGTTGTACCTCTGAGGTCACGGTGACCATCCATCCCACGTTCGACGAGTTCGCCGCTCACGCCGCCGAACATCGTATTGTCCCGGTCTGGACGTCCCTGCTTGCCGATCAGGTGACCCCGGTGGCGATCTTCGCCCGCTGTGTGGGTGATTCCGACGGCTTCCTGCTCGAGTCGGTCGAGAACGGGGAACGATGGAGCCGCTGGTCGTTCCTCGGTCGGCATCCGCTGGCCACCATTCGTTCGACGGGCGGTGTGGCGGTGGTTGATGGTCCGCTCGCGGCTCATGTTCCCAGCGGCGAGGGCATGCTCGACACCCTCGAGATCCTGCTGAACACGTTCACGTCCCCGGAGATCGAGGCGCTGCCGCCGATGCATTCGGGGTTGATGGGATACCTCGGATACGACGTGGTCCGCGAGGTCGAACGCCTGCCCAACATTCCGCCGGATGATCGGGGATACGACGACGCCGTGATGGCGATGATCGGTGAGTTGGCGGCCTTCGATCATTGGAAGCAGCAGGTCACACTGATCGCGAACTCCATCATCCCGGAGGCAGCGACGGAAACGCAGCTTCGCGACATCTATGACGACGCGGTTCGTCGGGTGATCGAGCTGCGATCCGACGGGGCTCGGCCGCTCGATGAACCTCTTGTTACTCCGCCTCCACTCGACCAGCCGCTGCCGGAGGTCGATTCGACCATGGGCGCCGACGCATACATGCAGGCGGTCGAGGTTGCAAAGGAGTACATCCTGGCGGGAGACATCTTCCAGGTGGTACTCGCGCAACGATTCGATTTCGACCTCGATGCCGAGCCATTCGATCTGTACCGCGTTCTGCGTCAGGTCAATCCGAGTCCGTACATGTACTTCCTTCGTATCGGCGAGCTCAGCATCGTCGGTGCCTCCCCGGAACCGCTGGTGCAGCTGATTGGTGGACGGGTCATCTCCCGCCCGATCGCCGGCACCAGACGACGAGGTGCAACCGACGAGGAGGACCGTCGACTGGGTGCTGAGCTGCGAGAACACCCGAAGGAAGTGGCCGAGCACGTCATGCTCGTCGACCTCGCCCGCAACGACATCGGTCGTGTCATCGCCTACGGCACCGAGACCCGCGACCAGTTGATGGAACTCGAGCACTACAGCCACGTCATGCACCTCACGTCGCAGGTCTCCGGTGAGTTGGCAGAAGGCAAGACCGCCATCGATGTGCTGCGCGCCACCCTTCCTGCGGGCACCGTGTCGGGTGCACCCAAGGTCCGGGCAATGGAGATCATCGACGAACTCGAACCGGTCAAACGTGGTCCCTACGCCGGAGTTGTGGGGTACATCGACTTCTCGGGAACGATCGACACGGCGATCGCGATTCGGACGATGTTCGTTCGCGGCAATCGAGCCTCCGTCCAAGCGGGTGCGGGGATTGTGGCGGACAGCGTGCCTCGTGACGAACACGAGGAGTGTGTGAACAAGTCGAAGGCGCTGCTCGCGGCCGTGCCCGGAGCTCGCCTGATGACCCAGCAACGTCGTACCCAGGAGGAAGAGCAGTGAGCGTGTATGTCGGTCAACGTGACGTGGTCCTTGTCTCGGGAGCGGATGCGGCCAGTTATCTGCAGGGCCAAATCAGCCAGGACGTCGACGCGATCGCCGTCGGGAGCTCGGCCAACAGCCTCATCCTGCAACCGCAGGGCAAGATCGACGCCTGGTTTCGGATCACTCGCGTGGGTGATGGCGAGTTCGCGCTGGATGTTGATGCCGGGTGGGGCGATGTCCTGATGGCGCGGCTGAAGCGGTTCATGCTTCGGGTCAAGGTGGAGCTGGCGCTCGAGTCTTGGCACTTCCACGCCTACCGCGGTGAAACGCCCGCTGCGCTCGACGCACCGATCGTTGCCGTCGTCGATAACGGCGTCGATGTGCTCGCCCCCGAACTGGTGCCACCCACGGCTGACCTGATGTCGGACGAACAGTACGCCGCGATGCGAATCTCGGCTGGCCGCCCGGCAATGGGCTCCGAGCTTTCGGAGGACACCATTCCCGCGGCCGCTGGCATCGTCAATGAATCGGCGTCGTTCACGAAGGGTTGTTACACCGGACAGGAGCTGGTCGCCCGCGTGGATTCCCGCGGCAACAACACGCCCGTGCAGCTGCGCCGATTCGCAGGTGATGGTGCCGTGCCGTCCGTTGGGGACGCGGTTGCTGTCGACGGCGCGGATGTCGCGACCCTGACCTCTGTTGCCCCTACCGATTCTGGCTGGCTGGCACTCGGCTACCTGAAGCGATCCGCCGCCGACGCCAGCACGGCAG
>SHLQ01000175.1 GCA_004282895.1 Acidimicrobiales bacterium
TCTGGAACGCCGATCGGACGCGCCTGACGGTTCTGATCGACCCGGGCCGCATCAAGCGGAGCGTTGCCACAAACCTCGATCTCGGCCCCGCGCTTCTCGAAGGACATCGCTACGAGCTGACCGTCGACCAGGGCTGGCCATCCGCCGACGGCTCATCAGTACTGCCATCGTTCTCGAAGCACTTTCTCGTCGGCGGCGCCCTGAGGGAGCCGCCCAGCGTTGAGCGGTGGAGCTGGCAGCCGCCGCGACCTGGAACACGCGATGCATTGCGGATCGTCTTCGACCGGCCGTTCGACCGCCACCTCCTCGACGATGCCCTCTGCGTCGTTGACGGTGGCGGACAACTGGTCGCCGGCACGCCGCGCCCCGGCGACGGCGAGACGTCGTGGTCATTCACACCCGACGAGCCTTGGAATACAGGTGAGGTGCGGATTGTCGTCGACAACGCCCTCGAGGACGTCGCTGGGAACAACTTCCGCGAGCTTTTCGATCGGGACGCGGCTCCCCGCTCGGCGCTGGCAGCAACCCCCGACACGCCAACACAAACAAGGATCAGTGGTGCATAGCCCTGGGAACCCGGGGAGCACCGGATCCGTGCTTCGTCGTCGGCGGTCCAAGATCGCCGTCGACACGGCATTGCTGGTTGGCTTCCTCACGGAATTCATCACCCGGGAAGGACCTGACTACGGGGTCCATTCATGGGTCGGGATCCTGCTGGTGCCGGTCATCGCACTGCACCTCCTGGGCAACGCAGCTTGGATCAGGCGCGTCACTGCACGCGGCCGCACCGACCGAGAGTTCGCGCTCGCGGTGCTCAACGCCGTGCTCGGACTGTTGACGGCAGTGTGCATCGTCACCGGCTTCCCGATCTGGCTCGAATGGTCGGACGCAGGAGTCTGGCCGATCACGCACACGATTACCGGCTTCCTCTGCATCATCTTGATGTTCATGCATCTCTGGCGGAACCGCAGCCGGATTGGCCAACTCGCCGCCGTCCGCTAGCACGACCAGGGGAAGCTTGGGGCCAACACCGGAGCCATGTAGAACCGAAGCATGGGCCCTGAGCAGGCAAAACGCCTACGCCGCAAGCAGTTCGACGCTCCAGGGAGCGCGTGTACTTAGGGTTAAACTCGCCCCTCCGACACAAGCGTTAGTACACGCGTCAGTGTCCGAGTCGGCGAGATTGTCTCGGGTACCCGGGCAACGCCGGGACGCACAGCGTTGAGATTTCTTCCTAGGATTTTTGTTGGACTGAGTTCCGCAAGAGTGTGCCAGGGTTTCAACTACCGCTATTTGTTGAGACAGCGCTTCGTCCAAGAGACTATGCGACCGCGAGTGGTGACCTGAAGGTCGGCTCGCGGTATCAGCTTGAAGGAAGCTCTGGCGGTCTGATCGAGGCTTGCGACGAGCCGAGCTCCTTTGCGGTCACCTGGGAGTACGACGGGTCGATGTCGTGGCTACGTGTGACACTCGAACCGACTGGAACTGGGACAGCCCTTGAGCTCGTTCACGAGTCGCCGGTCGACGCGCTTTTCTGGGAGCAGTACGGTCCCGGAGCGATTGGGCTCGGATGGGATCTGACGATGCTGGTCCGCAGCCAACGTCTCGCGACAGGAGAAGCGTTGACCCAGCGGATGAACTTCTGTTTTGGGGTTCGCCTCAAGGTGCCGTATTTCGTCGCTCGGCTGCAACGGCATGGGCCGACGCCGCCATCAACGACGGCGACACGGTTGAAACGGCACGAGAAGCAGCCGAGCGAAGCGCCGACTTCTATACACCCGATGGCAACTCCACCGAGTAGATGAACACCATCTTCGATGCTCTCGGCGAGCGCAAACGTCGCGAGATTCTTGAGTGGCCTGACAAGGCAACGGGTTCGTGCGTCGCGTCGTCATTCGACCACCGATAGCTGATGACGGCGATGAAGGCGAGGCTGGCCAGCTGGAAGATACCGAAGACGATGTCGTCAGCGTCTTTGGGCCACGTGCCGGCAACACCCATTGCCATTATGGCGGCGACCATGATGTTGGCGAGTCGGTTCGTTCGTCGAGGCAGAACCCGTGCCAGGACGACCATGGCGAGCGGTAGCTGCAGCACGATCCCTGAGACGAGCAGCGTCGTGCCGGTGACTTCGCCGCCGTTGACGGTGCCGGCGCTCGCGAGTTCGGCGATGAAGCCATCGCGGAGGTACTCGTGCACGTCGCGGAAAAGCATGCTGAGAAGCACGGAGATCCAGATCGTTGACAGCAGCTGCGGGCCCGCAACTCTGGATGAAAGGGTCGCCGGGAAGGTCATCGTGATCGGATTGGGACTGTTATGGTGCGGTGTACGAATAGTCATGGATCGAGATTATAGTACAGCGTACGAGAAAGCCCAACAGCGGGAGATGTTTCATGGGACGGCCCAAAAAGGAACGCGGCGGTAAACCAGTCCTCACGCTGGACCACATTGTGGAGACAGCACTTGGAATGGCGGACGAGCAGGGGATCGCCCAGCTAAGCATGCGCAAGCTCGCTACCGAACTTGGAGCTGGCGTGATGTCGCTCTACTACTACGTCGCCGACAAGGACACACTCGTCGAAGCACTTGTCGATCGGGTTGCCAGCGAGGTCGAGCTAGAAACCACCGGCGATTGGACCGCGGCCGCTCGACAGCTCGCTGTAGCGACGCATGAGGCTCTCCTCCGCCATCCGTGGGCGATCCCAGAGTGGTCCACTGTCTGGCCGGGCCCGTATCGATTCGCGCTCACGGAACAGCTGCTTGAAGTGCTTGCCGGCGCTCAGCTGCCGCCGGATGTCGCCGATCTCGGATTCCACGCGTTGACGAACCACATTCAGGGGTTCGCTCGTCAGCGCGTTGCCTACGGCGACACGCAGACCGATACAGAAGAAATGCGCAACCGCGTGCAGGGCCTGCTCACCCAAGGCGACTATCCGCGTGTCGCCGAGCACGTGAGATACCACGTTGAGGGCCATGGCAACCATGACGAGTTTGGCTATGTGCTCGACCTCATTCTCGACGGCCTCGCCCGCTCAAAAGCGGATTGCCAGCAGTAGCCAAAAGGCTCGGGGCGACGTCTGGCCACAGTGGCGTCGTCTCGAGCCATGGACCAAAGAACCCGTACGCCACCTGGCCGCGTCGGCGGTGGGATTTATCGACGCCGGTGTCCGGGGGCGCCTGTTTGTCGACGGCGGCAACCCGCTCCGAAAGTGCCACTGGGCAAGCTGACGAATGGACGATATTGCGCTCGCAGCAGGGCGCAGCAGTGCCGACCCCGGCGGTGTGTGGGGAACTGCGCCGCTGGCGAAGGCCTCTGGGCTTCACCGGTAGAGCACTTCGCCGCAGGATCTTGAGCTGCGGCTCGGTTTGCGACTCCGGGTGCGGCTCAGATTGCGGGGGGACGTTGTTCGGGGCTGTGGCTATCGAGAAGTAGGTCGAGTGTGAATTCGAACGAATCGTCGATGTGGCCGTTGCGGTGTTGGTCGACGTGGTGCAGCACGTGGGCGTGTCGATCGGGGTCGAGCGTGGCGATCATTTTTCCGATCGCTGCTTCGTCGCCGGCGAAGGTCATCGCGTGGCGTTGGAGCATGTAGCCAACGGTGTGGTTGAAGAATGCGTGGTAGGCCCTGTGCGCGTCATGTTCACTCAGCCCTGAGGCTGCGAAGGCTGCGAGTTGCCAGTCCATCAGATCGAACCGGCGCGGCCCGGGGATCGACCTCACCCAGAGCTCAACCGACCAGGGGTGGTGTTCGAACAGCGCCTTGAGGTCGAGCGCGTGTTTTCGCAAGGCGGTGCGCCAGTCGAACGTGTCGTCGATGTCGGGCGTCTCGAGTTGGTCGATGCAATGTTCGACCATTCCGGTGTGGAGGTCGGCTTTGTTGCTCACATGCGTGTAGAGCGACATGACCTCGAAGCCAAGCTCTTTGGCGAGGTTTCGCATCGACAGCTTGGCCAGTCCGTCCCGATCAGCAACGCGGATTGCGGCGTCGACGATCGCCTCTCTTGTGAGTTTTGGTCTGTCTTTGGTGGTCATGGTTGTCAAACCTTCCCGTTCTCCGTACAGTGTACGGAGAAGTCAGTACACTGTACGGAACTCATGCTACAGGATGCCTGACACGAACGAATAGAAAGACAAGGAACAGCCGTGATTTCAACACCAGACACCATGACCTCAGTCGTGCAGCCTGCCTACGGGCTCGATGCGATCGAGACAAGCCAACGTCCCGTGCCCTTTGCGGGGCCAGGACAACTCCGGATCAAGGTCGCCGCGAGCACTGTCAACCCCATGGATTGGCACCTTGCTACCGGACAGCCGAGCCTTGTCCGACTCGCCGAGGGCCTCCGTCGTCCAAGGCACGAGATCCCCGGCCGTGAAGCGTGCGGGGTGGTTGACCAGATCGGGTCCGGCGTTTCCGACTTCGTGATAGGACAGTCAGTCTTCGGGTGGGTGACCGGCGCATACGCTGAGTACGCCATCGCTGAGGCGGATCGCATATGGCTCGCTCCGACGGAGATGACCGAGTTCGAGTGCGCTGCATTGCCGATCGCCGGAGCGGCCGCGTTGGAAGCAGTGGAACGGGGCGATGTCGCCGGCAAGCGAGTCGTCGTGAACGGCGCATCTGGAGGAGTCGGTCACTACGCCGTGCAGATCGCCAAGGCGCACGGAGCAAGCTGTGTCGCCGGGGTCTGTTCCAGCAAGAACGCGGCCTTCGTAACGGGCCTCGGCGCCGACCAGATCATCGACTACGGCTCCGAGGACTTCACGTCCGAGCGGTGGGACACCGTCATCGATTGCATCGGGAACCGCAGCGGTAGCGAGATCCGGCGAGCGCTTGTCGACGATGGCCGATGGGTTGTCGTTGGTGACCATCAAAAGGACGGATTGCTCGGCCCGCTCCCACGCCTAGCGGCGCGGCTTGTGCGATGGCGCTTTGGGTCGCAGTCGTGTCACTGGTTCGTCCAAAGCGAGGACCCGCGCTACCTCGCAGAGCTTGCGGTACTCGTCGACCAGGGCCTGGTCCGCTCACATCTCAGCGACACTCTCATGATGGGCGATGTGCGGGCTGGCTACGACCGGATCGAGAGCGGCCGAACCGTCGGCAAACTCGCAGTCAAGATCGCAGCCGCACATCGGATGAAATCAACCAACGCCGTATCGACCGGCAGGGAACCGACCGAAGCGAACAACAAGATCGGAGCCTCATCGTGACCACTACAAAGACAACACCAAGCCCGGAGTCTGTGACGGGTCTGAACGAGCGAGTCGCCGTCCTGGAAAAGAAGGCAGTCATCTTCGCCCTGTGGATCTTCGTTCTCCTCAACTTCATCTTCCGCGACCTCCACGAAATCGGGAAGGCGGAGTTCCTCGAAGAAGCGCTCACCGGAACATACAACGGAACAGAACTCACCGAAGCACTGTTCCTCCTCGGAGGCATCATGGTCGAAATACCAATCGCCATGACGCTGATGACCTGGATACTCCCGCTCCGATCGAACCGGTGGGCCAACATCATCATCCCGCCACTCTGGGGGCTCACCCTCATCGGAATGGCTGGCGACCTCGACGACTACTTCCACTTCGGTCTCATGTTGATCGCACTCGCAGCCATCGTCTGGCAAGCGTGGAACTGGGACCGATCTACTTCGTCGGCTCACGCGCCGGGGACTGAGTAGAGCGGCACCGCACTACGGCCCAAGTGCGGTGCTCGGCAATCCCGGAGGTGCGAAGGTTCTGACCAGGCGAAATGCCTACGCGGCGACCACTTCGACGCTCCAGGGGGCGCGTGTACTTTGGGTTAAATGCGCCCCTCCGACACAAGTGTTGGTACGTCAAGCTCCTGAGCCTTGGCTGGCGAGGGGCGGCCGCCGATGTCACATGGGTCGGGTAGTCTGATGGAATGACCCGGAAAGTGTGGACTGCGGCTGAACTCGAGGCGATGGACCCCTCCGAGGTCGACGCGATCTTCGAGGACAGCATCTCATGGGACCTCGCAGATGCTCCCCCGGAGCTGTTGGCTCGTAGCCGTGAGCGGATCTTGCGTCGGATCGAAGAGACCGAACCGACTCAGCGGTCTTGACCGATCGTCGTCTGGTTCGGGCGACATACGGGTTCTTCGAGGATCTCGACCGTCAGCTGGGTTCGGAGCCTGTGTGTTTCACACCGACCGGGGCAGCCAATTCCGCGCGAGGAAGGTCCACCGCTGCCTCACCGCACCGGATGGTCGGATCCATGGCAACGTCGGCATCGCCGCTGACAACGCCGCCATGGAATCGTTCTTCTCGCTCCTGCCGAAGAACGTCCTCGATCGGCAGCGTTGGGCCACCCGAGAGGAACTCCGGATCGAGATCGTGACCTGGATCGAACGCACCTATCACCAACGACGACGACAAACCCGCCTCGGCCGATTGACCCCCAACGAATACGAGATGATCATGACCCCTCAGATAGCAGCAGCTGCCTGAACCAACCTGTCACCGCTACCCGCGGCAGACCCGCGTTAA
>SHLQ01000035.1 GCA_004282895.1 Acidimicrobiales bacterium
CTCCGAGGAGGACACGGCGATTTCCTCGCCTGGTTCACCAACGATGATCAGCGGTGTGCCGACCTCGACGACGTCTCCGGGTTCGCCGGCGAGAAACAGAACGGTGCCGCGAAAGGGCGTGGTCATGTCGACGACGGACTTGTCGGTCTCGATCGAACAAATCGGCTGATCAAGATCGACGACGTCACCGACTGCTACAAACCACTCGACGATCTCCCCCTCGACCATCGTGTCTCCCACCGCTGGAAGGTTGAACGTCTCAGCCATGCGGTCAGCCCTTCATGGCTCGGCGGATGCCGGCAGCGATGCGATCGGCGGTGATCATCGAGTAGGACTCGAGTTGCGTTGGCCCCCAGAACACATCCATATGGGCGATTCGAACAGGTGGCGTTTCGAGGAAGTACGCGCCTTCTTCGGCGATCGTGGCCGCAATCTCGGCACCGAAACCATTGGACTTGTGGGCCTCGTGGGCGATGACGATGCGGCCGGTCTTCTCCACGCTGGCGAGCACCGTCTCGACGTCCCATGGGTACAGCGTGCGGAGATCGATGACCTCGGCCGACACTCCCTCGGCTTCGAGTGAGGTGGCGGCTTCCAGAGCGGTATGGACTGGCGGGCCCCACGAAACGATCGTGACGTCGGTTCCCTCGCGGCGAATTGCCGCTCGCCCGAACGGAATGCTGTATGGCTCGACCGGAACCTCTTCCTTCAGCCCGCGGTAGAGCGGTATCGGCTCCATGAAGATGACCGGGTCTGGGCTGGCCAGCGAGGTCTCCATCAGGCCCTTCGCGTCATACGGAGTGGAAGGGTAGACAACGACCAAACCGGGGGAGTGGACGAAGTAGGACTCGGGCGAGTCGGTGTGGAATTCGTAGTTGCCGAGCCCAGTGCCGACGGGCAACCGCAGGACGATCGGCGCGGTCATGTGGCCGCGATAGCGCCAGCGGATGCGACCCATGTGGCCTATCACCTGGTCGAATGCCGGATAGACGAAGCCCGCGAACTCCATCTCCGCCACGGGGCGCATGCCGGCCATCGCCATGCCGACAGCGGTGCCGACGATGCCGGTCTCACATAGTGGCGTGTCGATGATTCGATCCTCGCCGAACTTGTCGTACATCCCTTCGGTTATGCGGAACACGCCACCTTCGAGGCCGACGTCTTCTCCGAGAGCAATGAGCGTGTCATCGCGCTCGAACGCGTCGGTCAGCGCCATATTGAGCGCTGTCGTGAGATCCACGCGCTTTGTGTCGCCGGTCGGAACCGGTTCGGCACCAACCTGCCAGAGCTCGTCGTCCGAGAACTCGGTCGGCGCTTCGCCCATGTCCTCTTGTTCTCGACGCAGCTGATTGGCGAGCATCTTGGGCATCTGATGGAAGAGCTGACGCGGTGAGTACTCGCGGTCGACTCCCGGTCGGGCCTCGAGGTCGTTCACTGCGTTCTCGAGCTCGGCCGACAGCTGCTCACGAAGGATGTCCTCCTGAGCGGCCTCCCACAGGCCCTTGTTCTCGAGGAACGTGCGCATGCGGATGATCGGATCCTTCGTGCGCCACTCGGCTTCCTCCTCGTCCGTGCGGTAGACGGGGGTGCCGTCATAAGTGGAATGCGGCGCATACCGGTACGTGTGCATCTCGATGAACGTGGGTCCGTCGCCAGCCGCCGCTCGTGCGACTGCCTCCTTCGTGACCTGGTACATCGCCATCGGGTCCATGCCGTCCACGCGCACACCCGGAAAGCCATAGGCCTGAGCCTTGTGGGCCAGGGTCTCGGCGGCGGTCTGTTTGTCGAGCGTCGTCGACTGGGCGACCTGGTTGTTCTGACAGAGGAAGATCGTCGGGGTCTTCCAGACGCCAGCGAAGTTCATCGCGGCATGAAAGTCGGATTCCGAAGTCGCACCGTCGCCGAACACGACCATGCTCACCGTGTCCTCGTTGCGGAGCTGGTGGGCATACCCGAATCCAACCGCATGCGGGAGGTGGGTTCCGATCGTGGCGTTCAGTCGGGTGATGCGGTACTTCTGTACATCCCAGATGTCGTCGTCATCGGGGATTCCCAGCCAGAATCCAACGGCGGTCTTCAGGGGCATGTCGCGTGCGATCCACAGTCCGAGCTCGCGATAGGCGGTAAATATCCAATCGGTTTCGCGGAGCGCAAGCGCCGCACCGATGTGGGCCTCCTGGCCACTGACTTGGTAGTAGGCCGGCATTCGACCCTGGCGTTGCAGGTTGAGCAGCTTCTCGTCGACGATCCGGGTGCTGAGCAGGGTCCGGAACATCGCGATGAGGTCGTCGTCAGTGAGATCAGGGCTGACGTCGACGAGTTCACCGGTGTGGTCGAGTATCTGGCGCAAGGTAGTTCGTCCCTTTCCTCAGCCGAACCGTGCACTAGGAGTGTGAAAATGATGGCTCAAACTGCGCTTTGCTTGTGATTTCTTGATTCTGACTCTTTTCGACAAGGAAATCAACTGCTAATATGCCCGCCATGAGCTCGATTGTCTCTCGCAACCCGTTCTCCGTTGCCGGGCGCAACATTGTGATCGTCGGCGGAACTGCCGGAATTGGGCTCGCTGTCGCCGCCCATCTGGCAGAGGCCGGAGCATCGGTGATCATCACCGGCCGTCGTAGCGAAGGGGAGCAGATCGCGAACGACATCGGTGCCACGTTCGTCCAGATGGACATTTCCGACAACGCGTCGACCACGGTCGGCTTTGCATCGATCGCCACGAACATCGACGGAATCGACTGCCTTATCCTCAATGCCGGCATCGACCGGTACCACGGGGAGATCGACGATGTCGACGTTCCCGTCTTCGAGCAGGTGTTCAACACCAACACAATCGGCCTGGTTCGATCGATGGCGGCCGGTGTCAACCAGCTGTCTGCCGGTGGCTCCATCGTCGTCACGAGCTCGCCCGCGGGTTCCATCGCTGCTCCGGGTATGGCCGCCTACTCCGCGTCGAAGGCCGCGCTCGACATGTTGGTTCGCACCTGGGCGCTCGAACTCGGCCCGAAGCAGATCAGGGTCAACGCCGTTCTGCCGGGGATCGTCGAAAGTGAGATGGCATCGGAGTCGACTGCGGCGCTCGAAGCAATCCGCCGCATGACCGCCAACGGCATGTATCGCAAGGCGGCGGAGATGGGGCCGGTGTTTCAGTTTCTCGCCAGCGACGCCAGCGCGCCGCTCACCGGATCGCTTGTCGGGGCCCACGACGGAATCTCCGTCGGGTACTCGAAGGAAGTTCTCGACCGGGTCAGCGCGGACATAGAAGGAGACGCATGACAGACCGAATGCTCGACGGGAAGGTCGCGTTGATCACTGGCGCTGGCCGGGAAGGCGGAATTGGCCAAGCGACGGCCACGCGCCTCGCCGAAGCTGGAGCCCACGTTGTCATCACCGACCTTGCCCGCGACCGGCCCGAGCTGCGACAGAACGAGGCGCATGGGCTCGGTGACGACCTTGCGTCGATGCAACACTTCTGCGCTGAGCTTGAAGCCGACTATGGCGTCCGCAGTTATGCCACGCCGCTCGACGTCACAAGTCAGGAAGAAGCCGAGTCCGTCGTGACGCGGGTCGTCGATGAGCTCGGCTCCCTCGACATCTTGTTCAACAACGCTGGTGCGACGACCGGTGTTGGTTGGTTCATGGATTTGACCGACCCGCAGTGGGACCTCGCGTGGGAGGTCAACGCGATGGGGACCCGCCGCATGACGATGCTCGCAATTCCGGTCATGCAGAGACAGGGGGGTGGGGTGATCGTGAACAACGCTTCGGTGGGCGGCCTTGTCGCCGACCCGGGCTATGGCGCCTACACCGCTTCGAAGTTCGCGGTGGTTGCGATTTCGAAGACGGTCGCCAAGGAGCACGGCAAGGACGGCATCCGCTGCGTCGCCGTCTGCCCGGGGATTATCGACACGGGCATGGCCGTCGCCAACCGCCAGCTCGTCGCCGATCTCGAAGGTATTACCGTCGATGAGGCCTCACGGCTCATGCTCGACGCGGTGCCGCTCGATCGGTGGGGGCAGGCCGATGACGTGGCGCAGACGGTCACGTTCCTCTGTTCGCCCGCCGCCAGCTACATCAATGGAATCGCGCTGCCAATCGACGGCGGCATGTTGCCTTAGGGGGATCATGGGAATTCTGGGAATGCACCACGTGGCGCTGTCTGTGCCGAACCTTGAAGAGGGAGTGGCGTTTTATTGCGACGTACTTGGCTTCGAGAAGGATCAGTACGGCCCAATCGACCCCGACCCCATCGCGGACGCCATGTGCGAGCTGGAAGGTGTGGCTGCCCGTGGATGGATCCTGCGTCACGGCTACGGAATGCTCGAGATGTGGGAGTTCGACTCGCCGCGAGCAGAGATGCCGACGGAGAGCCGCAAGGTCAACGAGTATGGTTTCGCCCACATAAGCCTGATGGTCGACGACATGGTTTCGACCTATGAGGAACTCAAGGACAAGCTGTTCTTCCCGCACGCGCCGATTCGGCACACCGTTGAGGGCGAGTCGAACGATTCGTGGACGGCGTATTGCCGGGATCCTTGGGGCAACGTGATTGAGCTCTGGCAGATCGGCCACGAGGACCCCTATCCAAGTGCGCCAACGTTCGACTGGAAGCCGCAGCCACTGGAAGAGGGTCTGACCAAAGAGGAGCGGTACCGCGGGGACAGCGTCGTTGCCAGCTTGCAGGAAGACGCCTAGTGGTCCAGTCGGAGGCGGTGGAGCTCGACAACATCGACCGTGCGCTGATCGCCGCGCTGATTCAGGACGGTCGAGCAACCTATGCGGCGCTCGCACCGAAGGTCGAGCTCTCCCAAGCAGCAGTCCGCACGCGAGTGCAGCGGCTGCTTGACGAGCAAGTCATCACCGTGACGGGCCGGGTCGACCCAGCCAGCTTTGGCCTCGGCGTCTTCGCGTTCGTCTTCCTTGAGGTCTCGGGCGAACTCGACAAGGTCGCAGCGCGTGTGGCCGACATCGACGATTCGGTCTTTGTGGTCGAAGCCACCGGTCGGTTCGATCTGCTGGTTGAATTGCGGTGCCACGATAACGATGGACTACTGGCTGCACTCGACCAGGTTCGGGTCCTGGAAGGTGTGCGGCGCCTCCAGTCCGCCAAAGTCCTGCACTATGAGAAGCAGGACTGGACCAACGTCGCCAACGCGGCTGCGCAACCGATTGCTCGCCCCCAACCGGCGCCTGCGCACGAGCTCGACGACATTGATCGCCGGCTCCTACGGGAGCTCATGGCCGATGGCCGAGCGACGTACGCGACGCTGGCGACTCTTGTTGATCTCTCGCAGGCAGCAGTGCGCGATCGCGTTATCGACCTTCTGGAATCGGACGTCGTCACGATTCAGGCTCACCCGGTGCCTGAGGCAATGGGGATCGGCGGATTCGCTGGCCTCGCGGTGAAAGCGACGGGACCTGTTGGACCGCTGGCAACGTTCGTGGCCGAAATGCCGGAATCATGCCTTGTCGTCCGAACCTTGGGTCGCTTCGATTTGCTGGCGGAGATCTGGTTCGACGACGATGACCATCTGGCTGAGATTCTCGACCGTTTGCGCGAGGTGCAGGGTATGGGCAGTATCGACACAGTTCCGTATCTCCGCATCGCTCTTGAGTCGTTTGGGCCCGGTGCCCGACAAGCTTCAGATCGCTAAGAAATTCTCCAACAGTTCACCCGGTTCACCAAGAAATCATCAGATAATCATCCATTGAACAAAGGAAATACTTGTCAGCCGGTCAGCAGTGCGAGTACTGTGCCGACAAGGCCATGCGGTCTGCGAGGACCGCCAAGGGGAGGGAGACCCACATGCGAACATCCACCACGTTGCTTCGGCTACTTGCCGTACTGCTGTCACTCAGTCTTGTTGCAATTGCCTGCGGCAGCGACGATGACGCTGACACGGGATCGTCATCGGACACAACCGCCGATACGGGCGGTGACGATGAGCCCGCCGATACGGGCGGTGACGACGAACCAGCCGACGACGGCAACATGGCCGATGACTCCATGGACCCGGTCAAGATCGGTCTGATCGCTCAGGACGAGGAGCTTCTTGCTTTCCCCGAGGTTCGAGCAGTCGCTCAGGCGTACGTCGACTACGCAAACGCCGAGCTTGGAGGTATCGACGGCCATCCTGTCCAGCTTGAGGTCTGTGGTGCCGGTGACGCTCCTGAAGGCCACATCGGGTGTGCACAAGAGTTCGTGAATGCCGACGATGTGCACATCGTCATCAACGGAGGATTCCTCTCCAACTCTGCGGCATCGAACGAAGTGCTCACCGGAGGAGGCATACCCGTTCTTACTCTCGGCAACGATTTCGTCGACTATCTGACGCCCGGGGTCTTCACCGTTGATCCAGGCCTGCCCGGACTGGCCCAGGTCTTCTTTGTGTACGCCGCCGAGAACCGAGGGGTCACCACGGCCACGCTGTTCATCGCTGACGACCCGGCGTTCGAGCCGTTCATCCCAGTGCTGGAGGCCATCGCTGGTATCAACGGCATTACCGTCACCGAGACGTTGAAGCTCGGCTTCGAGCCCGACCTCACCGGCCCCGTGTCGGCCGCCGATACGGCGAACGAGGGGTGGCTGTTCGTCCTCGCCGACGGCGCCCAATGCACCGCTGCGGCGCAGGCCGTGGCGACCGTGGGCTACGAGGGACAGAACTTCGCCAATGACCTTTGCATGTCACAGGACACCATCGAATCGGGCGCCCTTGATGGTTGGGCCGGTCCGGTCGTGTCCTCCGCCCCGACCGTTGATGGACCAGACGTCGACGAGATCAACCGCATCCTCGAAACGTACGGTGGCGATGACGTGCAAACTGCTGGTCTCGCAGGCTGGGCGCTCGGCAGCACCCAGGTCGCAGCCGAGGTCCTAGCTGCCGCTGGGGGCGGCGACGCCACCCGCGAGTCGGCGTTGGACGCTCTCGGCACCTACTCGAGCACGGACGTTCTCGGTATGGCCGATTCGGTCTCGTGTCCTGGTCCCGGTGCCTGGAGCGGTGCGTGCAACCAAGCACCGCTGATGGTGAC
Source organism: Acidimicrobiales bacterium (assembly GCA_004282895.1). GTDB lineage: Bacteria > Actinomycetota > Acidimicrobiia > Acidimicrobiales > SHLQ01 > SHLQ01. The sequence goes on from SHLQ01000035.1 coordinate 7,036, forward strand.
AGTCGAGAACTCGACATTCACCGCACCCGACCCGTTCACGCAGCTGGACTTTACGGTGCTCGACTTCCTGCTCGAGGGCTGAATTCGTGGGTACATGGGTGCCAGCTCCATGAGCTGGCACCCGTGAGCTCTCACGCAAGGGGATGACATTGGGGGATCGATCACGGGCCGAGACAGTTGCACTGTTCGGTTTGGGCGCGGTCCTCCTTGTATGGATTATTGGCGCACTGGTCGATTCGTCGGTCTATTTCCAACCGATCCTCTTCGGCCTCGGAACCGGCGCCATCATCGCCGCGATCGCACTCGGCCTTGTCGTCGCCTACAGGGCATCGGGTGTAATCAACTTCGGCCACGGCGCCATCGCCACGTACATCACCTACGTCTACGTCTCGCTGACCGACACGGGTGAATATCCGGTCCCGCCGCTTCCGAATCCGGTGGCGCCGATCGAGGCCATCTTCAACGTTGAAATCTTCGACCTCCCCACGATGATCGATCTCGGCGACGCGATGGGCACAGGTATGGCCGTGATCATCTCCCTTGCGACCGCCGCGCTGCTCGGGCTGATCGCGCACTACGCGATCTTCCGTCCGCTCCGTTATGCACCCGTTTTGGCAAAGGTCGTGGCGTCGGTCGGCATCATGTTGTTCCTTCAGGCCGCCGTCGTGCTGCGCTTCGGCGCCAGGGCAAAGAGCGCTGACCCGATCTTCCCGAACGACCCCGTCGACTTCCTTGGCGTGCGGGTCAACCAGGACCGGTTCTGGCTTCTTGGCACGGTCGCGGTCGTCACGCTGGTGTTGTGGTTGTTGTTCCGATACACCCGGTTCGGCATCGCGACGAGAGCATCCGCTGAGAACGAGCGGTTCACGACGTTGCTCGGGTTCAACGCGGACTATCAGGCCGGCGTCAGCTGGGTTCTGTCCACGGTGCTCGCTGGAATGATGGGCATCCTCGTCGCTCCGGTCACCGGGGTCACCCCGAACCTCTTCACCGTTCTTCTCATCTCTTCATTGGCCGCTGCGCTCCTTGGCAAGATGTCGTCATTCGTGGTCGCGGCCGCAGCAGGCATGGCGCTCGGCATCCTCGACCAGCAACTCTTCCGGATCGAGTTCGAGTGGGAGTGGCTCCCAGACATTGGCATTCGCCGAGCCTTGCCCTTCATCGCCGTCGCGTTGGCGATGGTGATTCGAGGCGAGGCGTTGCCATCTCGCGGCGCGGTCATCGCCGCACGGCTTCCAGCGGCGTTCGCTCCGAGGATCACGCGCTGGCGTGTGACGGGATACGTGTTATTGGTGGCGGCTTCGTTCGTCGTGTCGGTCTTTGCCCCGTTCCAGTTCCGCGGCGCAATGGTCAACTCGATGATCGGCGTCGTGTTCGCTCTCTCCCTGGTCGTCGTCACGGGATACCTGGGTCAAATCTCGCTCATGCAGATGGCGTTGGCTGGGATCGGCGCGTTCGCCGTCGGCTCGTTCGGCACGGCCGCGGGTATGCCCATGCTCATAGCTATGCCGCTCGCGCTCGTGTGCGGCGTGCTGTTCGGTCTCGTGGCATCGCTTCCGTCACTGCGAACCCGCGGTGCGAGCCTGGCCGTGGTCACCCTGGCCAGTGGGCTCGCGATCGAGGAGATCTTCTTCAAACGGTCCGGGTGGTTCGGTCTCGACCGGACGAACAAGAGCAGCGATCCGCCGGAGATCCTGGGCATCGAGTTCGGACCGAGCAGCGACTTCTTCCTTGGCGACGGCAAGATCCCCACCGGCGGTTTCGGCATCTTCGTGCTCGTGATCACCGTGATTTCCTGCGTCGCGGTGATGCGGCTTCGACGGTCCCGACTCGGAGAGCAGATGCTGGCCGTGCGAGCCAACGAACGGGCGGCGGCAGCAGCCGGCGTGAATGTCGCCGCGATCAAACTGACCGCGTTCGGCATCTCTAGCTTGTTCGCGGCACTCGGCGGAGTTCTGACTGCGTACAAGCTCGGGACCTACTCGGGCGCCCTCTTTGGAATCTTCGCGTCCCTCACGATTCTGGCGTTCGCCTACTTGGGCGGCATTTCGACAGTGGGTGGAGCCGTCACGGCCGGAACCCTCTTCACGGAGGGCATCGGCGTGGTCATTACTAACGAATGGTTCGTCGACGTCGGCCCGTATACGGCCTATGTCGCCGGCTTCTTCCTCATCGCCACGGCGGTCTACAACAACGAAGGCATCGACGGATTCCAGCGCAAACAGTTTCATCACGTCGTGAACTGGGCCCGGGCGAAGCGAGGGCTGGGTCCGCTCGACGAGCTGGCCCCCACAGCTGTGGAGGTGGCCGATGTCTGAGGCCGTGCTTCAAACCCAGCACCTCACTGTTCGATTTGGTGGATTGCTCGCAGTCAACGACGTCTCGCTCGACTGTCGACAAGGGGAGCTGACCGGGCTGATCGGTCCGAACGGCGCCGGCAAGACCACCTTCGTTGACGCGGTGACCGGTTTTCTTCCGAACAATGCGAGCGGCAAGGTGCTCGTCGACGGCAAGGACCTGTTCGGTCGGGTTCCTCATCAGCTTGCGCACGACGGATTGACTCGGACATGGCAGACGCTGGAATTGTTTGACGACATCTCCGTCCGGTCGAATCTCGATGTCGCCAGCCGTCGCATGACCGTCCGCTCCACTTTCATCGACTACTTCCGGCCCAGCGGGCACGATGAGAGGGTCGACGAGGTGATCGAACTGCTCGATCTTCACGACATCGCCGAACGTCAACCCCACGAGTTGAGTCAGGGGCAGCGGAAGATGGTCGGCGTTGGCAGAGCGCTCGTTGCGGATTCCACAAAGGTGCTGCTGCTCGACGAGCCCGCGGCTGGGTTGGACAAGGTCGAGACGGAGTGGTTCGGCGATCAGCTCCGGAGGCTCGTCGATCAGGGTTACACGATGCTGCTGATCGATCACGACATGGGGCTCGTGCTTCGCGTCTGCGACCGCATACACATGCTCGTCTTCGGCGAGCTGACGGCATCGGGCACGCCGCAGGAGATGCGCAACAATCCTGAGGTGATCGCTGCGTACCTGGGCCATTCGGGAGCCGACCGATGAGTGAGCACCTCCTCTCGATCGAGGGACTCCACGCAGGTTACGACGGCGTTGCAGTCGTGCGCGATCTGAATCTCTTCGTGGACGCCGGCGAGGTGGTTGCGCTGCTCGGTCCGAATGGTGCGGGCAAGACCACAACGCTCATGACGATTTCGGGCATGGTCCAGAGACTTGCCGGGAGCGTGGCGATCGATGGCCAAACCGTTCCCCGCCTTCGACAAGCACACAAGGTTCGACGGTGGGGAGTCCTCCATGTGCCCGAGAACCGCGGCATCCTGTTCCAGCTCACCGTCAGGGAGAACCTCGAGCTGGCAAAGACCAGCGGGAAGGTGGACATCGACATTGCGTTGGAGTTCTTCCCGGCGCTCGGTCCGTTGATGAACCGAAAAGGTGGTCTGCTGAGCGGCGGCGAACAGCAGATGCTCGCATTGGGTCGCGCGATCGCGGCTGAACCGAAGCTGTTGATGGTGGACGAGATGAGCCTCGGCTTGGCACCCAAGATCTACGAAGATCTCATGCCAGTTGTGCGGCGCGTGGCCGACGAGACCAACGCAGGTGTGCTGCTGGTTGAGCAGCACGTCGACCTTGCACTCGAGGTCGCCGACCGCGGCTATGTATTGAGCCATGGTGACCTCGCGTTGTCTGGGACAGCGGCCGAGCTGTTGGCAGACCGCCATGTGCTCGATGCCAGCTACCTCGGCGTGGAATCGCTGGAGGACTGACGCCGGTCGCGCCTCGGGCATGGCTGGCTAGATGTGATCAGTCTTGGTGGCGACGGCTCTCGATCATGTCAAGCAGCCAATTCTGCGCCTGCCAGACGCTCAACTCGAGGTGACTCAGCCGGGAGGACGCAGCGTCGGCCGAATGCAGACCGGCGAAGGCGCGTCGGCACATTTCGGCGTCCTCGACGAAGATTCCCCGTGCGAAATCCATTTGTTCGGCGACGATGGCGTCGATGTCCGGGTCGGACATCACCTCGGGCTCCACGAACAACATCAGCTCAAGGTTCAGCTCGCCCACGTTCTTGGTGGGCTTCACCTGCAACCATGCCGCCATGTCCGGGAAGGTGAAGAAGCAGAAGAAGGGGAAGATCGTACCGACGGCCGAGTAGGTCCGCTGCTCCTCGTCGAGCGTCGAGATCGCAGCTTCGATTGTCTCCTGGTAATCGGAGGTGTGTCCGAGCCGGGCGTAGCACCACGGCTCGCCATGGTTCTCGATCGGGGCGGTCAGCGACGCCGGCGTCATCATCTCGAGCGACTCAGGATGGACGCTCTTCACATGATAATTCTCGGCCCAGTTGTCGACCATCACGTTCCAGCTCCAGTTGGCGGTTTCGGAAACCGCACTGCTGACCACGAGCTCACTGAGTCTCCAGTTCTTGACGATCGACTCCAGCTCGACCAGCTGGGGGGACAGGGGCTCGATCGTCTCGTCGAAGGTCATGAAGATGAAGCCATTCCAGATCTCGTGGCGATACTCCGGCAACGAGCATGTCGACTTGTCGAACTCGACCTCGGTCATCAACGGTGCTCCGGCGAGGCGGCCATCGAGCCCGTAGGTCCACAGGTGGTATGGGCACTGCAGAGCTTTCGCCTCGCCGCTTCCCTCGGCGATCGTCGCCCACCGATGACGGCACACGTTCGACAGGACATGGATGTCGCCTCCTCGGTCGCGGGTGACGACGAGGGGTTCTCCGATCAGGTCGAGGGCGACGTACGTGCTTGGTTTCGCTAGCTGAGACACGTGGGCCAGCGGTATCCACGAGTGGCGGAAGACGTCTTCAACAATCTCGTCGTAAATGTCCTGGTCCGTGTACCACGCAGGCGGCAGGGTGCTGGCCGTGACCATCGGCTGTCGGGCGGCCTGAACTGCTGGTGTATCGAGCTCGATCGCGCTCATTGAGAAGCTCCCTTTTGATATAGACTTTCTGCCGGTCGTCAGAAAGTCTAAGCTACTGCCATGAACGTGTCTAACGTGATCGTCACCGGAGCCGCCCAAGGCATTGGCAAGGCGGTGGCCGTGACGCTGGCCGCCGATCCGACCATGTCGTTGCTGTTGGCCGACATACAGAGCGACAAGGTCGCAGAAGTTGCAGCCGAGCTCGGTGCAACGTCGACACAGGTGGACATAGCGTCTCCCGAATCCTGTCAGGACATGGTGCAGGTTGCGGTCGATCGCCTCGGCGGCTTGGACGCAGTCGTCCAAGTGGCCGGCCTCGATGCACCGGCGGGAACCGCCAAAGACACTCACCCTGACCTGTGGCGGCGAGTCATCGATATCGACCTGTCCGGGCCATGGTGGGTAGCGAAGTCTGCGGTTGACCACATGGTTCAACATGGCGGCGGCCGAATCGTGATCGTGAGCTCCGTCTCCGCCCATGTGCCATCCGACGGTACGACCCCTGCGTACAACGCCGCGAAAGCCGGACTGCACGGGTTGGTCGTAGCGATGGCCCATCAACTCGAAGGCGATGGAATCCTCGTCAATGCGATCGCCCCGGGTGCAACCGGTACGGGGCAACCGCTGACCAACGACGAACGCACAATGCTGGAAGAGATCTTTCCGCTTGGTCTTGGTGGACCTCAACCTGTGGCCGACATGGCGTCCTTCCTGCTGGGTCCTGGTGGCGATTGGGTATCCGGAGCGATATTCAATGTCAGCGGCGGAATGCACAAGGGGCGCTAACGGTGGCCGCGCCGCTGATCATCGATACGCACGCGCACGCTTTCAACACGAGCGACGACGCCGACCTCCTGGTCGCCGGATACGCCCCGCTCGAGTACGGGGACATCGCACAACCTTTGGCGCCGCCATCCGACGAAGGCACGATCGGCGGGCTGCTCGGCGCCATGACGAACGCTGGCGTCTCACGCGCAATTCTCCTTCATACGTGGCTCGGCGGCCTCGAACGGCTGGCTCATCCCGATGCCTCCGAGGCCGACCACGCCAACAAGCTCGCCCTCCAGAACCGGGAGGTCTGCGAAACCGCGGATGCAAACCCGGAGCTGATCCCGTATGTCGCGGTCGATCTCCACAATCGGGATCATGCCCATACCCGCAGGGAGCTCGAGGAGCTCAAATCGCTCGGTGCACGTGGTGTGAAGATCCACCCGAGTCTCGAACGCGTGGCGGTCGACGATCCCGAGGTGGCCGATCTGTGGCAGGCGTGCGTCGACCTGGGCCTACCTGTTGTCGCCCATGGTGGGCAGACCCACGACAGTCACGACCACCACGGGGCGCCGGTCCGCTTCACCGCGGTACTAAAAGCGCATCCAACGCTTCGAACCGTCGTCGCCCACCTGGGCGGCGCCGAATGGCGCACCGTGCCCGCACTGGCAGCCGCATGCCCCAATGTCGCCTTCGATATCTGCGAGATCATTCAATACGTCGGCGCCCCTCACGCTCCTACCCCATCCGAGCTGGGTCAGCTCATTTCGGACATAGGTAGCGATCGCGTGCTCTTCGGAACCGACTTTCCCTGGTATGGCCTCGACGACACGATCGACCGTGTCCTCGACATCCCAGGGCTTTCTCAGGGCGAGAAGGAAGCCATTCTCGGCCAGAACGCGGCTCGATTCCTGCAGCTGTGACGCTCAGGCGGAGGCGAAGAGTTCGAATGCAGCCTCGACAGTGGCAGCGACGCTGCCCTGGTCCTCCATACACAACCGAAGCACCGAGTCGCACAGAGAAGCAGCGACCTCGTCCTCGTCGTCGCGCTCTGCATGTCGATACCAGATGACCGGGCTTTCGATCAGCCCGAACACGGCTTCCGTCAACGGCCGCACAGCCGTATCGCGGACGACCCCAGTTTGTTGACCGCGCCTGAGGAGCGCCTCGTAATTGGCGAACAAGGTTGCACGCTTGCGCCAGAAGTCGTCGAATCGAGAAGCTCGTGCGGCTGGCCACAGCGCGATCGCACCAATGCTGTGAGCCCCGTCGCAGATTGCGTGCACGTCGCGCAGCACGAGCGCTCCCAGCTTCACCTCGATCGGTGCATCCACCGTTTCGAGTTCGGCGGCGTAGTCGAGAGCAGGCGTGACTACTCGATCAAGGAGCTCGGCGAGCAGGTCCATCTTGTGTGGGAACCAATAGCTGAGCGACCCGCGTTGCAGCCCGGCTGCATTCGCGATGTCGCCGATGCTGGTGCCGTTGAAACCCTGGTTGGAGAAGAGCTCGGCCGCCGCATTCAGGATTTCTTCCCGAGTCTCCCCACTTGGGTGATTTCCGCTTCTGCGGGGTCGTCCCATTCTGGACACGCTCATGGATCCATTCTAGTCTTTCAGACAAGCGTCTGAAAGTTGAAAGATACGGTATGCCCGCCGCAAATTTTGCTCGCCTCGATCAACGCGTCGCGATCGTCACCGGTGGGGCATCGGGTATTGGCCGGGCGATCGTGGATGCGCTCGCCGACGCCGGCGCGAAACTCGCCATCGTTGATCTACGAGAAGTCCCTTCGAGCGAACTCCCCGCAGATTCCATCTCGTTGATCGCCGACGTGTCCGACGTGACCAGCGTCGAGAACGCGTATGACGCCGCTCTCGATCACTTCGGACGGCTGGACATAGTCGTGAACAACGCCGGGGTTCTCGACAAAACAGCTGTTACGAAGATCACGCCCGAGGACTTCCACCGAGTGCTCTCGATCAACGTTGGTGGAGTCGTTTGGGGTACACAAGCTGCTGCCACCCGTCTTGGTGCCGGTGGTTGTGTCATCAACATGGCATCGATTGCCGCTCGCGTGGCCCTACCCATGGACTCCCTCTACGCAGCCTCCAAGGCAGCTGTGGTGGCATTCACCGAGAACGCTGCGATCGAGCTCGCAGATAGCGGCATACGCATCAACGCCGTCTGTCCCGGGTTCATCGACACGCCGATGAACCAGGAAGCGGCAGACGGCGGCGAGGAGGACATCGCCAAGACCGCCACGCCGCTCCGACGCCTCGGTCAGCCGACGGAGGTAGCGGCCCTCGTGCGCTTCCTCGCCAGCGACGACGCCGCCTTCATCACCGGCGCCGCATACGACGTGGACGGTGGAACCAGCCGGGGGATCAGCCTCGGCGCCATCGAGGCCATGACATGACAAGGCCGCTCCCGTAGCACTCCCCTGAAACCGAAAGGACAGCAATGCCGCTTGCTCCAGAACAACTCGAAGCGCGAGTTCGCCGCTTCTACGAAGAGGTCTTCATCAACGGCAACCTCGATGTCTTCGACGAGCTTGTGCACCCCGATTTCTACTCGCACACATCGCCCAACGAAACCACCAGGGCCTCGACCCGCGCGTGGTTCGGTCGTATCATCGCCGAGTACCCGGTTGTGGCTGGTGGCCCACAAGACGTCGTGGTCCAGGGCAACACAATTGCTCTTCGCCAGGAGTACGTCCTTCGTGCTGCCATCGACTCTGAGCCGACCATCGCAAGAACCATGGACTTCTACAAGGCGACCGAGGACGGGCTCCTGAAAGAGCACTGGGACATGGTCGACCTGGTGGCGGGGGAGTTGCCAGAATGAGGGGGATCGCCGCCGGACCAGCTGGCGACCAGTTGGATCAGTTCGCAACGAACCAGTTCGAGTTCATCCGATCGCTGGAACAATACGGGCCGGCGGTGTCCATCGACCTCGGTGGCACCGAGACCGTGTGGCTCTACGACATCCCTGCGATTCACAAGTTGCTCGCCGACAAATTTGATCACGTCGACATGCCTCTCTTGTCCCGGCGCCTTGAAGTCGTGACCGGCACGGGGCTGCTCACCAACTTCGATTGGAACGTCTGGAGCCCACGGCGTCGCATCATCTTCAGGCCGATCGGCGCTCGAGCCGTCGGAAACTTCGTGGAACGAATGACGACGCTGATCGAGGAGCGGCTCGATACGTGGCCACTGGGTGTTCCGTTCGAGTTGGAACATGCAGTGAGCGACATGACGCTTCGCGTCGTCGCCGACCTGCTCTTCTCCGAGGACATCACCGATGAGGCGATTGCGGTCATTGGTCGCATCGTTGACGAATTGCACCGCTGGTCCGAGGCTGACCCGACGAACGCAAACGTCACCGATCCTCCGGAATCGTTTCGCGAGGCTCTTGAGGAAGCGGATAGCTACATCCGCTCGGTCATCGATGCCCGATCGCCTGACGCGCCCGTTGATGATCTGCTTGGCGTGCTGCTGGCCGCGGTCGATGACGAAGGAGTGCCGATCGATCTGCAGGGCGTGCGTGATGAGCTCATAACCATGGTTCTCGCGGGGCACGAGACGGTGACCGCCCTCATTTGTTTCGCCATCGATCTGGTTGGCCGGCACCCCGAGACCGCCGATGCCGACCGGCGCCACATCGTCGATGAGACGTTGCGTTTGTATCCGCCAGTTCATTTCCTTCCGCGGTTCGTCCGGGAGGACTTCGACGTTGGCGTATGTGAACTTCCCGCTGGCACTGAGGTCTTCATTCCAATGATCCAGCTGTTCCGGGACGAGCGGTACTTCGAACGCGCAGATGAGTTTCTTCCCGAGCGTTGGGACCCGGACAGTCCGCTTCACATGGAACGCCGCGCCTACTTCCCGTTCATCACGGGGCCGAAGCTTTGTGTAGGAAGCCACTATGCGCTCATGGAAGGAACGATCGCCCTCGATCGGTTCCTGGCGAAGTTCGACTTCGAACTGCTCGAACCTGCTACTCCTTGGGGACGTGAGTTCGCTCTGACTTTCCTGCCGGACAAGCCCCAATCGATCGTGCTGGAACGACGTGCCGCGGAGTGAGCGCGACCAGCTCTTGGAGCAAGGAGACAACACATGCCAAGAATCTTTGACTACAACCTGGAGGTCCACGATCGATTTGCGACCCTCGCGTCGATCGCAGCGCTAAAGGGCTCCGGCCAGAAGTTCATTGAGACGACGGCCGACAGTGCTGAGGACGCGGCCGCCGCTGAAGCTGCAGGCATCGAAATGGCGGTTGTTGAGGTCAGCGCCTTGCCTGCTGTACGCGAGGGCTCCAAGCGATTGTTCATTTCGGCGGCCATTGATTTCATGCCTGACCCGCCGTATGCGATCGATGACCTTTTGCGGACGTCTGTGCGCATGATGGAACAAGGTGCCGATGCGATACACACCTGTCGGAGCCCGGCCAGCATTCGCAGGCTGGTCGACGAGGACATCCCGGTCATGGGCCATGTTGGCTTCGTTCCTCGGCAGTCATCGGTTCTCGGTGGTATCCGCGGCGTCGGCAAGACGGCCGAGGAAGCCAAGGTGATTTGGGATCAGATCCGCCAACTCGAAGACGCTGGCGTCTTTGCAGTTGAGTGCGAGTTGGTGGCTGCCCCAATGATGAAAGAAATCACCAAGCGGACGTCGATGGCGACCATGTCGCTCGGGTCTGGGCCGGATGCGGACATCCTCGGCCTCTTCATGAGCGACATCTGCGGACTGGGCGCCCACATCCCGCGCCATGCCCGAAGCTACGCCGATCTGAACCGGCTCTATGCACAGATCGAAGAGGAGAAGCTCAGAGCATTGACCGAGTTCCGCGCCGACGCGTTGGACGGCAGCTTTCCCAGCTCAGGGGAGACCATCGCCGCCCCTGATGATGAGGTCGAGCGCTTCATCGAGATGCTCGAGTCTTAGTGCTTGGCGGACTCGGCGAGGAGGCAGAGAATCTCGTACATGAGCGTGGCGCCGACCAATGCGGTGTTGCCTGACGGGTCGAACGGTGGTGAGACCTCGACCACGTCGCCGCCGATTAGGTCAAGGCCGCGCAAGCCTCGCAACAGCTGCAGCGCTTCCCGCGTGGTGATGCCACCCACCTCGGGAGTGCCGGTGCCCGGCGCGTAGACCGGGTCGAGGCCATCGACATCGAAGCTGATGTAGGTCGGTCCGTCGCCGACTACTCGACGAGCCTCCTCGATCACGGCTTCCACACCGAGCTCCGTGAACTCCTCGATGAAGATCACCCGCATGCCCTTGTCGTGTGAGTAATCCCACCCGTCGGCCCAGTTCTGGGCGCCACGGATGCCGATCTGCACCGTGCGGGTCGGGTCGAGCAGCCCCTCGTCCGTGGCGAGTCGAAACGGCGATCCGTGGTGGAACTTGGAGCCGCGGAACGGGCCCCAGGTGTCGGTGTGGGCGTCGATGTGGATCATCCCGATCGGCTCGTCCGGCGTCGCGAGCGCCCGGAAGATCGGGTAGGTCACCGAGTGATCGCCGCCCGCGGCCAACGGAATCGACCCGGCATCCAGAATCCGACGAACGAACGCCTCGATGTCGTCGTTCACCTTGGCGATGTCGTAGATCTCGTTGAATCGGACGTCGCCGACGTCGGCCACGGAACAGAGTTCGAACGGGTTGATGCGGGTTGCGTGGTTGACCGCCCGCATGAGCGACGACTGGTTGCGAATCTCGCGCGGACCGTGGCGGGCGCCTGGTCGGTTGGTAACTCCACCGTCGTATGCGATCCCGTAGAGCGCAATGTCCACCCCGTTCAGATCGGGTGTGTACGGGGCTCGCATGAAGGTTGCGAGCTCCTGATAGCGGGGCTCGTACATCGGGTCGTCGCCGGCGTCGATTCCTTTGGTCATGAGGCTTCCTTCGAGCGGAGTGTGCACGGTGTCGGCCGGTCGGGAGCGAACGTCAAGGCGAACGGACGTCCCTCGGGCGGCGTCGGATGGAGCATGTCATAGTCAAACCGATCGAGCACGCGGCCGACGAGTTCGGTTGCTTCCATGATCGCGAAGTGGCGGCCAACACAAAACTTTGGGCCGGTGAGGAAGGGAAAGAACGCTCGGGGCACGAGATGCAGCGGGCTGTCCTCCTCCCACCGTTCGGGCAGGAACTCATCGGGGCGTTCGAAATACTGCTCGTCGCGATACAGCACGTACTCGGGGATGAGTACCTCCCACCCTGCCGGGATGACGTTGTCGGTAAGCTCCAGATCCTTCACGACGGCCTTGGAAGTGATGTGGACCGGCGGATGGAGTCGCAGGGCCTCGTCGACGATGTGTCGAGGGTCGGCCGTCCCTGTATCGGGATGGCGACCCACGAGGTCGAGGGCGAAGGCGACGTTGGCGGTCACGGTCTCATGGCCGGCAAGAATCAGAGTCACGGCCTCGTCGCGGACACTCTGCCTATCGAGTCGCGCATCCGGTTCGTCGATCGCGGCGATCAAGAGGCCGAGCAGATCATCTCCTGGACTATCCGGATCGCGTTTGCCGATGACCTCGCCGATAAAGGCGTCGAGCGCATCCATGGCGTTGCGGAACGACTTGGGTTCGTTCTCGACGTCGGTATTGGTCGGGTCGCTCTCCGCCCACGTATGGATCTCGTCGACAGCGCGCTCGATGATGTCGATCGCGTCCTGGTTGAGGTCCTCGGTGAAGAGCAGGTCGGCGACGACGGGCAGCGTAATGTTGCGGATGGCGTCGTAGAGATCGAAGGTCTCGCCGAGCGGCCACCCGTCGAGGTGCTCTTCGATGATCGCAATCATCCGGTCGTGAAACTGACCGACCTTCCGTGCCCCCAGTGGTTTGACGATACGTCGGCGCCGCGGATGCCAGGTGTCCCAGTCGTAGTTCGTCAGGATGCCGGTGCCCGTTGCATGGCTAAGGCGCGTGAACACGGCCGCCCTGCCGATGTGGTCGAGCTTGTCGGCGAAGATCCGGTGAATGTCGTCAAGGTCGTAGAGAACGGCGGTCTGGATGCCACCGAGATCGATGGCGACGACGTCGCCGTGTTTTTGCAGATCTCGAAAGAAGACGAAGGGGTCGGCCTCGAACAGTGCAGATTGGTCACCGGTCGGTCCTGTTGGGATCGTCGTCATGCCAGAGCCTCCGTGATGAACGTGCTGATCGACGCCACGGCGGCGTCGGCCTCGGGTACGCCGTACCAGATCGGGTAGTTGTGCCAGCCGGCATCCTGGACCTCGAGCTGCACATCGACTCCGGCGGAGCGCGCTTTGCGGGCGAACCGGGTGGAGTCGCCCAGAAGCACTTCGCGGTTTCCCACTTGGATCAGCGTGGGCGGCAAGCCGTCGAGGTCACCGGCCAGCGGTGACACGCGCGGGTCGTCGAGCTCGATCTGTCCGGCATACGCCGCCGCGGGACCGAGCAAGGCAGAGGTGTCGCCGTAGTCCGGATCAGCGCCCGGAAGCGTCGCGTAGGTGTCTGAGCCACCGGTGAGATCAAGCATCGGTGAGAGCATCACGAGGGCTTCCGGCGGGCGAAGCGCCTTGTCTCGGGCCGCGACGGCGCAGGCGGCCGCCAGACCACCACCAGCTGATTCGCCCACGAGAATGACCCGTTGCTCCTGCGAAATACGCTCGTACACGGCAATGGCGTCCTCGATCGCCGCGGGGCATGGATGTTCGGGCGCAAGACGGTAGTCGACGGAGATGACCTCGAGGCCAGTGGAGCGAGCCAGGGGAGCGTTGAGAACTCGATCGATCTCGGGTGTGCCCAAGCAGAACATGCCTCCATGCAAATGCATAATGACCGCGTCTGTCCCGGGTGTCCTCGACGGGATCGTGATGCGTTCGACTGGCACGCCATCTATGGCATCGGCGACCACGTCATAGTCGAAGTCGATACTCTCGTTCGCGCCCGCCCAGAGCGTGTTCGTGAGATCACGAAACTCCTGCACACACCACGGGTCCGTCCAGTCGTCGGGGTATTCGAGTTGGTCCGGATCGCTCAGATAGGCGGCAGCACCCTCGGAAAGATGACTTGGCGCAGCGCTCACTCGATCTCCGGTGCCTCGAAGAAGGGTTCATCCTCGGCCCACTCCACCTTCTTGCCGATGGCGGCTTCGACCATGGCGATCGATGGTCCCGCAACCGCGCCCGCATCGACGGCGATGGCCTGGGCATTGATGAAGCGAGCCTCGTCGCTCGCGAGAAAGTGCGCCAGGGCAGCACAGTCGTCGCTGTGTCCGAGCTCGGAGAGGTGCTGGTGGTTGAGCTCGAGCCAGTCATCGAGCCAGTTGTCGACCCCCTCAATCCGCCCGAGGTAGCTGTCGTGGGTGAGGCCCGTGGGGCAGATTGCGTTCACGCGGATTCCCCGGGGACCGAGCTCTATGGCGGCGGTGCTGGTGAGGTGGATGACCGCCGCCTTCGATGCCCCGTAGGACGACAGCGTGGGAATGTGCATCAGGCCGAACAGTGAGGCGATGTTGATGATGCTCGCGCCAGCGGTCATGCGAGGGGCCGCGTGCTTGATGCCAAGGCCCACGCCCAGGACGTTGATGTCCATGTCGCGGCGCCACGCGTCAACGTCGAGGTCGACGAGTTCGCCCTCCCAGCTCTCGACGCCGGCGTTGTTGATCAGCACGTCGAGGTGGCCGTAGGTGTCGACCGCGGTCTGCATCATGGCCTCCACCTGAGCGTCGTCGGTGACGTCGCAGCGCGCCGCTACCCCGTCGAGCTCGGCGGCCAGCTCGGTGCAATCGCGCACGTCTCCCAACACGACGTGGGCGCCATGGGCGGCAAAGCGACGGGCGAACACCTCGCCCAGTCCGTGAAAGGCGCCGGTGATTACGCATACCTTGCCGTCGATCGAGAACGTGTCACTCATGAAACTGGGCTCTT
>SHLQ01000176.1 GCA_004282895.1 Acidimicrobiales bacterium
CGTCTCGCACGTCCTTGGTGTGCTCCGCAAGGCAGGCCAGCCGTTCGGAACGGTCAGCGTCAATGTGTCGGCCGAGTGGCTCGAGGAGCCGGAGTTCGTTCGCATGACGCTCGCCGCACTTCGGGCATCGTCGGTCGATCCCCGGTCGGTTGTGCTGGAGATCACCGAGTCATCTCTGCTTCGCGACCTCGCCGAGCGTGGCCATCGCCTCGAGGAGCTTCGTCGCTGGGGCATCCGTATTGCCATCGACGACTTCGGCACCGGCTACTCATCGTTGTCGTACCTGCGGGAGCTGCCCATCGACATCGTGAAGCTCGACAAGGAGTTCGTGAGCGACGTCGACACCTCGACAGAAAGCCGCCTGATTGTTCAGGCCATCCTGAATCTCGCCAAAGCACTTCGCCTTGAGGTCATCGCCGAAGGTGTCGAGCGGGAGTCGCAGTTCGCGGCGCTGGTGGCGCTGGGCTGCAACGCATTCCAGGGCTTCCTGTTAGGACGACCGGCATCGCTGGAAGAGGCGAAGGCCATGGCGATGCGCCAGTGGCCAGCCAATCCGTTCGCCAATGACTATGACTGGTCGACCGCCCAGCCTTCGCCGGTGGAGAACATCGTGCACGCGGACTTCCGCCGTCACACCGCCTAAGGCTCGCTTCGCACGAGCAGATCGGCGAGGCTGATCGGGTGAGCGAAGCCATCACCAGCATCCGACCGTTTGCGGAGGCGGACCGGGAGCGTGTCGTCGAACTCTGGAATGAAGCGTTTCCGTTCGAGTCGACAACGGTCGAACAACTTGCCCACGACGATGCGGCGGTCAAGCCGCCTCGCCGAGCCGGTCGGCTGGTGGCAGAGTCCCGAGACGGAATCGTCGGACTTGCGGACTTCGAGCAGCCGGTAGGGACGTTCGATCCGGGGACGTATTGGCTTCGTATCTACGTGGCTCCGGAGGCCAGAGGAGCTGGTGTTGGTGCGGCGCTCTACGACGAGGTCTCCTTGTTGCTGTCTGCGTTCGATCCGGAGCGCTTCCGAGTCTTCTGGAAGGAGGATCATCCGGTCGCGGCGGAGTTCGCGGGTCGTCGAGGGTTCGTCGAGGACAAGCGCGATTGGGAGATGGTGCTCGATCTGACGGAGTTCGACGCCGACAGCCATCGTTCGTTTCTTGAGCGCGCAATCAAGCAGGGGCTCACGATCTCATCGCTGGAACAGTGGGGCGACGCAACAGCCATCGGACCCGACTTCCACGAGTTCTTCCGCCAGGTTCGACAGGACGTACCCCGCAATGAGCCGCTCTCGGACCTGTCGTATCAGGAGTTCACGGACTACGTGCTGGAAGCCCCGGACCTGATCCGGGATGCAACCTTCTTTGTCTTCGACGGTGATGCGCCCGTGGCGATGACGATGAGCTGGTTCGCGGGAGATCCGTTGGAACTCCACACCGGATTGACGGCCACTCTCGGCAGCCATCGAGGGCGAGGTCTCGCCACAGCCCTCAAGGTGACCGCACTGTCGTGGGCGAAAGAGCAGGGTCGCGTTCGGGCCGTGACGGAGAACGACGTGCACAACGTCGAGATGCTGACCGTGAACCGCAAGCTCGGCTACGTGCAGCAGCCGGCTCTGATTTCGGGAGTTCGGGAACTTACGCCTCGGTGAGGACTTGCTGACGCCAGTTCTCCGTCGCCTCAACCTGATTGAACGTGAAGACATGGAGGCCGGTGACGCCAAGCGCCTCGAGGTCATTGGCCAGGGGTTCAAGGATGTCGTCCGGGTCGTAGTGGCCGGGTGCCATGAGCTTGGTGACCGCGGCTCGGTTCTTCTTCAGGTACCGAAGTGAGGCGCCCACGCCGAGGCGTACACCCATCGTCATCAGCTTGGCGCGATCGACCACACCGGGGATGCCGAGGTGGATCGGTAGCTCGAATCCAGCTTCACGCTCGCCGATCAGCCAGCTGGTGACGAGGTCGGTGTCGAAGCACATCTGGGTGCTGGCCCAACCGTTGAGACCGGCTTCTTTGATCAGCGCCTGCTTCATATGCAGTTGCTCGTGGCAGACCTCCGCGGGGATGATCGCGTGGCCGTCCGGGTACGACGTAATTCCCACGTTCTTGAGCCCGTGGTCGTGGGTGAACAGTTCCGTGAGGAACGCGTGGGCGCCATCGTATGGTCCGGCTGGTTCTTCGGCGTCGCCGGCCACACAGAAGATGGTGTCGTAGCCCTTGGTTCGTAGCCAGGTGGCGAGTCGGGCAACATGTTCTGGCCCTTCACAGAGTCGTGCGGACAGGTGGGGCACCGGTCGATGGCCAGCATCGCGGATTTGATCGGTGAGCTCGACGGTCGCGTCAAGGCCTTTCACCGGAGATGCGGTGACCGAAACGGGGCTGTCAGCGGGCAAGGCTTCGATGCCGGCGGTGACCGACTTGAGCGGAATGAGCTCGAACACCATGTTGTCGACCAGCTGGCGCCGGTAGGCCATCGCCTCAGGTGTTGCGGTCAGTTCTTTCTTTCCGAAAAGCGCCATGTGGATCTCTCTAGCTCAGGTTGACGACGTTACCGTCACCATCGATGTCGATGGCCATGGCGGCCGGCGTCTTGCCGAGGCCAGGCATGGTGCGCATGTCGCCGCAGATGGGATACACGAAGCCGGCTCCAACGGAGGCGCGGACTTCGCGAACGGGGAGTGTCCAGCCGGTTGGTGCGCCTTTGAGCGCAGCGAAGGCGGAGATCGACAGGTGGGTCTTGGCGATGCAGACCGGGAGATTGCCGAAGCCGTTCGCTTCGTAGTTGTCGATCTGCTTCGCGGCAGCCGGGGAGACGTCGATGCCATCGGCGCCGTAGACCTTCCTGGCGACGGTCTCGATCTTTTCGCGGATCGGCATGTCGTCGGGGTACAGGACCTCGAAGTTCGACTCTTCCTCGGAGGCTTCGGCGATGGCCTCCGCCAGCTCGCCAGCTCCGCGACCGCCGTCGGAGAAGTGGGTCGACACCGCGGCTCTGGCGCCGAATTCGGCTGCGATCTCGTTGATGGCGTTGATGTCGACGTCGTGGTCACCGGGGAACACGTTGATCGCAACGACAGGTGTGACGCCGTGGATCTGCATGTTCTCGAGCTGCTTGCGCAGGTTGTCGCCGCCCTGATGGACCTCGTCCGGGTTGGCTTCGAGAAGCGCGGGTGGCAGGTCTTTCCCAGCCACGATCTTGTGGTTGCCGCTGTGGGCCTTGAGGCCGCGTACCGTGGCCACGAGCACGGCGGCGTCGGGAGCGATGCCCGAGTATCGACTCTTGATGTTGAAGAAACGCTCGGCGCCCATGTCGGCGCCGAAGCCGGCTTCGGTGAGCAGGAAGTCGCTGGTCTTGATGCCGATCTGGTCGGCGACGATCGAGCTGTTGCCGGTTGCGATGTTGCCGAACGGGCCGGTGTGCACGAGGGCAGGTGTGCCTTCGAGCGTCTGCATCAGGTTCGGTTTGATCGCTTCCTTGAGGATGACGGTCATTGAACCAGCGGCGCCGATGTCCTCGGCGGTCACAGGTGTTCCGTCCTTGGTATAGCCGAGGACGATACGTCCCATACGGGCTCGCAGATCCTGCAGGCTGGTGCACAACGCGAGTGCAGCCATGACCTCGGAAGCGGCGGTGATGTCGAAGCCGGTCTCGCGGGGCACACCATCGAGACGGCCGCCGAGACCGATGACGGCGTTGCGCAACGCCCGGTCGTTGACGTCGAGCACGCGACGCCAGGTGATGTTGTTGGAGTCGATGCCGGTTTCGTTGCCGTGATACAGGTGGGCGTCGAGCATGGCTGAGCACAAGTTGTGGGCCGCGGTCACTGCGTGCATGTCGCCGGTCAGGTGCAGGTTGAAGAGCTCCATCGGGACAACCTGGCTGTATCCGCCACCCGCGGCTCCGCCTTTGATGCCGAACGTCGGGCCCATCGATGGCTGGCGGATGGCGATCGTAGCCGAGCGGCCGATGTGCTGGAACGCTTGTCCGAGGCCAACAGTGGTGGTGGTCTTGCCCTCGCCCAGTGGGGTTGGAGTGATGGCGGACACGACGACGTACTTGGCGTCGGGCCGATCGGCCATCGCCGGGATGGCTTCGAGCTGGATCTTGGCGGCGCCGATGCCGTACGGCTCGAGGTTTTCCTGGGGGATTCCAGCGCGGTCAGCGATCTCGCTCAGTGGGCGGATCTCCGCGGCCTGGGCAATTTCCAAATCGGACG
Source organism: Acidimicrobiales bacterium (assembly GCA_004282895.1). Lineage (GTDB taxonomy): Bacteria > Actinomycetota > Acidimicrobiia > Acidimicrobiales > SHLQ01 > SHLQ01. The sequence goes on from SHLQ01000176.1 coordinate 4,211, forward strand.
GGAATGACATCGTTGGCTCTCCACGGAATGGGTACGGGCGTCATGAAGTATTGCAGCTTTCGCCGCCAGAAGTGTTCCACATTGCAGAACAGTTCCGCAATACAGAACAGTCCAAACTCCAGACGGCTGGCGTACCGTGGAGGCGTGGATTCCGAAGGTGGTTCGCGGTCACCGATACCGGTGATCGGAGCTGTAGTTGCGGTCATTGCGCTGTTATGGGGCGGCGCGGCCCTGATAAGTGATGGTGATGATGCTTCCGGCAACAGTGCTTCAACTTCTATGACAACGCCGCCCGGCACCACAACGTCCATCGGGACCAACCGCTGCGACGCCCGTGCCGACGCCGCTGCGCTGAATGTTGAGGGAGCGCTATTTGACTACGACGCCTCCGAATCGCCGGGTGACCTGGTCTCCAAAGTCGACCTCGTGTTGTCCGGGCAACTGTTGATGTCGCAATCTCGGCCGGACGCGCTGGCAAGCGTGTTGGTGAAGCCCAGGCGGGTGCATGGTGACCAGGTCCGCCCGCCGAACGCTTTCGGCCTGCCTGCGGTCGACGTGGGTCGGGTGGGGCAGACGGCGCTGTTCGTGGCGTTCCTCCGCTCGAATCCCGACTCGCCGGGTGGCTACGAGGTGGCGGTGGACGGATTGTGGCTGGCCTGCGATTGGGGCGATGTGGCCGTCGCTGTGTTCGATCGGCCCGCTGGATGGCCAAGGACGATCACCTTGGACGGGATCATCGATGAGGTTCGGGGTGTGCAACGCGTGGGCGAGCCGCTTGTCGCGACCGCAATGGGCGATGGCACAACCGTCAGTCGGGTCTCGCTTGTGGACGGCACGGTCTTGGCATTGACGCTTCCCGAGTCGTTCGGAACCGATCTGGTCCTGGGTCAGGACTTGGCCCGCAGGAGCGTCGCCCAGGTGCAGGGCCGGGACTTCGAGCTCCACATCCGATTCGGATTCTGTACGGAGGAGAATCTGTTCCCGAACGACCGGGGGCTGTTGGCAACTCCTCTACCTGCAGTCGACCCCGACGTCGGGCTTGTCTTCTGTCGTCCGGATGAGTTCATTTCGATGACTCTCAACCCATGGCCCCCGGTGGAATTCTCGCCGAACGACTTTTACGTAATCCCCATGACGGCCGGCGACGACTATCGACAGTGGTTGCAGCACAACGGGATGATGATGAACCCATGTTGTTTCGAGCATCTTGGGCCGATGTGGCACGAGGACGGAATGCTCATCGCCGGCGGCTACCGAAGCACCAGGGTGCAGCGATTGGACAGCGTGACCCTTGCGCCGGAGTGGACGGTCGACCTCGCGGAGCTGCTTGATGATGGCAGTGATCGCTGGATCGGAGAAAGCTCGTACCTTCACGGCATCGAACCCTCGTCGGGCACAGCGATCGTCACGACGGGATTCGGATTCCTCATCGGCCTTGATGCTCTGCACGGTACGCAGCAGTGGCAGATCGATCTCGAAGGACATTCGCCGCTGCAGGTCGCAGCGACACGAGGGGGCTGGCTGGTGATCACGGACATCCTGACCGAGGGCGGGCGCACCGCTCCGAAGATGTGGAAGTTCGACGCCGGCAATGGCGATGTGTTGTGGGCCGCCGACGGGGAACCGGTTACCGACCCGCAATGGGATCGGCCGCGCACGGTCGGTGACATCGTTGTCATGGCCGATGTGCCCAGCTACACGGAGAACCCGACCGGAGACGAAACCGCACATCTGATCGCTTTCGATGTCGAGACCGGAGCCCGCCGCTGGACGTTCGATCTCGATAGCGATACTGAGGCGTTTACGGATCGGGGAACAATCGGGTCAGATGCAAGCCGCGATCCCGCGCTTCTGCTCGCGGTCAACATCGACGGCGTAGTTTTCCGTATTGACCCCGGCACCGGCGCCGAGGTGTGGCGCAACGAGGAGGTCCCCGGAAAAGGTCTGACGACCATCGTCGGACTCGCTCCCGAGGAGACCACGGTCGAACGATTCGACCTGTTCACTGATCTTGACCTGGACACCGGAGAGATTCTCCGATCGGCGTCCGGTTAGCTCAGTCGGCCAACTCACATTCGTCGTAGGCGAGGGCTTCGGTGAATCCCATGCGGTTGTAGATGCGACGG
>SHLQ01000177.1 GCA_004282895.1 Acidimicrobiales bacterium
TGTGGGGGTTGCGCCCTTGCGTTTCGGCAAAGGAGTGGATGGCTTGCGTGAGCGAGGCGAACTCCGGATCATCGGCATACGCCGCCGAGTAGACGCCCGACAACAGCTCGGTCTGCGCGCGATGCCGTTCAAACACCGCCTCCATCGCATCGGAGATCTCGCCGACGGTGGCTCGAGCTCGGGCTGCCACGACGCACGCCGCCAGCAGGTTTCCGTCGCCCATGGCCGCCTCCGTCACAGCCGAAAGGGCAGTCTCCGCCGCGCCGGCGTCGCGTTGTGACCGCACTTCCTCCAACCGGCGAACCTGCTGTTGTCGAACTTCGGTGTTGTCGATGTCCAGCACCTCGACATGATCGGCATCGTCGGCGGTGTACTTGTTGACACCAACGATCGTGTCCTGACCCCGATCGACCCGAACCTGACGCAGCGCCGCGGCTTCCTCGATCCGCAACTTCGGCGTGCCCTCGGCGATGGCTTTGGTCATGCCGCCGGCCGCTTCGACCTCGGCGATGATCTCTCGAGCTCGGTCGGCCAACTCCGCCGTCAACGACTCGACGTAGTAGCTGCCGGCAAGCGGGTCGACGGTTCGGGTGATGCCGGTTTCTTCGGCGAGGATCAGCTGGGTGTTGCGGGCGATCTTGGCAGAGAATTCGGTCGGTAGTCCCAGGGCCTCATCGAAGCTGTTGGTGTGCAGGCTCTGCGTGCCGCCGAGCACACCGGCCATGGCCTCGACCGTGGTCCGCACGATGTTGTTGTACGGGTCCTGCTCGGTGAGCGACACCCCCGATGTCTGGCAGTGCGTGCGCAGCATCGAGGATTTTGGGTTCTGGGGGTTGAACTGCTCCATGAGCTCGGCCCACAGCAGGCGGGCGGCCCGGAGCTTCGCGACTTCCATGAAGAAGTCCATGCCGATGTTGAAGAAGAAGCTCAGCCGGGGGGCGAAGGTGTCCACGTCGAGCCCCGCCGCCAAGGCCGAGCGGACGTACTCGACACCATCGGCCAGCGTGTAGGCGAGCTCGAGGTCACACGTCGCTCCAGCCTCCTGAATGTGGTAGCCGGAGATCGAAATCGAGTTGAACCGGGGCATGTGACGCGAGGTGTATTCGATGATGTCGGCCACGATCCGCATGCTTGGTTCAGGCGGATAGATGTAGGTGTTGCGCACCATGAACTCTTTGAGGATGTCGTTCTGGATGGTGCCGGCGAGGTCGGCTTGATCGACCCCCTGTTCTTCGGCGGCCACGATGTAACAGGCCAGAATCGGGAGCACCGCGCCGTTCATCGTCATCGACACGCTCATCTGATCGAGCGGGATCTCGTCGAACAGGATCTTCATGTCCTCGACCGAATCGATGGCGACCCCGGCCTTGCCGACATCACCGACGACTCGGGGGTGATCACTGTCGTACCCCCGATGGGTCGCGAGATCGAACGCCACCGACAGGCCCATCTGGCCGGCGGCAAGGTTCGCTCGGTAGAACGCGTTTGACTCTTCGGCGGTGGAGAACCCGGCATATTGGCGAATCGTCCACGGACGATTGGTGTACATCGTGGCGCGAGGCCCCCGCACAAATGGCGCCTCACCGGGAATGCCACCGAGATGATCGATGCTGTCGAGATCAGCCGAGGTGTACAGCGGCCGAACCGAAATGCCCTCCGGAGTTTCGACCACCAGATCGTCGGGTGAGCCGCCCCTCAGCTCCTTGCTTGCCAGCGCGTCCCAGTCGGCATTCGTCATGTGTTAGTTCTACCGCGAGGACTAGTTGATCGTACTGATCGGGACCTTGTCGCCTTCGGCCACGGTGACGGTCATGCCGCAGGCGTCGCGGCCGAGCAGTGCGTCGATCGTGGAGAGGTCTGTGCTGTTGGTGAGGGTCCGCGAACCCGTGTCGTCGAGGGCCGCAATGATCGCACGATCCGGGTTGCCGTTGCGGTCGTACGTGACGGTGTAGGTGTCGATCACTCCGGTGCTCGGCACCGTCTCGGCCTCGTTGCGCACCGGCTGTGCATCGATTGCCGCCTGCGGACGGGCGACATCGAATGGTGTGGTCGGTTGGGTGCCACCGAGGATGACGAAGGAGTGTTTGGTGAAGAAGCCGCCGTTACCGCTGAGCAGCGCGAGAGATGATGGGGCCACCCGCAGGAGCTCGACCGCCCGAGCCAGGGAATGCATGCAGTAGCTGTTGAACGGGCCACCGGCGAAGGTCAGCCCACCGGTGATGGTGAATACTCGATCGACGGGGACACCCAACTCGCGTTGTGCTACTTGAATCGCAGACGGGAAACAGGAATACAGGTCGAGCAGGTCGATGTCGTCGAGCGAAACGCCGGCGGTCTCCAGCGCGGCCTGGCCAGCGATACGAAGTGCCGGTGACTCGTCAAAGGCCCAACGATTGCGGGTCTCCCAGACGTCGTGGCCCTTGCTGCCTCCATGCAGAAACACGATTCGGTCCCGCGGGACGCCGCTGTCGAGCGCGGTCTCGAGCGAGCAGATGATGACTGCGGCGGCTTGATCAACGTTGATGTTGCTCGTCATGAGCTTGGGGTACGGGCTGGCCACCATGCGATTGGCCTCGCCTGGTGTCACGATCTGCTCTGCCGCCAGCGCCTCGCGCATCCACGCATGTGGATTGTCGGCTGCCACGAGGCTGGCTGTTGCCCACATCTGCGCGATGTGTTGGCGATGGGCATCGATCGATTCGCCGGCGCGATGGCGAAGCGCGGTTTCGGCCATGGCGTAAAAGTTGGCGGCCACGGTTGTGCCGGCGAAGAATTCGGTGGTGTCGCCGAGCTCGCGGTCGATGCCATACGTTTCGGTAGGTTCAGCCTGGTCACGTTCGGCGAGGTAGGGGCTCTTCCGGCCAGCCTTCTTGTCGGCGCGCCGAGTTCGCATCGTTTCGGCGGAGCAGATGAGGGCTGCGTCGAGTTCACCTGCGCCGATGGACGCTGCGGTGCGGTTGACCAGATCGAACGCTTCGTTCCCGCCAAGTTGCGTCAGGGCGGTTTCCACATCATCGAGGCCGAGTTGACCCGCGACGAGGGTCCCCGGGTCGGTGTACGGCCAAATACCTTTTACGACTCGCACGCTCTGCAGCGAGGAGCGAAGGTCGGCCGAACAATCCGAGAGGGCCGCCTCGGCGGCTCGCACCATCATGTCGATCGGCTCGGCACCACCATCGCGGTGGCTGCGTTGGGCCGCGCCGACCAGCACCGGGGTGCGGGGGTCCATGGCCTACGCCTTCGAAGGATCGAACGGTCTGATCAAACCCTCCTGCGCAGCTGATGCCAGCAGCACACCATCCTCGGTGAAATAGTGGCCAAGGTTGAAGCCGCGGGCCCCGGACGCGGACGGCGAGTTCAACGAGTAGAGCAACCACTGATCTGCTCGAATTGGGCGGTGGAACCACATGGAGTGATCCAGACTCGCGGCCATGATCTTCTCGAACCCCTTGGCGTGGGCGCGAATACTCGTACCGAGCAGCGCCAGGTCGCTCATGTACAGCAGGACACACCGGTGGAGGACTTCATCATCGGGAAGTTCGCCGTTGGCACGAACCCAGATCGCAGACGTGTATTTGCCATCGGGCAGACCGCCGCCGGGAGGAATATGGCTGCGCACCTGGATGGGAACGACGGGGCCATCCCAATGACGCGGCATGTAGTCGGCCTCCGTGAAGCCATGGTCCTCGGCGGACGGAAAGTCCTCCGGGCCGCCGAGATCGGGCATGGTCGCCTGATGATCGAAGCCGTCTTCTTCCTTGTGAAACGACGCCGACAGGTTGAAGATCGCCTCACCCTTCTGACGAGCGACAACTCTGCGGGTTGCGAAGCTGCGACCATCACGGATGCGATCGACATCGAAGATCACTGGGGTATTGGCATCCCCCGGTCGCAGGAAGTACGAGTGCAACGAGTGCACGTGGATGTCGTCGATCGTCAGGTAGGCGGCTGCAAGTGATTGTGCGGCGACGAGGCCGCCGAACAGGCGGGAAATCTCCCACGAGGGGCTGAAGCCCCGATACAGGTTGCGATCCAGCACCTCGAGATCGAGGCTGGCCACAACGTCATTGAGATCCTGCTGGTGATTCTCCACCGCCAAATCCTACTGCTCAAGCCTGCCCGGCCGGATACGTCCTAGTGTGCGCTCATGCAGCCTCTGGACGGAATTCGCGTTGTGGAAGCCTCGGGATACATCTCGGGGCCTTTTGCAGGCATGATTCTCGCGGACCTCGGCGCGTCGGTGACGAAGGTCGAGCCACCGAAGGGCGATCCGTATCGTCGGTTCGGTGAGATGCGGGGTGAAGCCTCGCTGCCGTTCCGGGGCGTCAATCAGAACAAGACGTTCGTACGGCTCGATCTGGGCAACGACACCGAGATGGGGGAGTTCCGCGACCTGCTCGCCATATCCGATGTGTTGATCACCAACTGGCGGCCACACGTCGCCCCCAAGTACGGCCTGACCGCGGAGTCGGTTCGCCGAGACTTCCCCAACCTCATCTGGGTTCGGGTGTCCGGATTTGGCCAGGACGGGCCCCGCGTGGAGCTACCCGCGTTTGATTCGATCGTCACCGCCCGGTCCGGCGCCATGTTGTCCGGCTCGGATGAGCCGATCGGCCAGAACAACACGATGTCCGACAAGATCACCGCCATGACCGCTGCCCAGACCGCGACTGCCGCGCTCGTCGAACGGGAACGAAGCGGGACGGGCGCCGTGTGTGATGTCGCCATGGTCGATGCGGTGGGCTACTTCATGGCCGCGGACATCGGCACCGGTCATCGGGTCGTAGGTGAGGAGCCGGATCCATATCCGGCAGAAGCGTTCGCCAACCAGACGACGTTCGCGACATCGGATTCGTGGATTCTCCTCGCCCCGGTGTCTGGCAAACAACTGCGAAACGCACTTCGAGCGATCGGCCGCGAAGACGAATGGGAGAACGTGGTGGCCAATGGACCGGAGCTGGTCTGGGCCAGGATGAGCCCGCTCTTGGCCGCAGCGATTGTGGAGAAGGACACCGCACATTGGGACCAGGTCTTCGCGGTAGCGGATGTGCCCGCCACACCGGTGATGACCATGGCTGAACATCTTGGTGACGAACAGATCGAACACAACGAGCTCTACACCCCGGTCTTCGACCATGGACTACATGCGGACTGGCTTTCGATTCGATATCCGGCCCGCGATCCCAACGACTCCTGAATCGTTCGAGAATCAGAACTTTGATCGATTTTGCATTGTTCAACTTGGAACTATCAGCCATAAAGACGTGCAATGTTTCACGATCAGGTGAAAAAAGTGACAATATTTGTCTGCCAATCTCTCGCAAAATAGCGCGAAGTGTCGCAAAGTAGCTACATCAACCGGCGCATCGAACGATCGATCGCCCAGCGAAAGGACACAAAATGACTACTTCGGCTTCCCCCGCTTCCACAGCCAGCATGATGGTTGACAACACCGACGTGTCCGAGATCGTGAGCGAGCTCAGCTTTGACGAGCTTCGCGAGCTTCCCGTGCGGATGCAGATGGGCCTCGACTTGAGCGCCTGCGACGACGACTGATTCCGTCGCACATCACCTCACAGCTTCACCTTCTTCAGACCCCCCGATCACACGACCCACGAAAGAACCGTCATGAGCTACTCCTCTGATATCTCCTCCTTTGCCGAACTGCGTGAACAGAACGGCAGCGCGTGGAATGCGATCAGTCCAGAATCTGCTGCCCGGATGAAGGCGCAGAACCGGTTCAACACCGGTCTGGACATCGCCAAGTACACGGCAGCAATCATGCGCAAGGACATGGCCGAGTACGACCTGGACAGCGCGTCGTACACCCAAAGCCTCGGCTGCTGGCATGGATTCATCGGCCAGCAGAAGATGATCTCCGTCAAGAAGCACAAGGGAACGACCAACAAGACCTACCTGTACCTGTCCGGGTGGATGGTTGCCGCGCTTCGCAGCGAATTCGGCCCCCTGCCGGATCAGTCCATGCACGAGAAGTCGTCGGTTCCGTCGCTAATCGAGGAGCTCTACACCTTCCTGAAGCAGGCGGATGCTCGTGAGCTGAACCACCTGTACCGCGACCTCGACGAGGCTCGTGCCAACGGTGACGCAGAGGCAGAGGCCGAAGTGATCGGCGCCATCGACAACTTCGAGACGCACGTCGTGCCGATCATTGCCGACATCGATGCCGGCTTCGGCAACGAAGAAGCAACGTACCTTCTGGCCAAGAAGATGATCGAAGCTGGCGCCTGCGCAATCCAGATCGAGAACCAGGTGTCCGATGCCAAACAGTGCGGCCACCAGGACGGCAAAGTCACCGTCCCCCACGAGGACTTC
>SHLQ01000036.1 GCA_004282895.1 Acidimicrobiales bacterium
GACCCCTTTTTGGAAAAAGGGGTCAGACCCCTTTCGAGGAAAACCCACTGTTTTGAACGAATCGACCGCAATTTCGGAAGGTTAGGGGTCAGACCCCTTGGGTGTTATAGCCGCTCGATGACCATGGCCATACCCTGGCCACCGCCGACGCACATGCTTTCGACGCCGTAACGGCCGCCGGAATCCTCGAGGCCGTTGAGCAGGGTGCTCATGATGCGAGCGCCGGTCATGCCGAATGGGTGGCCGAGGGCGATCGAGCCGCCATGCACGTTGAGCTTGTCCTCGGGAATACCGAGCTCGTCCGCGGAACCGAGCACCTGCACGGCGAACGCTTCGTTGATCTCGAACAGGTCGATGTCGTCGACGCTGAGCTCGGCGCGCTCGAGAGCCTTCTTGATTGCCTCGATCGGGCCGAGGCCCATGATCTCCGGATTCAGGCTCGAGACGGCGCTCGAAACGATACGAGCCAGCGGCTTGATGCCGAGTTCCGCGGCCTTTGTGTCGCTCATCACCACGACGGCTGCGGCGCCATCGTTGAGGGGGCAGGCATTCCCGGCCGTGATCGTGCCGTCCGGCCGGAAGACCGGGTTGAGCTGGCTGACCTTTTCGAGCGTGGTGCCGGCGCGGATGCCGTCGTCATGCTCCATGACCGAGCCGTCGGGCAGGGGATAGGGCGTGATCTCGCGGCTGAAGAAACCACGGTCGCGAGCCTCCTCGGCCCGGTTCTGCGACCGAACGCCCCACTCGTCCTGACGCTCACGGCTGATGCCCGTGACCTGGGCGACGTTCTCGGCGGTCTGACCCATGGCGATGTAGATGTCGGGTGTGCCTTCCGGAGCCCAGGTTTCGGATCCTTCACCGGATCGTTCCGCGGTACGGGCCTCGGCCGCTGCGAAGGTGTCGTTGTGTGGACCGGTGTCGGACGCACCATGGCCGTACCGGCTCACGGTCTCCACGCCGCCGGCCACGAAGATGTCGCCTTCGCCCGCCTGAATTGCGTGGGCTGCCATGCGAATGGTCTGCAGCGAGGAGCTGCAGTAGCGGTTCACCGTGACACCGGGCGCTTCGAGGCCCGCCAAGAGGGAGGACACGCGGGCGATGTTGAATCCGCCTTCGCCGCCGGGCTGTCCGATGCCCCAGATGACGTCTTCGATCTCGTCCTTGGGCAGTGCTGGCACTTTGCCGAGCACATCGTCGATGATGAACGCGGACATGTCGTCCGGGCGCACTTCGACCATGGAGCCCTTGCCAGCTCGGCCAATCGGGGTTCGTGATGCGGCAACAATTACGGCCTCGGCCATTTTGACTCCTACGAAAAAGCGACGGTTACTGGTCGGCAGCTTACGCCCGGATCACCCGCTCCAAAACAGGACCGGCGGACCGCCGGTGTGCAACGATGGACGGGCACGCCGCGAAGGAGTGGATCCATGCTCGAACCAGGAACACCAGCGCCACCGTTCGACCTGCTCGATCAAGCGGGCGAGTCGATCTCTCTCGTTGACCTCGAAGGCCGGTGGATCGCCATGTGGTGGTTCCCCAAGGCCTCCACGCCTGGTTGAACGATTGAAGGCAAAGGATTCCGTGATCGAATCCATGACTTCGAAGAAGCAGCATGCACCGTTATTGGTGTCAGCTTTGACTCCGTGGCCGAACAGGCAGGGTTTGCCGAGGCCGAAGAGTTTCATTTCCGTCTGTTGTCCGATCCGGACCAGACCGTCGGTGCCGCCTACGACGCGGTGCGACAGGAGGGTGAGGACTACTTCGGAATGCCGTTGCCGCGGCGCATCAGCTACCTGATCAATCCCGAAGGGGTGATCGTTAAGGCCTATGACCTCGCTGGCAAGGATTTGAGCGAACATGCGGGTCGGATTCTCGACGACATCGCGACGCTCGGGTAGAAAACCGCGGAAATTTTATTCGACAAGGGCCGGAAGACTGTGCTAGCACGCTTTGCGACACCCCATCTCTAATACAGATACCCTCTTCGCGAATAGGTATTGTTTCCTACGTCTGCGCTTGGCAGAATTTGTCCCGCAAGCAGTGGAGGCTGAGGGGCACACCGGGCGCGCGGGCAACCGTGAATTCGTTGACCCCCTCACAGAGGGAACCCAGGGAACGACGAATGATCGAATCTCTTGTTGTAACGGCTGACCCGACATCGTGGATGTCGAAAGGCGAATGCCAGGGCGAGAACGAACTGTTCTTTGCTCCGTTCGCAGAACGGCCGGAAGCTCGTGTACGTCGCGAGGCGAAAGCCCGTGTCATATGCGAACGATGTGACGTGATCGAGGTGTGCAGGGCCTACGCCCGCGGCCACCTCGAACTTGGCTTCTGGGGTGGTGAATCGGAATCGGAACGGGCATCCAGCGGATACGCGCCCACGACGCCGATCATCGGCCGCCGCAAGATCGCCGAGACGCGCACCGCCAAGACGGTTAGCTAACGCACGTCGAGCTCTCGCTCGAGCGAACCATCTCGACCCATCACCACGCGGTTACGTGGACCGCGCGCGTCCGGGCCGTCGCGAAGCGCCACATCACCCTCCCAGGCGAGAACGGCACCCGAGGGCGTACGAAACGTCGTCGTGTGATGCATCCTCGGCCCGCGCTCGTTCGCCTCGCGCATGACCGCAGCTGTTGTGGTGGCGTGCTGTAGATCGTCGAGGGTGATCCACGTGGGGACCGCCATCGGAAACTCGCCGCGTCGGAATTCCTCCAACGCCGCGCCGGCAGATGTCCATCGCACCTCTGCGTTTTCACGTGTATCGAGCTCGATCGAACCCGTTACTTCGGGCGCAAGAAAGAACCAGGTGGCGAACCGTTTCGGTGGTCCATGTTTCAACGGCGGGATCCAATGGGAGAACAGCTGCAACGACTCCGCGGAACAGTGCAGCGCCGTCTCCTCGCGGGTTTCACGGGCGGCGGCGTATGACGCCGTCACCACCAGTTCGGTATCGAGCCACTCCTGCGCGTCCTCGTCGATCGATTCGGGTTGTGGGCCATCACCCGATTCGAGGCCACCCCCGGGAAAGGTCCACATACCGCCGAAGCTCAGCTCGGGGTTGCGCTGAACCATGAGAATCTCGAGGCCATGCTCGCCGTCACGAAGGGGCAGACAGGTGGCTGCCATCCGTAGCGCCGTAGTACTCATCGGTCCATCGTAGGCTGGCGCCCATGGTGAGTGATGCCGGCCGATTCCCCGATACCGACGACGGGACGCTGCGCCGGCTGCTCGAACGGTTCTGGGCGCCAGAACAAACGTCAGGCGAATGGTGCAACCTCGAGTTCGAGGTCGACGAGGACCATCCGGCATACGTTCCGGATTCCCCCCTGTTCGGCTTCCTTGCCGCGCGTGGCCCGGCCAGTCCACTCGTCACGATCATCGCGGGTGAGGAGGACAAGCCCAACCAGCTGGGCATCCAGCACCGAGCCGGCACCAAGGTGCGCCGTACGCTCGTGGACGCGGGCATCCTCTCCCCGTCGGACGGCCGATTGGTGCAGGATCATCCGCGCCGGGGGCTTGTGGTTGAGGTTCCTCACGACACCGACCGTGAGGCATGGGCGCGTTGGCTGCTCTTGGCGATGCACGAACTGAATCGCTCGCCGGTCACCGGTTGGGTCGTGTGGGGTCGTCTGGGCGGCGGCTGACTAGGCGGGGCCGATGGTCACGACAGCGACCATGTCGTCGAACGTTGGGTTCCCCAGACCGTCACTGCACCACATGCGCACACGGTGCAGTGCGCCCTCTGGCGCAGGCAGTTCTTCGGCCACGATGCCGCTGTTGCCCGTCCAGGCATGATCCGCATCGTCCCATCGCCAGAAATTCCAGAGGGACAACAGCGTGCGAGTGTCACCGGCAACGTTGATCTCGATCGGCTCGAGGAGGAAGTCAGCCGCCAGCTCGACCCGTGAGAAGGTCGCGGACGTTGTCGCAGCATCCGCCGTGATCGGTGTGAGCGACGCGCCGTTCGTCTGCAGCACCAACCCCTCCTCCACATCATGACGGCATTGTTCGACCACGATCTCGACGACCGTCGGGGGATCGAGATGAATCTCGAACAGCGACAGCACTTCGGTCTCTTCCAGACGAATTCGGTCGGTGCGTTGCGTGCGGAATCGACTGGCGAGGGTCCGTGACGGGTTCACGGGTTACTCCTCCTCCGTGGCCGCCGACTCGGCGGGCAGGCCATCGAATCCAAGTCGCAAAGCCTCACCCATGGATGGCCACGCCAGTTCGCCGGACTGCTCTTCGCGCTCGAGCGCCTCGACCGCCAACAGGACAGGGTTGTAGCGCTCGGGCGGTAGGGCATCCTGCAGTCGGGCGACGTTCTCGTACCCGAACGGCGGACTGGTCGGGTCTGCCGCCCGGGCCCAGTAATCGTTGTTGCTCATTGGGGCAGCCGGCAACGCGAGCGGTGGCGCGGGCGCTTGGAGTTGGGGTTGGGGTTGGGCCAGTGGAATCGATTGGGGACGCGCGGCAGTGCCCTCCGATACGGTCGTCCCGGACGGAAGCATCGAATACGTTGCCGGGGCTATCGCCCGTCGCCAGCGCCATTCGCGGGCGGCCGCCGGCGGCTTCTGCACGAGCGGGCGAGACCGGCCGAGCAATGCCGTGCTGATCCGATCGAGTATGACCGCACCGACGGCAAGCGCCAGCCACGCCAGCAACATCCACCGAATCATCGATATTGCATCGGCGTCCGAGAACAGCTCGCGAATCCACTCGACCAATCGGGAGTCTTCGACTCGTTCCCTCATGAGCGAGCCTGAGGGTCGATGACCGCGGTCATGATCAGTTCGATCACGTCATCGGCAGCGGCCTTGGTCGCGACAGTGATGCGGTGTGTGCCTGCGTGGGGGGAGTCGGTCATTTCGGTCATTCCCCGAGTGTCGCCGGAGAGGTGCACCAGCGTATTGCCTGGTTCGGTCTCGAACAGCTCGGGGTGTGTGAAACCGAGCACGGCGCACGGATCGTGCATCGGCTGTCCCCGCCCGTCGCGGGAGCCATGACTCTCGTAGAACGCCAGGAACTCGGCCGCCGGTGTTGATGTCTGTGTGGCTGCCGTGCGCAGTCGGTCCACGTGGGTCCCTTGCAGGCGAACCTGATGGGTCAGGTTGAGGCCGAACATCGTGATCGGCGTGCCGCTGGCCATGACCACCTCGATCGAGTGGGGGTCGGCCCAGGCGTTGAACTCCGCGTGTTCGGTGACGTTGCCAACCGTTGTGGAGCCACCCATCCAGTAGAGGTGGTCGACGCGTGATGCCAGCTCGGGATCGAGCTGCACTGCCTCAGCGATATTGGTCAAGGGGCCGATGGCGACGATTACCAACGGACCTTCAGCGGCGAGGCGACAGATTGCGGATGCTGCAGGTTCGGGTTCGGCATCGGCCTGGGGTGGAGGAGTCGCTCCGGCGCCCAACCCCGCCTCGCCATGGATCCGGTCGGCGAAGAATGGCTCCACAACCAACGGGGCGGCCGCGCCTCGGAACACCGGAACCGAGGCCTCGGCGAGCTCGAGCACGTGCAAGGCGTTCGTGGTCGTGTGGGTGATGGGCACGTTGCCGGACACGCTGGTAACCGCGACGAGGTTGCAGAATCGGACCGCGCAGAAGATGGCAAACGCGTCGTCGATACCCGGATCGCAGTCGAGAATCACGCGAGGACCGGAAGTCACGACAACAGCCCTTCCACTTCGTCGCGCGCTGGCAAGGATGGCTGGGCGCCCGGTCGACGCGTGGTCGCGGCGCCCACCCGCACGGCGAACCGGACCGCGTCGATCAGCGGCCGGCCGATGGCCATCTCCACCCCGAGTGCCGCCCGGAACGCATCACCCGCTGCGGTGGTGTCAATGGCGTCCACACTCGGCGCGGGCACATGTTCCGCGGTCTCGTCGGTGATGATCATCGCGCCGCGAGCGCCGAGGGTGACGATGACGATGGGAACTGGCAGCGTGCGAGCGACCTCTTCGATCTCCTCCAGCGTCGTGGGCACCACAGTGCGGTCTGTGAGTGCCGCCAATTCGGTCTCGTTCGGCACGATTACGTCAACGGCGCGCAGAAGCTCCTCCGGCAGGGGGCTGGATGGTGCCGGAGCTGGGTCGAGCACAACACATGCCGCGCCCGATGTCGCTGCGGTCAGAACGGTGTCGAGTGGTGTTTCGAGTTGCAGCAGCAGCACGTTGGCCGCGCCGATCACGGTGCCGGCTCGGGCGACGTGGATTGGGTTGAGATGGCCGTTGGCCCCGGGGCTCACGACGATGGCGTTGTCGCCGTCAGCGTCGACGGTGATGAGCGCGATACCACTTGGGGTTTCTGCGATGGTGTGGAGGTGTTCGGTTCCAACCCCAGCGTCGGTGAGCGAGAGGGTCAGCGTCTCGCCGGAGCTGTCGGCCCCGACGGCTCCCACGAACACCACATCGGCGCCCAAACGGGATGCGGCCACCGCCTGATTTGCTCCCTTGCCACCGGGCACGAGCAGGTGATCGCCGCCAAGGACGGTTTCGCCTCGTGCGGGGTGATGTGGTACTGGTACGACGATGTCGAGGTTCGCGGAACCGACAACGGCGACCACCGCGGCGTCTGTCATTCCTCGTCGCTGAACGTCTCAGGCGCAACGCGTTCCACCCGCTCACGAACAATTCGTTCGAACGTGAGCATGCGTTCCGGGCGTTCCCCGGTCCAGGTTGCGGATTCGATTCGTTCGAAGACCGCGTTCTGGGTGGCGTCATCGAGCGCTTCCTGGCGCGGGAACCAGAAGGCGACGATTGCCGCCAGGTCGGCTGGTCCTGCAGTGACGGTGTAGCAGGTCAGGGCGCCGTCGATCATGCGGGCGGTGGCATCGTCGAGCAACTCGCGCAACGTTGGCTGGGCGGGTAGCGACGCCATCAAGTAGAGGATTCGAACCCCTGGCGTCGCTGCGCCGATCCAGTTCTCGTGGTGTTCGAGGAAGTGTTGGCCGTCGACCTTCCACGTCCCGACGGGTGCCGCGACGTCGAGAAGCTCCGATTGTTTGAGGTCGACGTTGCCGTCGTCGCGCTCCACCCACATGAGCGCGTCCACACTCGGGTGAACCGACCCCAAACCGGCTTGGTCCTTCGCACACAGGTCGATGGCGATCTGGTGGACACTCGTTGCGGTGCTGATCCGGTCTTGGACGGCGACCCGCAGGCCATCCTCGAAATCGAGCTTGGACACATCACCGTGTTTGCGCAATGCGATGATGTGGAGCGACATTTCTAGGGGGTGATGCCCGGTTCGAGCTCGTGCAGGCGCTTCACCGCACCAGTCAGCACCTTGCGCATGATGGCGGGCTGATCGTCGAGAAGTGCATTGAACTCGCGGCGGTTGAGCACTTCGAGAATCATGTCGGTGTCCGCCGTGACGGTTGCAGTCCGGGGCCCACCGGCGATGATGGCCATTTCGCCGAGAAAATCACCCGATTCAACGTGGGCGATCACCTTGTTGCGTCGCCGCACCGTGGCTTTTCCTTCCACGATGATCACGAACTCCCGGGCCGACTCGCCCTCCTTCATCAGTACCCGGCCGGCCTTCACCGTAAGAGGGGTCATCAGACGCTCAACACTTCGGAGCTCCTTCTTCGACAGTTCGCTGAACATGTCGATCAAGGCCAGTTTTTCTTCAATGGACATACTGTGCCACCCCGTTTTGTCGGAACCGATGTTCTTGTTCTACTACAAGGTCCGCGCCGGGTTCACCTTGAGATCACTATCGAATCGCCCGGCTTATCTTGAATCCGATGAACCCCACGCCCGCGAACAAAACCACGGCGAGTGTCAGCTGCGCTGCACCGCCTCGATCGCCGGCGTCGGTTGGTTTCGGACCAGGATCGGGCGAGCCGACGATATTGCCGAGGCCGGGTGGATCCTCGACCGGCTCCGGATTGAGGTCCTGTACCTGGGCCGCGGCGGTGTCAACGAAGGCGGGGGTCGAGGCGCCCGCGATACTCAGCGCGACGGCGATCAGAAGCGCAGCTGCAAAACGACTCATCCGCTCACGGTACTGACCGTCCTCGCCATTTTGGCTGGCGTCGGGCACACTTCTCCGGTGGATCATCACCCCGAGATACTGAGTCCGTCCGTGCGACGGGTGCTCGATCTCCCTCGTCCGGAATGGCGCGGCCGCATGCACAAGTGGGCCATACCGGTTGCCATCGCGGCTGCGATCTGGCTGGTTCTCGTCGCTGACCCCGGCGTTTCGCGCGCAACGGCGGCCATCTTTGGTGTGGCCAGCACCCTGTTGTATGTCGTCAGCGCGACGGTGCATCACAAGATCTGGTCACCGGAACGGCTGCACCTGCTCTTCCAGCTCGACCACAGCATGATCATGGTGTTCATCGCCGCGGCGACATCTCCCGTTGCCCTTGCCGCTGTGGGGGGACGCAATGGCTGGTTGCTGTTCATCGGCATGCTCACCATGGTTGGGATCGGCCTGATCGCCATCTGGTTGCCGTTTCATCCGCCCCGTGGGTTCATGAACACGTTGTTCTTCCTGGTGTCGTGGTGGCCGATCCTGTTCGCGTTGCCGCTGGGCCGGGCCCTGGGAGCATGGGGGATCGCGCTGCTGATCGTTGCCGGTGCGGTGTACACGATCGGTGCACTCATTGTTGGATTCCAACGACCGGATCCCGACCCGCTGGTCTTCGGATATCACGAGATCTGGCACATCTTCGTCATTCTCGGAAATATCATCGTCTACGTGCTCGTGTGGATGATCGTTACCGGACTTACACCGGCCTGAATTCGTGACCACCGCCGAACACCACCTCGAACCGGAGGACCTGCCGGCCGCGTTCCGGCGCGGCAGCGCGTTCGAGGGGTTGCTACCGCTGATCGGGTACATCGCCGGTGAACGTCTTGGCACGTGGCAGTTCGGCGAGGTTTCCGGCGATCGCATCGCCATTGCGGCAATGAGTCTGGCCGCGGTGTGGTCAGGAGTGCAGAGACACCGTCGAGGCCAGTCGATCGGTTGGTGGATACCCGGGCTGTTCGTGTACCTACTCGTCCGAGGTGTTGCCGGACTCGTCTGGGGTGAAGATGTCTTCCTGGCGTTCGGGATCGGCGTCAAGGTTGCACTTGGGGTGGGGGCGCTCGTCTCGGTGGTGATCGGACGGCCGCTGGCCCATGAGTTCATTCACATGGTGTTGCCGTTCACCGAGGCCGTCCGGGCACATCCGGTCTTTCGGCGAACGTTTCGCAACGTCACCCTCGCGTATGCGATCTATCAGCTGATTTCGGTCGCCTTTGAGATCTGGTTGCTGGACTCGACCGAATCGGGCACCGGCTTCCTCGTGATCCGAACGCTTGTCGGCTGGGTCGCCGGGTTCGTGGGCTTCTTCATCGCCCTCTTCTATATCGACGCCAAGTTGAAGCCGATCGACGGTTTCGACGGAGTGATGCCGATGATGGAAGAAATCGGCGAGGCCCTCGAGGCCGACCGGGCCAGAAACGGCGCTCACTAGCGGCCCGTCAGCTCGTCGAGCCAGAGATCCGCGTGACGGACCCGTTCCTCGAGCTGGGCACTGGTTGCTTCGGTTATCCGAAAGACGTCGGAACGACGGTTCAACTCGGCGTTCACCGCCCGGTGCTCCCAGTTCAGCAGTCGGGCCAGCGTTTGCACCCGGTTGCTGTTGCGCTCCCGAAGCTCTTTCTTGCCAACGAACTGGGCCCGCACCGAGGCGAGCGCGTCGGTTGGTGTGACGATCGCGCGACCTGCGAGCGGCGGAGGGGGAGGCAGGGTGAACGCGTGGCCGACGAGTTCGGCGGCACCGGCATGAACGATCGGCTCGTCATCGTCGAGACCGTCGTACCAGTAGTCCGCTTCAACCACCGTGGAACCGAGCGCACTGAACAGTGACATCTGCTCGGCATCGTCCAGATCAGCCGATGGTGGTGGCGGCTCCGCCGTCGCCCGATTCTCGACGGAGTGGCGCCGCTCCACCGCGATCGTTGCCGCGTGACCCCGGAGGCGATGGTCGTCGGGAACGAAGAAGTAGGCCGGTTGGGTGGTCAGGCCCGGTGTCCATCGGGCGACTCGCCCGACCGCCTGTCGAAAGAAGAGCGCCGTGGTTGTGGTGGTCGCGAACACCGCAACGCGGAGGCGAGGGATGTCCACACCTTCGGAGATCATGCGGACCGCCACGATCCACCGGTCGTCCGACTCGGCGAACTCCTCGATGCGACGGTTGGCCCGCGGATCGTCACTGAGTACGACCCCCGGAGCCTCGCCGGTGATCGCCTCCAGCAGCGACGCGATGCCTCGCGCATGTTCATGATCAATCGCAATGACGAGCCCACCCGCGTGTGGATGGCCGGCGCGGATCTTCGTGAGCCTCGCATCGGCCTTTCGCAGGATCGTTGAAATCCAGTTGCCGTCGACATCGAGCGCGGTACGTAGTCGTGCGCTCCAGTCATCGCGGGTCAGGTCATCGGCAAAGGTCGCTTCCTTGAGGGTTCCGGACGCGTCCATCCATTCCATGTGGCCGTCGAATCGGGGGAAGTACACGGGTCGAACCACGCCGCCATCTTCGAGCGCGGCGCCGTAGCCGTACTCGTAGTCGCATATCGCTTCGCCGTGGTCGCCGTAGCTGTATCGAACGAACGGGATGGGATTGTCGTCGCTGCGAAACGGTGTCCCCGACAACAACAACCGAACATCGGCCGGCTCGAACGCGCGGCGGACGCCGTCGCCCCAGGCCCGATCGTCGGCGGCGTGGTGTATCTCGTCGAGTACGACGACACCATCGCGCACGAAGGTCGCCAGGGTCAGGTGGGCGGATGCCGCCTGGGCGTAGGTGACGATGATGCCGTGCATGTCGATCGGGATGCCCTCATCCGGGCGCCATTCCGGTTCGAGATGTAACCCGAAGCCGGCGGCGGCATGAGCCCATTGGTGTTTGAGGTGCGCGGTGGGAACACAGACGACGACCGGCCGCGGTTGGCCGCCCAGTTCCGCACGCAACGCGGCGAGCGCGAACGTGGTCTTGCCTGCGCCGGGGCACGCCACCGCGAGGAACTCGGAGGTGGGGCGGTCAGCAAACGCGATGAGAGCGTCGCGCTGCCAGCGGCGGAGGGTGACCGTTGTCGACATCGGAGCGCACAAGTTAGCGCCACTAGCCTGTCGATCGTGGCACCTGCACTGTTTCAAATCCTCGGGGCGGACGAGTGGGCAGCCGCACAAGCCGTTGGGTGGTACGAACCGGACGGTTTCGCAGCCGAAGGGTTTGTGCACCTATCCGAACGCGACCAGATCCTACGGCCCGCGAATCTCCTCTACCGTGGCCAAGCGGACCTGTCGCTGCTCCGGATAGATCCGGCTCGGCTGGAGGCCGAAGTGGTGTATGAGCCAGGGAGTCACGGCGAGGCGGAGCTGTTTCCACATCTCTACGGGCAGCTCAACATCGACGCTGTTGACGACGTGATCGGCTTTCCCTGCGAACCGGACGGCAGCTTCGTGCTTCCAGCCGGCCTGTAGGGCGGGCTACTCGGCTTCGCCCGAGCCGTCTGCTTCGTCCAAGCTGCCCGCTTCGACTGTGGCGGCGGGTGCCGGTTGTATCTCGCTGAGCCTGAGGGAGGCCAGCGCCGCGTCGATTGACGTGCGCGCCCGTTCCAGGTTCTCGCGGGACTCGGTTTCTGCGGCGGACATACCGTCGACCGTCGACTGTGCGGCGCTGAGGAGGGAATCGGCTTCAACCTTCGCCTGGTCCTTCGCTTCTTCGATGATCGTCTCCGCGGTCTGGCCGGCGTTGGTGACGGTGGCTTCGGCCTCACGCTTGGCGCTCTCAAGCTTCTCGGCGGCGAGCTTGCGATCAGCGTCGGCCGCGATCTCGGCATCGCGCTGGTACTCGTCGACCTCGTCGCGCTTCGCCTGGGCATACTCGTCGGCTGCCCGGCGGGTTTCCGTCGCGTAGTTCTCGGCGTCGGTGCGCATGTGGGTCGCACGTTCTTCGGTGCGCTGGATGAGTTCGGTTGCCGCTGACTCGTGAGCGGCGCGGTCGGCCTCGATGTCGAGCCGAACCTGGTCGACCAGTGTCCGAGCTTCGACCTCGGCATCGGTGCGGATCTTCAGGGCGCTTTCCTGCGCCTGTCGCAGCATGAGCGAGATCTCGTTGCCGACTCGGTCGAAGTTGTCGATCGAGGACCCGTCGTACTCAGCGGCGGGCTGGGATGGGGCGAACGAAACCGCTGGCTCCGGCTCGGGCGCTGGTTCCGGCTCGGGCTCGGGCTGGGGCTCGGGCTCGACGGTCTCGGCCTCGGCGATTTCTTCTTCACTGACCGTTGGCTCGGGAGCCGGTTCGGGTTCGATCGTGGCGGTGATTGCCGTGGGTGCAGCGGCGGGACCGCTGGCGGCAGAGATGGCATCTGCGAGATCGGTGGCTACCTCATCGAGGAAACGGTTGACCTCCGCGCGGTCATACCCCTTCTTGACAAGGTTGAATTGTTTCTTGCGTACGTCTTCTGGACTGAGTGCCATTGTCGTGTGTGTCTCCTCGAAACGGCTGGACCGTATCCGTTCGGCGGCGAAGGGGTCCTGTTTTAGTACCCGCCAACAACTTCTGCGCTATTCGTTACTGGGTTCTCACGGTGGGCGTTCATATGGGGTCGTGATAACGCGGAGGGTTGGTGTCGGCACCCTGTCGAATCCCGACGGGTCTAATTCCGCCCGTCCTGATCCTCTTCGGCAGGGATGACCCAGATGGATGATGCGAGCGCCTCATCGTTCGGAACGAGGAGAACCTGATCGGCGGTGGTGACCTGCATCGACGTCGATCCGATGGCGGCGACCACACCGTCGACATCACCGAACTTCACTTCGTCCCCGACGTTGAGTTGTTGGCGGAGAGCGCGTCCCGCGGCAACCTTCGCCGCCACGTCGCGCCCACCGAGGCCGGAGAGGAGCGCAACCGAGAGCCCGACGCTGAAGAAGAGCGCCTGAACCGCCACGGTGATAATCGTTGTATCGATACCAAGCTGGTTCGCGGCAACGATCAGGGCGAACCCGAAAATGGCCCACTTCACGAGCCCAGGCACCCGTTGACGAACCGCCGGTGCGACATGCCCGAGGCTTCGTGCGACACCGGTTTCCGCGATCGCACCGACAATGTTGCCCATGATCAGCACAATCGCCGCCGACAAGAGCTTCGGCATGAAGTCGAGCAGGTCGTCGGAGAGCTGATCAAGAGAGTCGCGGCTCAACAACCCGAGGGCGGTAACCATCGCTGCGATGAGAACAACCGAGAACGCAAGTGTTGCGATGGCGCTGGCGGAGTTGCGAATCCCCTCGGGACGCGATTCCTCCGATGAGAAGCGTCGCGCCAATGCTGCGGCAAGGCTCCCGAGAACGAATCCCGCAACGATTACGCCTACGGCGATCAAGGCATTCACCTTCGGTGTCCCTCCTGTGCCACATCGTGAACTCTAGAGGGCCGCGAGAACGCTAGCCAACAGGACAGGAAGGTTCAGTCGTTCTCGTCGAACATGATGCGACCGGTTTCGATCGATACACCGAGCAGTCCACCGAGCAGCGCCATCTCCTCGCGAGCCTTCAGCCGCGCGGCGATACGGGCGCTGACCCGGGACTCGAGGTCGGGGGGCGGCTTCAGCAACGTGAGAAGCGCGGGGCGAAGATCGGCCTGTGGTTCGTCGACTTCGCTGAGCCGGGCCGCGCACTTCTCGCACTGATCCACGTGATCGTCAAAATGTGGTGCCTCGCCATCAAGCCACATGGCGAGTTGGCTGCCGCTCAGGTGTCTAGCCATCAGGGCCTCCAGTCTTCGAGGGCGGCCGCAAGTACGCGGCGAGCGCGCAACAGGCGGGTCTTTACAGTGGGCAATGGTACTTCAAGGGTCTCCGCCACTTCTTCGTAGGTCATACCTTCAACCTCTCGCAGGACCACGATCGAACGGGACAACTCGTCGAGCTGATTGAGCGCCTGCTCGAAGGCGTCGATGGACATCGACCCGACCACATCTCGCTCGGTGGAAGACGAGGACACGGTCTCTGGCAGCATGTCCGGATCCCGAATCTCCTCCCGACGTTTGCGCAGGGTGGAGATGGCCGTGTTGTGGGTGATCCGCAGAACCCAGGAGCGCAGGGACGATTCGCCCCGAAACGTCGGCAGAGCGTTCCACGCTTTGAGGATCGCATCCTGCGATACGTCCTCGGCCAAAGCCGAATCGCGGACGACAGAAAATGCGACGCGGTAGACCGCATCGAGGTGATCCCGCACCAGCGACTCGAGCTGTTCGGTTGGAGTGAGTTCGGTAGTGGTCATGTGCCCCGTTGCGTCGCGTCCACCGCGGACGAGCGGCTCAACCGTAATGGGTGCAGCAACCGGCGGTGAAACCGCGACGCGCAGATCGAGCAGCCCGAAGCGGGGCATTAAAACGGCAGCGAGTGCGGTGGCCATACAGTTCCGACGTTTGAACTCGGGGTTTTGTCGCGAAAGACAATTCGCGACTTTTTGGTGGTATGAGCCGTCCTACCTATGTCCCGATGTAGGGTCTGCATGTCTCAATACAAAGGAGTTGGACGAAGTGGTAGATGATATCAAAGACGCTTTTAGCGAGGTGGTCACCGACATAATCGGCGTGATCCCCGCGGTGGTAGCGGCACTAGTGTTCTTGATTGCGGGATTGATCATTTCACCAATCATCCGCAACCTGTTCCATAAGCTGCTCAAAGCAGTGTCATTCGACAAGGGAGTCGACAAGAGCGGCCTCGGCGGATTCGTCGAGCGCGCCGGTTACCCCGACAGCGCACTTCTCGTCGCGAAGATCGTCGGCTGGATGGTGATGCTGATCTTCGTGAAGCTATCCGTCGCCGCACTTGGCGTTGACTCGATCGAAGATCTGGTCGACCGTCTCGTTGCGTGGATCCCGAACGTGATCATCGCCATCATCCTGGTCGTGATCACCGGCGCAGCAGCCAACTTCGTCAAGGGAATTCTGACGCCTGCGCTGCAGAACACGCCCGCAGGCGACCTCATCGGCAAGATCATCGTTGCCGCCATCTGGGTTATCGGTGGCATGATGGCCATCGACCAGCTCGGCTTCGGTGAAGACATCGTCGACCAGCTCTGGACGGCGCTGACCACAGCGTTGGCAGGCATCCTGCTGATCAAGTTCGGCGTCGGTGGCATTTGGGCCGCCCGCGACCGCTTCTGGCCAAAGGTGTACGACACCTTTGAGAGCGACTCAACCAGCGCCTAACCTGCACCTCTGTGAGGGACCCCGGAACACTGTTCCGGGGTCCTTTTGCGTTTTCCTCAGAGGTCGTCGATGCGGTGGAACGCCTCGCCGAACTCGAAGGGATGGTCGGCCGCCATCGCTCTCATCTGGTCGAGTTCGTTGTCTCGAAAGGCTGCGGTTTCGGCGTCCGGGTTGTCGTTGATCACCATTGTTGTTTCGAACTGGCTCTCGTGCGCAAGAAGAGCGTCGACCTTTGGTTCGGTGAAACCGGTGACATCCTCGACATGGTTGGGCTCCTCGGTTTCGAAGAGCAGCAGCGTGTCCGGGCGGTGTCGCTCCAGGCCGAGCTCGGGAAAGAAGAAGGGATCTCGGGCGGCGACGACACCTTCGACGGCGAGGAACCCAGCGTTGCGATGATCCGGGTGTAGTCGCCAACGCTTCCACGGATCGTGCCCGAGAACCACCGTTGGCCTCGTCTCGCGGATGACACGTGCGACCTCGCGTCGGATCGAGAGGTCCGCGGTGAGCTCGCCATCGACCTCGCCAAGGAAGTGCACCTCGCCCGTTGCGCCCAGCCGCAGTGCGGCCTCCCGCTGTTCCTCTTTGCGAATCTCTACAAGGGCGACGGTGTCGGCGTGTTCGTCCCATGTGCCTTTTGAGCCGTCGGTGCAGATGAGGTGATGCACCTCACACCCGTTCGCCGACCACTTGGCCAATGTCGACCCACATTCGAACTCGACGTCGTCGGGATGAGCGGCGATTGCGAGGGCGCGCCGGGGAATCGGCAGATCGTTCATGCCCGTGTCTCCTGTCCGGTGATGAGGTCGTCCGGATGGTCGACATCCCAGGCGAGGGCGGGGTCTTCGAGAACCCGGACCGGACACCCCGTTTCGTTGGCGAGGTCCAGATGGACGGCGAACGAGCCGGGGCCATAGCTGAACGGGAACGCGATGTCGGTTGGTACACACAGCACATTGGTGCCGTCGCGAAGCCGGTCGGGCACGAGCGTGATGCCGTCGAAGTCGGCTACCGGCCGAAGGTCTTGTGCGTGGGGAAGATCGGCGTGCGCCACGATGGCCTTGGTGTGGCCGCTCGCTCCCGCATGGGCGACACCCTCGGACACCGCACGGTTCAGACCGGGGTGGGTGCCTCGGAGGGGAACGGCGCCGCGCTCAACCGCCCACGGCGCAACATCCTCGTCATCGTGCACAACGAACACCGGCAGCTCATGGGCGGCGCTAATGACCGTGTTCGCCATATCGGCGATCAGAGCGGCACGAGCGGCTTCGTCCAAACGCGATTGCAGTCGGAGCTTGCCGGATCGCAATGACCTCAAGGGAACAACCACCGCGGTGGTCGACGGCGCGTGGCCTGGTGCCGACGGTGTTTCCTGCATGATCGAAGTCTAGGGTTCGATGCGATGAGGACTCTGCGTCGGCTCTTCTCCAATCCCAACCCCAAACGTTCCGCCGACGTGGCGGATCTTCGATCCTGGGGGGAGTGGGTGTGGCCCCGTGCGCTCCGACGTGCGATCGAGTCCAGCGATCCGGCCGACATCGATCAGACGGGCAACGATCTCTCCGTGTTGGGCGCAGGTGTGGTCGGTCACATCGACGCCGGTGGCACGATTGCGCTCTCCGACCGGCCGGCTTCGATCGAGGTGTGGGTCGGTGGTGGCGACCGGTGGTGGTTCCCGGCCATCGAGGGGAGCGTGCGTCAACGGCGCGTCGACGGACTGCCGATTGTCGAGACCCGGATGCGGGTCGGCGACGCGGATGTCGTGATGACCGCCTGGGCGGACGAACCCGGCGATGGTCGAGGGCGAATCGTCGTTTCGTGCGCAACGGAGACTGAGGTGCCGGTCGTTCTCGCGGTGGTGGTTCGTCCATTCACCCGCACTGGCCCCGGGTCGATCGAGGAGATGAGGTCGGTCGACAACCTGCTCGTCGCCAACGGGCGTCCGATCGTCGTACTTCCCCGCGAACCCGGTGACGTGTTGGTCGGCTCGTCCGAGAACGGTGACTGTGCGCGTCAATTGGGGGATCGGTTGGTCGGCGACACCCACGTGGCGGCTGCCGATGGTTCGGCCACGTTGGCTGCGATGTTGCCGCTCACGCCCGGCGCCGATCTTCAATTCGAGATCGTGGACGGACGGGAGGAAGCCACGGTGTCACCGGCGCCCCTCGACGCCGTCGTTGCCGGCTGGAAATCCCATCTGGAGCTGGCCGCGAACGTCGAACTTCCCGGCTGGCCAAAACACCTCTTGCCCAGCCTGCTGTCGGGGATGATCGGAAGTGGGCACGATCAGGGGGTGGCCGCGCGCACCCACATTGCGGCCGCGCTCATCGCCATGGGGCTGGATCGGCCAGCGGCGACCCTGCTCGAGTCCGTGCTCGATGACGTCGCACTCGGATCCGTCGACCGCAGCGACTGGCCGTCGATAGCGCTGGCGGTCGGCCGGCACTTCGCACTTGGCAGCGAACTCACTCCCGCCCTCGAGGCCCATGGCGACACCGTCGGCTACGTAACCGGCGAAGCGCTGCGGTCATGCGGACCACTCCAGCGAACCGAGCTGGCCGCGGCGATACGGGCCCTGGGCAATCCACGTGCTGCCGAGGATGTTGAGAGTGCGTCACTCTCGCCCAGCGCCTCCGGGGCCCGGACGTCCGCACGCCTGGGCGTGGACATCGAGGACGACGCATGGGCGCATGTCGACTCGGATCTCGACGCCACATCGGTGGCCTCGATCACCACCGCCATGGTCAGCACCTCACGCACCGGTAGAGCCGTCGACGGGCTGGTCGCGTTGCGGGCATTGGCTGGTTCCACGTGGCGTTGGGGAATCGGGGACGACCCGACCGAGCGGGCCCGCATCGCCCTTGCCATGCGGTCGCTGGTGGTTCGAGAAACATCCACAGGTATCGATGTTGTGCCGGGCATCTCGACGGCGTGGTTCGGACAAAACGTCACCGTCGAGCGCGTGCCCACCCGCCATGGGCTCATCTCGTTCGCGTTGCGCTGGCACGGGCCCCGCCCGGCATTGTTGTGGGAAGTCGAGGCGAGCTCCGCGAGCCCGGTCGAGCTGACCTGCAGGTCACTCGACCCTTCGTGGCAGACGATGGAAGCCTCGGGTGAGGCGCTGCTCGAAGCCCCCAACACGGGCAGCCACTGATGGCCACCGCGGTACGGCAGCTTCGAGGGGCGCTGAAGAAGTCCAGCCCGGGCCTCCGCTACGAGCGCGAGCTGTGGGAGGCCGGTGCATCGGTTGTTGCCGGCATGGACGAGGTGGGCAAAGGGGCGTGGGCCGGCCCGTTAGCGGTGGGCGCCGCGATCGTTCCAAAGGACCGGCGCATCTACAAGGTCCGCGATTCCAAATTACTTACCGAAGCCGAGCGGGAGGCGATGTTCGATCGTATCGCCGACTGGTGCGAACGCTGGTCCGTGGGGATGGCGTCCGCGGCCGAATGCGACGAGCTCGGTATGTCCGCCGCCCAGAAACTCGCCGCTCGCCGCGCGCTCGATGCCCTGGGGGTCACCGCCGACCGTGTCCTGCTCGACGGCAAGTGGGACTTCGTGGCGGACGGGCGGTCGACGATGATTGTCCGAGGCGAACGGGCCAGCCTCTCTATTGCCGCGGCCAGCATTCTGGCCAAGGTCACGCGCGACCGCATCATGCGCACCGAGGCCGAACACTTTCACGCCTACTGCTTTGAGGAGAACAAGGGGTATCCGTGCCCGCGCCACCGCGCTGCACTGCAAATGGTCGGACCATCCACAATCCACCGTCGGAGCTGGGCCTTCATGGACAACCTGGGATGGCGGGGAATTCGCCGCGTCACCCCTGACCACGGCCAAGGTCAGTTGTTCCTTTGATGAGCTGGAGAACCGCTCCTTGGCGGTGGGCGCTGGCCGTGTGGACCCTCGGCATCTGGGCCAGCCGCGTGCGAAACGCCATCGCTGACGACGACCTCGACGCGGCCGCCAGGACTTCTGCGATTGTCATCGCTGTGGCGTTCGTTGCGGGCGGGGCCGCGCTCGCCTTCACCCTCTGGCGGCCCCATCAACTGCACGCGATCGTGGTCGACCTGCTCGTGGCCGCCGGCATTATCCGCTGGTCGATTCGGGGACCGCTCATCCTTGCGAGCGACGAGTGGGACGCTGGCTTCAAGGTGGTGCATACCGGGTTGTGGCTCGTCACGGTTGCGTTGAGTGTGATGGCGTGGCGCGAGCTACGATCATCGCATGGGTCAGCTCGTCACCGTCATTGAAAAACCGTCCTCCCGCCTCGGCATTGTTCGGTACGTGATGAACCGTGCGCTCTCCGGGATGGGACACGAGCGGTACACCGAAGGCACCGAAATAATGGGTGATCGTCCGACCGACGAACTGGCCCGGCGTCTCATCGACACTGGCAAGGTCACCGGCGTGTCCATCAACGGCAACGTCGTCACGGTCGAGCTGAGCGGCGCCGACCACGAGGGTCTCCGCGACGTCATCGAGGATCTCTACACGTACTACGTGCCGGGCGTCGAGATCCCCAGCGATGAGGAGCTCATGGCTCAGGTCGAGGGCTGACCGGAACCGTCCGGAGCCCGATGCTGCACGATCCACGTGTGCATAGCGATACCTGAGGCTACACCCGCATTGATTGATCTCGTTGATCCGAACTGGGCGATCGAACAGGTTCGGTCAGCGACGGCTCGCACGTCGCCGGACAGTCCCGGACCTTCCTGACCGAACACCAACACACACGCTTCGGGCAGGCGCGTGGTCTCGAGCGGCACCGAGCCCGGCAGATTGTCGATGCCGATCACCGGCAGGTCAGCGGTGGTCGCCCACTCCACGAAGTCGGCGACGGTCGGGTGGTGGTGCACATGTTGATACCGGTCGGTGACCATGGCACCACGGCGGTTCCACTTGCGTTTCCCGACGATGTGGACGGCTGCGGCCTGAAACGCGTTGGCGTTGCGAACAACCGTGCCGATGTTGAAGTCGTGTTCCCAGTTCTCGATCGCGACGTGGAACGGATGGCGCGTGCGGTCAAGATCCTCAACGATGGCCTCGCGGCTCCAGTAGCGGTACGTGTCCACGACGTTTCGTTGGTCGCCGTCGCGCAGAAGCTCCGGGTCAAAGTGAGCTCCGGTTGGCCACGGCTGCGGGTGGGGCCCTACGCCGATCGGTCGTTCCTCGGCGTCGGTATCGGCGTCAGAAGAACCCATGGCGCCAATCTATTGGCGTGCGGGGCTTACCAGTCCGGCAGGTTGTCGACACCAACCACCGTTGGCTGATCGAGGGTTGACTCGCCGGTGTTGCTCGGGGTGGCTATCCCCAGCGGGCGATTCGCAGCCAGGGACTCACTCGATATGCGCAGAATCCGCTGGTACGACCGGGATCGGTCCAAGACGTTCTGGGTGTACTCGTCGTCGTGGTTGTACGCGAAGTAAGCCCGGCGCTGACCTTCTTCGGTCTTCATTGATCCAGCGGCACGGCACAGGTATCGGGCAGAGGCAACGGCCGCGTCATAGAGGTTCTGCGGCTCAATCTCGCCATCAAAGTTGGCGTCCTCGCCGTAGGACTCCCACGTCTGCGGGATGAACTGCATCGGGCCAACGGCCCGGTCGTACGTGCGATCACCGTCGTATTTGCCATTGTCGGTGTCTTTGATCAGGGCGAGGCGCTTGATCACCGGCACCACAACATCTGCGCCTTCTTCGGAAGCGGCGCCGTCACCGGTGCTGTCCGCAGCGGCGGCCACGGGCGTGCTGGTCGTCATCTCGGTCGGCTCCGGGGCGGGTGTCTCGTCAGTGACCAGTTCGGCGCCTTCGAGGATTCTACCGTCGAGCGCGGGGCCGGTGATCGGATCCTTCGGGTAGCCGTTGATGTCGACTTCGGTGTCGCCAAATTGTCCGTGGTTGCTTTCGATCGCACCGATGCCGGCCAGCATCCACCACCTGATGTCACATCGCGGCTGTTCTTCGGCCAGGACCCGGCTGGCGATGACATAGGCGTTGAGCGTCACGAGTGGGATGTTGGTTCGCTTCACGTGCATGGTGAGTCGGTCGTGGAACGCCCGTCGGTATGAGGCAGCGGTGCGTTCGGCGAGTTTCGACATGGCCGTCTGCTCGGCCAGCAACTCGAGTCGGATGTCGCGCAGCTCGGCCAGCCGGCGGCGCGTGGCCCTACGCTCCTCTTCGAGTCGGGCCCGGCGGACCTGCCGGCGAGCCTGGCGGGCGGTGGCGACGAGCCGGCGGCGCCA
>SHLQ01000178.1 GCA_004282895.1 Acidimicrobiales bacterium
CTGCTGCGGAGGGCTTCGCTAAGGAAAGCGGCATCACCTTCGGCCACGGTCTCGAGAAGAACCGCTACATCGGCCGGACGTTCATCGCTCCCAACCAGTCGCTCCGGGCGCTCGGCGTGCGGATGAAGCTGAATCCGCTGAAGGAGAACATCGAAGGCAAACGGTTGGTCGTTGTCGATGATTCGATCGTTCGGGGCACCACCACCAAAGCAATGGTGGCGATGTTGCGCGAGGCGGGAGCGAAGGAAGTGCACATGCGTATCTCCTCACCCCCCTACAAGTGGCCGTGTTTCTACGGGATGGACACCGGGACGCGGGGTGAGCTGCTTGCCGCCAACCTGACCGTGGACGAGATTAGGGAGTACACGGGCGCCGACTCGCTCTCGTATCTGCCCCTGGAGCAACTGCTCGGATCGATCGGCGCGGTCAATGCCGGGTTCTGTGATGCCTGTCTTACCGGCAACTACCCGGTCGACATTCCGGTCAACCTGGCCAAACATGTCCTCGAGGCCGAGGGAACAGCGGACGGAGACGATGGCGCAGCGACCCTGCTCGACATCGCCCCGGTTGGGTCGGTCGACTAGATGAGCGGCGCCAGCTATCGCGACGCCGGAGTGGATATCGACGCCGGCGAGGCTGCCGTGGAGCGCATCAAGCCGTTGGTCGCCTCGACCGAACGAGCAGGTGTGGTCGGCGGTATCGGTGGGTTTGGTGGTTTGTTCGACGTGGCCGCGGCCGGTTACGAAAATCCGTTGCTCGTGTCGGCAACCGACGGCGTCGGTACCAAGGCGCTGGTCGCGTCAGCCGCACGTCGCTTCGACACGATCGGCATCGATCTTGTCGCAATGTGTGTGGACGACCTCGTGTGCCAGGGAGCCGAGCCCCTGTTCTTCCTCGACTACGTGTCGGTCGGGTCACTTGATGCGGACCAGATGGAAGGGCTCGTTGCCGGCGTAGCCCAAGGATGTCGATTGGCGAATTGTGCGCTGATCGGTGGCGAGATGGCGGAACACCCCGGTGTCATGTCGGCTGATGAGTTCGAGCTCGTGGGGTTCTCCGTGGGTGCGGTCGAACGCGACCGGGTCATCACCGGCGAGCGGGTCGAAGTCGGTGATGTTCTTGTTGGACTTCCGTCGCCCAACCTCCGATCGAATGGATTCTCCCTGGCGCGAAAGATCATGTTCGAGATCGCCGGACGTTCGCTCGATGACCCTGCGTGGGAGGGAGCCGACGTCTCCACCGCTGAGGCATTGCTTGATCCCTCGGTGATCTATACGCCGGCGGTACTCGCAGCGGCCCAGGCGGCGGATGTACGTGCGGTTGCGCACATCACCGGCGGTGGATTGCCAGGCAACCTGAACCGCGTGTTGCCGAAGAATGCCGACGCGGTGGTCGATACCTCATCGTGGACACCACCACCGATCTTCGCGGAGCTGGCCCGCCTTGGGAACGTGGCCACCGACGAGATGTACCGCGTCTTCAACATGGGTGTCGGCATGGTTCTGGTGGTTGCACCAACCGACGTGGAGGCAACCCTCGACTCACTCCAATCGAACAACCACGCCGCCATGATCATCGGCCAAATCGAACCCGGAACCGGCCAAGTCACGCTCGCGTAGGTCAACTTGGGGTCGGGCCTCATTTGGTACAAGGTTGTGGAGTATGACTCGACGCTTGATTTCACTCACACTGGCAGCAGCACTGGTAGCGGGTGCATGCTCATCGGACGCCGATGATTCGGTGGGGGCCGAGCCCGACCCGACCACGACCACGACCGCACCCGATGATGACGACGGCTCCACGACAACTGCCGCGGAAACAGCCACGACGACAACGGTGGCCCCGGCGATCACCGAGGACCGGGCCTACTACATCCTCCCGCCTGGAAACTTCGGCGGATTCCCGACGACCGACGAGTCGTTCGATCAGCTCGCCCTCTACGACGGCCTGACCCCGCTACGAGGCAACGTCTCCGACGCCGACATCGAGGAGCTCTTCCTCCCGGCCGACTTCGAACCAATCGGCGACACGACGGTCGAAGAGACAGGCCGGCCCGGCACCACGATCGTGTACGACGAGTTCGGGGTCGCCCACATCACCGGAGAGACCCGCGAGGATCTCGCCTTTGGTTCGGGATGGGTCACCGCTCGCGACCGAGATCTGTTGATCAGCCTCGGTCGGGGCGCCGCCCGCGTCGCGGTGGCCGACGTTCCCGGCATCGATGCATTTGGCCTCGTCACGACCGCCAGCCAGTTCGTCCCGAGTGCCGCCACCGAACAGCTGGTGACCGACCAGGTCCAGCTCATTCTCGACACCTACGGCGACGAAGGCGAGGAGATCATCGCCGACGCCCAGGCCTATGCCGATGGCATGAACGCGTACTGGACGTCGGCCGGTCTCGATCGCGAACCGATCACCGTGAACGACGTCATTGCCGTGACGGCCTTCATCGGGTCCATCTTCGGAGCCGGCGGCGGCAGCGAAGCGGTCAACAGCGAGTTCCTCGGCACGCTCCAGGAGACGCTCGGTGAGGAGCTGGGACGACAGGCGTGGGAAGACCTCATGCCTGGCGATGACCCCGAGGCGCCGACCACGATCGAGGACCGATTCGACTATCCGGTCCTCACGGGCGGGGATGTGACCGGCTCGGTCGTGCTCGACGCCGGCTCGCTCATCTCGCTCGATCCGCGCGAGCCGGCTGAGGGATCGGCTCCGACGATCCTCGAGGAGCAGGTGTTCTACGACGCGGCGATGGCTCCGCCACACATCGAGGCGTCGAACTGGCTGCTCATCGACCCGGAGCGCTCGGTCAACCGGACCACGCTGGCCGTGATGGGGCCCCAGCTTGGCTTCTACTACCCCGAAATCGTGATGCAGGTCCGCCTCAGTGGCCCGGGCATCGAGGCGCAGGGAGCAGCCGTACCCGGGCTCGCGATGTACCTCCTGATTGGCCGCACCGAGGACTATGCGTGGAGTCTCACCTCGGCCAATCAAGATGTACGAGACGTCTATGCCGAGGTGTTGTGCGAGCCCGATGGCGGCACACCCACGCGGGAAACGTCTCACTACCGGTTCGACGGTGAGTGCGTCCCCTTCGAACTCTTCGACGCAGGCACGCTGAACAATCGACCCATCCGTTACCCGGTGTCCGTGCACGGCCCGGTCATCGGCACGGCCCTCGTCGACGGCGAACCCGTCGCCCTGACCCGGAAGCGCTCGACGTTTGGCCGCGATGGCCTGAACCTCGCGGCGCTGAAGTCGATGACCGAGGGTGACGCCGCGACGGTCGAGACCTTCTGGGAGTCAGCCAATCGGTTCGGGTTCACCTTCAACTGGGGATACGCCAACCGAGAAGGTATTGGCTATTTCGCTTCGGGCTATTTGCCCGAACGGACACCCGGCCTCGATCGGCGGCTGCCGACCCTCGGCACCGGAGAGTACGAATGGCAGGGGTTCCTCGATCAGGCCGAGCACCCGCACGCCGATGGGCACCCGAGCGGTCGACTGCTCAATTGGAACAACCAGTCGGCGCCCGGCTTCATGCACGGAGACGGCAACCAGTACGGGTCGTGGCACCGGGTCGAGAACTTCGATCAGTGGCCCGCCGATGCCGAGCTCCGCGACGTCGTCGGGGTTATGAACCGGGCGGCAACCGAGGACACCCGAGCTCCGGTGTGGCCAGTCATCAGCGAGGTGCTTCGTTCCGGTGAGCCAGTCTCTCCGATCGCAGGCGAAGTGGTTGACCTGCTCGACGCCTGGGCCGCCGACGACGCACCTCGGCTCGATGCCGACGACGACGGTGATCACGATCGTCCGGGCCCGCTCGTGCTCGACGAGGTCTGGGACCCGATCGTCGACGCCGTCCTGAGCCCCGTCTACGGTGACGCCCTCGACACCATCGATCTCCGTGGCATCGATTCGGCCAGCCTGCTCGACAAGGACCTACGCACGGTCGTTGGCGCCGAGGTCGAAGGCCCCTTCAACATCGCATACTGCGGCGGCGGCGATCTCGTCGCCTGCAGCGACTCGATCTGGGATGCAATCGACACGACCGCAGCCCGGCTTGTCGCCGAACTCGGTGACGACACCAGCCAATGGTTGAGCGAAGGGCTCCGGCTCGACTTCGCCCCTGGTCTCATTCCCGAGACGTTCCGGGCGACGAACCGGCCGACCTTCCAGCAGGTCCTCGAATTCGCGCCCCAAGGCTGAACGAAGTCTCGACGACAATTCAGCTGGGAAATTCGACTATTCGCCAGTAGGCCTGGAGCATCTCGATGAGTCGGCTGTAGTTGGAGCCGGCGCGGTCTTTGACGATGTATCCGGCGACGCCTTGGCCGTAGGCGGCGCGAATGTCGTCTTCGTGGTCGGAGGTCGTGACGATAAACACCGGGGTTTCGGCGAGCATGGGCGTTAGACGGAGCGTTTCGAGGAATTCGTGACCGTCCATCCGTGGCATGTTCAGGTCAAGCACCACAAGAAATGGTGCATGAAGACGCGGATTGCCGTTTTGGCCATGGAGAATCTCCATGGCCTCCACGCCGTCCCGGGCAGTTCGGATGTGATGGTCGATCCCGGACTTCGTGAGTCCGCGCACCATCATCTCGCGGTCGACTTCGTCGTCGTCGACGACAAGGAGCGACAGCGGCCTACCGAAGGAGCGAGGGGAGGAATTCAGTTTCGGAAGTGGTGTCAGAGTGTGCATCGTGGGCGGGGCCCTCCACTAAATTGAGCGCGGCGATTGGCCAGCGCAGGGTGAACGTGGATCCCGATCCGACTTCGGATTCCACAGTTATCGTGCCGCCGTGCGCCTCAACGCTCCGCTTGATGACGCTGAGCCCAATGCCAGATCCTTCGACCTCGGGACGAGCGTGCATCTTGCGGAAGGGTTCAAATATTGTCTCCCGCTGCGACGACGGGAACCCTGGTCCGTCGTCGGCTACCGCTATTTCAACGATCTTCAAGCCTTGTCGAACCGCTATCGACACAACCCCTGGGGGGTTGTCGTGATGTTTGAATGCGTTGTCCACCAGATTTCGTACACACGTCGCCAGCGGTGTCGCCTCGACGAATATCGGGCCGCAATCGATTTCGACGACGGATTCGATTCCGTCGGGTTGCGAGACAGTTTCAAGAATGTCCTCGATCAACCGTTGCGGCTGTACGAGAGATGGCGTGTCTCGGGCTTCCCCGGCCCGGGCATAGTTCAGCAAGTCGTCGATGAGCTGTTCGGCTCGCGACGCCCGCAGATCGATGCGGTCCAGGTAGGACTCGGTTCCTTCGTCGAGTTCGTGCGGTGCGTCCTCGCGAAGGAATTCGACCAGCGAGCGGATTGCTCGAAGCGGCGAGCGCATGTCGTGGCTGGCCACCTTGGTGAAACTCTCCAAGCTGCGGTTCTTGTCCGTCAGCTCGTGGTTGAGACGTTCGAGCTCGAGTTCGTTCTCGTAGTCCTCGGTCACGTCGACCATCGCTCCGTACACGAGGTACGGATCGCTGTGATTGGGGTCGAGCATGCTGCGTGAGAACATCCAGCGATAGCTCCCGTCCTCGTGTCGCACTCGAAATCGCCTCTGGGTGACCTCACCGGGCACTCGATCCTCGTGTTTGACAGCTTCCTCGGCGTCTTCGGGATGGATACGGCTCAGGTAATCCCCGGCGGCTTCGGGGCTGTCTGGCTCCAAGCCGAAGAGTCCAAGAAGTTCGGGTGACAACCAGCGATCGCCGGTCCTCATGTTGACCTGCCAGAGTCCAACCTGACCGGCATGAAGCGCGACCTTGAGCCGCTCAGACGTCTGCGTGAGCTGACCGTTGGTTGCGCGTAGTTCGCTGGCGAGGGTCTTTGCCCGCAGCTCGCTCCGTTTCGTCTCCCGCATGCGATGCAAAGCAGTCGAAACTGCGGCCGCGGTAATACCGCCGAAAACGACGCGGATCATGAGCGGATACCGGAGGCGCGGAGTGGCGACAAGGTGGGCATAGTTCGCCAGTCGGCGCCGGCAGGGTCGAGTTGAGGGCCAAACGACTGTTTTGCAAATGCCAAATGGACCAGCACGGAGGCTGGTCCATTTGACATCGAGTGGTGGTCGGGCCCGGCGTCGATCCGGGGACCTACCGCTTTTCAGGCGGCCGCTCTGCCAACTGAGCTACCCGACCAGTTCTCGACGCTTTCAGCGCGTAGCGCTGGCAGCTTTGCGGTCCCGACGAGATTTGAACTCGCGACCTCCGCCTTGACAGGGCGGCG
>SHLQ01000179.1 GCA_004282895.1 Acidimicrobiales bacterium
CAGGTGGAGCAGCGGTATAACCACCGTTGGACCGCTGACCACGAGGATCGCGCCGACGAGCGCGGCGCTGCGGCTCGACATGTCGAACAACAGGTAGACGGTGACGGCGCCGATGATCCACGTAACCAGTGCGCCGACTGTAACGAGTCGAAGGATTACCGAGCGACCGGCGTTGAGCCGGTCGAGCTTCAGCCCGAGGCCGCCCTCATAGAGCAGCAGCCCAACAGCAAGCGACACGATGGGAAAGAGCACGTCCGCACCGAAGTCATCCTCCGGGTGGATGACGTCGAACACTGGGCCAACGAGAATCCCGGCGGTGAGCAACAACAGCACGCCCGGAATCCGCAGCCGGCCCGCGAGCCACTGACCGCCCACGCCAAGGGTGAGGATGATGGCGATCGTTGTTGGCAGCTGGCTTTCCGATGCCAGAACCTGAAACACGTTTGTCCTCCGGCGTGGGTTGCCCGGATCGTAGCCGAACCGGCGCGGGAGAGGGCCACCTCAGCGGGTGATGTCGGCCACCACCGGCGCGTGGTCGCTGGGGAGCTTTCCCTTGCGGGCATTGCGATCCACGAAGACGCGTTCCGTGGCGGCGCGCACCGACGCGGACGACATGATCAGATCGATGCGCATGCCCTTGCGTTTGTGAAAGTTGCCATCCCGGTAGTCCCACCATGAGTACAGGCCGGCTTCGTCGTGATGCTCGCGGAAGACATCTTCGAGGCCCCATGCCTTCAAGGTCGCAAGTTTGTCGCGCTCGGATTGGGACGTGTGAGTCACCCCGACGAGTCCTTTCGGATCCCACACGTCGCGATCGTCAGGCGCGATGTTGAAATCACCGACGACGCAGATGTCATCGGATGCGGAGAGGTTCGCTTCGAGGTCGTTCTGCAGGCGGTCAAGCCATGCGAGTTTGTATTGGTAGTGATCGTCGTCGAGAGAGCGGCCGTTGGGGACGTAACAACTCGCCACCCTCACGCCGCCACACGTGGCCCAGATAATCCGCGCGTCGACATCGGGGTCGGCGCCATCACCGAAGTCGTTGTGCACATCGTCGAGTCCGACCCGGCTCACGATGGCCACGCCGTTCCATTGACCCTGCCCGTGATGGGCGCTCTCATACCCGAGCTCCGCGAACTCTGCGTGAGGAAACTCCTCCGCCGCGAGCTTCGTCTCCTGCAGGCAGACCACGTCCGGTTGCATCAGCTCGAACCATTCGAGCGCTCGCTCGAGTCGGGCGTTGAGAGAGTTCACGTTCCAGGTCACAAGTCGCATCGACGGCCACGTTATCCGTGAAGATCGCTCGATACTTCTCGACATACGCCGATGTACATCTATTCTCTTGAGGTGACCTCCATGGACAATCCCGCATCCCAACTCGGCGCCAACGCCTGGCTGGTTGATGAGCTGTACCGCGACTTCGTTGCTGATCCGTCGAGTGTGTCGGAGAGTTGGCAGGAGTTCTTTGTTGACTACCGACCCGGCACATCGGGCCAGACCGTGGGTGACGTGGTGAACAAAGCTGCGCCTGCACCGACGGCCGTAGCCTCTGCTCCGGCCGTCGAAGCGTCGCCCGCCGCTACGCCCGCTTCGGCGGCCAAAAAGGTTGAACTTCCCGATGGCGCCGAGCCATTGCGCGGTGTCGCCGCCCGCATCGTGCAGAACATGGAGGCGAGCCTCGAGGTTCCGACCGCCACGAGTTTCCGCGACATTCCGGCCCGGCTGCTCGAGGTCAATCGCAAGATCATCAATGGCCACTTGGCTCGTACCCGCGGCGGCAAGATCAGCTTCACTCACCTGATCGGGTACGCCGTCGTTCGTGCCATCGCCGACACCGTTCCCGCCATGAGCAACGGCTACGCCACGGATCAGGAAGGTAAGCCGCTGATCGTCCGCCGGCCCAACGTCGGTCTTGGCATCGCCATCGACATTCCCAAGGAGGACGGAACCCGGAGCCTCATGGTGCCGGTCATCCAAGACGCGAACCTCCTCGACTTCGCCGGGTTCGTCGATGTGTACGACGACCTGATTCGCCGAGGCCGCGGCGGCAAGCTCACCCTCGACGACTTCAGCGGCATTACCGTAAGCCTGACGAATCCTGGTGGCATCGGCACGATCCAGTCGGTCCCGAGGCTAATGCCAGGTCAGGGTGCGATCATCGGGCTCGGATCGATCGCCTATCCAACCGCCTTTGCGGCAGCCGAC
Source organism: Acidimicrobiales bacterium (assembly GCA_004282895.1). Classification (GTDB taxonomy): domain Bacteria; phylum Actinomycetota; class Acidimicrobiia; order Acidimicrobiales; family SHLQ01; genus SHLQ01. Next base: position 2,206 of record SHLQ01000179.1, read on the forward strand.
CCGGCGAAGTTGGCCGAGATCGGCGTCTCGAAGGTCGTCACGCTCAGCAGCACATACGACCACCGAATTATTCAGGGCGCCGAGAGCGGGCTGTTCCTGCGCAAGGTCCAAGAGCTCTTGATGGGCGAGGACCACTTCTACAACGACGTCTTCGATTCCATGGGAATGCCCTACGACGCCGTGAAGTGGCGTCGCGACGTCAACCCGGTGGGTGACGAGGAGGCGGTTTCCGACCGTCTCACCCAGGTGCATCGGCTCGTGAACAACTATCGCGTCCGCGGTCATCTGATCGCGAACCTCGACCCGCTCGGGTTGATGGAACGCCACATGCACCCCGAACTCGACCCGGCGAGCTACGGACTCACCATCTGGGACCTCGAACGCGAGTTCAACACCGAAGGTCTGCTCGGGCCGATGGCGCTTCGAGGTCGGAGCCGAATGAAACTCTCCGACATCCTCGGTGTTGTGCGTGATGCCTACGCGCGAACGATCGGTGTCGAGTACATGCACATGGCCGATCCCGAGGAAAAGGCGTGGATCGAGGAAGCGGTCGAAGGCCACGCCGTCGAGCTCGACAAGGACGAGCAGCGCCACATCCTCGGGCAGCTGAACGCGGCGGAAGCCTTGGAGAAGTTCCTCGGTACCAAATACCTCGGTCAGAAACGGTTCGGCATCGAGGGAGCGGAGAGCGCCATCCCCATCCTTGACCGCGTGCTTTCGGCCGCGGCCGACGCGGGGATGGTGGACGCGGTGCTGGGCATGGCCCACCGGGGCCGCCTGAATGTGCTCGTGAACATCGTCGGCAAGGAGTACGGACAACTCTTCGAAGAGTTCGAAGGCACCATTGGCCAGGATTCGGTGCAGGGGTCCGGCGACGTGAAGTACCACCTCGGCCAGACGGGCACTTTCACCTCGCGGGCAGGAAACTCGATCCCGATCGAGCTGGCGGCCAATCCGTCGCATCTTGAAGCGGTCGCGCCGGTGGTCGTCGGCATGGCCCGCGCCAAGATGGACCACGCCCCCAAGGGGGAAGTGCGTCGTTATCCGGTCCTTCCTGTCCTGATTCACGGCGACGCGGCCTTCGCTGGCCAGGGTGTCGTGACCGAAACCCTCAACATGAGTCAGATCCGCGGCTACAAGGTCGGCGGCGCGATTCACCTGATCATCAACAACCAGATCGGGTTCACCACGGCACCGCACGCAGCTCGCTCCGCGGAGTACTCCACCGACGTTGCGAAGACGGTGCAGGCACCGATCTTCCACGTCAACGCCGACGACCCCGAAGCCTGTGTCCGGGTCGCGCAGCTGGCGTTCGACTATCGCCAACGGTTCAACAAGGACGTGGTGATCGATCTGATCGGCTATCGACGTTTTGGTCACAACGAGGGTGACGATCCGAGCTACACGCAGCCGCTTATGTACAAGGCGATTGAGGCCCGTCGCTCCGTCCGCAAGATCTTCACCGAGGCCCTCATCAAACGCGGGGACCTGACGGTCGAGGAAGCGGAGAAGTCGCTCGACGACTTCCGCAATCGCTTGCAGAGCGCGCTGGAGGACACCCGAAGCGAGGTCGATCACGACCGTGTGGCTCCCGCCGCGCCCGAGGCGAGCGGCGTGCTGCAGGTGGTTGATACGACGATCACCCGCGAGACACTCGATCGGGTCTACGCGGGACTCAGTTTCGCTCCCGAGGGCTTCACGATTCACCCCAAACTGGCCAATCAGCTGGCCAGTCGCGACAAGATGCTTGCTGCGGGAGAAGTGGACTGGGCGCTGGGGGAGCTACTCGCATACGGATCACTACTCGACCAAGGTATCTCGGTTCGTTTGTCCGGTCAGGACAGCCGGCGCGGCACCTTCTCGCATCGCCATTCCACCCTCATCGACTATGAGACCGGCGACGAGTTCATGCCCTTGTCGGCGGCCGCGCCTGATGACACCCACATGTGGATCTACGACTCGCTACTGTCCGAGTATGCGGCGCTGGGGTTCGAGTACGGCTACTCGGTCGAGCGGCCGGACGTCCTCACCCTGTGGGAGGCGCAATTCGGCGATTTCGTCAACGGTGCACAGATCGTCATCGACCAGTTCATCGTCGCGGCCGCAGACAAATGGGACCAACACTCCGGTCTGGTGATGTTGCTGCCGCACGGGTACGAGGGCCAGGGACCTGAACACTCGTCGGCCCGCGTGGAGCGGTTCCTGCTCGCCGCGGCAGAAGACAACATGATCCTCGCGAACGTGACCACGGCGGCCCAGCTGTTCCATATGCTGCGGGCGCAGATCCTCCGCGACAGCCGCAAGCCTCTGGTCGTATTCACACCAAAGTCGCTGCTTCGGGCAAAGACCACAAGGTCATCGGTGTCTGAACTGCTCGAAGGCGGGTTCCAAGCCACACTTGCGGACCTGAACCCACCGACCGGAGACGTTTCGGACCTCATCTTCGCCACCGGCAAGGTGTCGATCGACGCCATCGAGCGACGAGACGAGACCGGCACCAACTCGGTCATTACCCGGGTCGAGCAGCTGTACCCGTGGCCGTTCGCCGATGTCGCTGCGGTGATCGATCGGTATCCCAGCGCCAAGCGCATTGTTTGGCTGCAGGAAGAACCCGAGAACATGGGCGCGTGGAACTTCGTCAAGGGGCGTTTGTACGAGGCTCATGGCGACACGCACGAGATCCAGCGCATCTCGCGTCCCGAATCCGGCAGCCCATCGTGTGGGTCGGCGAAGGTGCATGCCCAGGAGCAGGCGCAGTTGCTCGGACGGCTTTTCGGCTGACGCCATGAAGCTGCAATCCATTGAGACGTTCACCACCGTCCCACCCAACGGCATAGGTGGTTCGTTCTGGGTCCTGGTTCGCGTCACGACGGACGACGGCATAACGGGCGTGGGGGAGTGTTACGGCATTCCCTTCTCGGCGGATATCGCAGCCCAGATGGTCGAGGACACATTCGCCCGATTCTTCGAAGGCGACGATCCTCATCATGTGGAAGCCATGTTTCGGAAGGTCTACTCCGCCGGCTTCACCCAACGCCCCGACGTCACAATGATGGGAGTCTTCAGCGGCATCGAGATGGCCGTCTGGGACATCCTCGGCAAGGCCCACAACCAACCCGTGTACAACCTGATCGGCGGGCAGTTCCACGACCGGCTTCGTACCTATACGTACATGTATCCGCCGAGTGTGCACGACCCGTCGCTCGACGCATCAACCGAACCCGACGTGTACCACGACCCGGTCGCGGCGGCGGAGCGGGCCCTGGCCTACGTGGAGCAGGGGTTCACGGCCGTCAAACAGGACCCGGCCGGGCCATACAGCTTTCAAGGCGGACGCGAACTCTCGCTCACCGAGCTCAGCCGAAGCGAAGCCAATGTCAAGGCGATTAGGGAAGCTGTCGGCGACCGAGCCGACATTCTCTTCGGCACCCACGGCCAGATGACCACTTCCTCGGCGATTCGATTGGCGAAACGGCTCGAACCGTACGATCCGCTGTGGTTCGAAGAACCATGTCCGCCCGACCAACTCGATGGCTTCGCCCGGGTGGCAGCGGCGACAACGATTCCCGTGGCGACAGGCGAGCGGCTCACCACGCGGGTGGAGTTCCACGAGGCGCTGAAGGCGGGTGTCTCCATTCTGCAGCCGGACATCGGTCGCAGCGGAGGCATTTGGGAAACCAAGAAGATCGCGGTTATTGCGGAGCTGTTCAACGCGCAGATCGCTCCGCACATCTACTGCGGCCCGATCGCCCACGCGGCGGCAACCCACGTGGGGTTCAGCTCGCCCAATTTTCTGATCCTCGAAACGATTCAGACGCCGTTTCACGACGCAGTCGTGCAGAAGCCCCTCGTTTGGGAAGCCGGCTACATGGCGGCGCCGACGGAACCGGGCCTCGGTGTCGAGCTCAATGAACAGGCGATCGCCGACCACCCCTACACAACCGGCGGTCGGCTGCATCTCGAGATGTCACATACCCCGCTCGACTCGAACAACCAGCGCCTGGTGACCGACCT
>SHLQ01000180.1 GCA_004282895.1 Acidimicrobiales bacterium
GACGCGGCCGACGTGGCCGCGTCCTTCCAGGAAGCCGTCGTCGACGTCCTCGCCACGAAAGCCCGCGCTGCGGTGCAGGAGTATGGTGCCGCTGGCCTCTGTTTGGCGGGCGGAGTTGCCGCCAATTCGTCCCTACGGGAGCGTGCGCTCGACGTGGCGACCGACCTCGGCGTTCGCGCGTTTGTACCGAGTCGATCGATGTGCACCGACAACGCGGCGATGGTGGCCGCTGCTGGCTGGTGGCGACTGCAATCCGATGGTCCGGCCCCGCTCGATCATGGCGCCAGCTCCAGTCTGAGACTGCCGACGCTCTAACCGCGCGAATTCGCGAGGTTTGAAGTTGTGGATTCAAGGCTCTTTGCCTATCGTTAGCAGTCGCCTGGTCCGAGTGCTAACGCTCTTCAACCAGTCGAAATCAACAAAATACCTTCAACATGCCATAGGAGGCGTGAATGAATCTGCAGCCACTCGAGGACCGGATTGTTGTCCGTCCGGCCGCACCGGAGCAGACCACAGCGAGCGGTCTGGTCATCCCAGATACCGCAACCGAGAAGCCCCAACAGGGCGAGGTTCTCGCTGCTGGTCCCGGCAAGCGTTCGGACCAGACCGGTGAGGTCATCCCCATGGATGTCGGCGTCGGAGACGTCGTCGTTTACTCGAAGTACGGCGGAACCGAGATCAACTCGGCCGGCGAAGACCTGCTCATCCTCAACGCTCGCGACGTGCTCGCGATCGTCAAGTGATCTAAGGAACACACAACATGGCAAAACAACTTGAATTCAACGAAGACGCGCGTCGAGCACTCGAAGCTGGCGTCAACAAGCTCGCCAACGCCGTCAAGGTGACGCTCGGCCCAAAGGGTCGCAACGTCGTTCTCGACAAGAAGTTCGGCGCTCCCACGATCACCAATGACGGTGTGTCGATCGCCCGTGAAATCGAGCTCGAAGATCCGCTCGAGAACATGGGCGCTCAACTCGTCAAAGAGGTCGCAACCAAGACCAACGACGTTGCCGGAGACGGCACCACGACCGCAACCGTGCTGGCTCAAGCACTCGTGAAGGAAGGCCTCCGCAACGTGGCCGCCGGCGCGAACCCCATGGGCCTCAAGCGTGGCATCGAGAAGGCCGTCGAGGCCGCTGTGGATAATATTGCTGAGCAGGCCGTACAGGTCGACGACAGCAAGGACAAGATCGCACAGGTCGCGTCAATCTCCGCCGCTGACGATGCGGTTGGCAAGGTCATCGCTGACGCAATCGACAAGGTCGGCAAGGACGGCGTCGTCACGGTGGAAGAGTCCAACACGTTCGGCATGGACCTCGATTTCGTCGAGGGTATGCAGTTCGACAAGGGCTACCTCTCCCCGTACTTCGTCACCGATCCTGAGCGCCAGGAAGCCGTCCTCGAAGACGCCTACATCCTGTTCAACCAGGGCAAGATCAGCTCGGTCCAGGACATGCTTCCTGTTCTCGAGAAGGTCATGCAGGCCGGCAAGCCGCTCCTCATCCTCGCTGAGGATGTCGAAGGCGAAGCCCTTGCGACCCTCGTCGTGAACAAGATCCGCGGCACCTTCAACTCGATCGCCGTCAAGGCGCCTGGCTTCGGCGAGCGCCGCAAGGCAATGCTGACCGACATGGCCATCCTCACCGGTGGTCAGGTCATCGCCGAGGAAGTTGGGCTCAAGCTCGACAACGTCAGCCTCGACATGCTCGGTCAGGCTCGCAAGATCGTGATCACCAAGGACAACACCACCATCGTCGAGGGCGCAGGCTCCCACGATGAGGTGCAGGGTCGCGTGGCACAGATCCAGCGCGAGATCGAAGAGACCGATTCCGATTGGGACCGCGAGAAGCTCCAAGAGCGTCTCGCCAAGCTGGCCGGTGGCGTTGCCCTCGTCCAGGTTGGTGCAGCGACCGAGGTCGAGCTCAAGGAAAAGAAGCACCGCATCGAAGATGCGTTGTCGGCGACTCGTGCAGCGATCGAAGAAGGCGTCGTCGCCGGTGGCGGCACCGCACTCGTGCGGGCAAAGTCCGCCGTCGAAGCGGTCACCCGCAAGAAGAGCCTCACCGATGACGAAGTGACTGGCGCCAAGATTGTCCTGGCTGCGCTTGATGCGCCCGCCAAGCTGATCGCCGCCAACGCTGGCCTCAACGGTGAAGTCATGGTGCAAAAGGTCGAAGAAGCCACAGGCTCTGATGGCCTGAACGCTGCGACCGGTGAGATCGTCGATCTCATCGCCGCTGGCGTCATCGATCCGGCGAAGGTCACCCGAGCGGCACTTCAGAATGCGGCGTCCATCGCTGCGTTGCTGTTGACCACCGAGTGTGTCGTCGCTGACATCCCGGAAGACGCAGCCCCGGCCATGCCTGACATGGGCGGCATGGGCGGCATGATGTAGCTCTTTTCCGATGCGGCCAGCGGCTCCGCCGCGATTTTGGCCGCATCGGAACCGAGCGATTCCTTCCCCTTCGGGGGGAGCGTTTCACGCAAAGCGCTTTCTCGCCAGCGGCTTCGCCGTGATTTTGGCGAGAGCGCAACTGCACCTCCTTCCCCTTCGGGGGAGCGTTTCACGCAGAGGGATCCGGTCTGATCTCGGGCCGGATCCCTCCACGTTTTGGCGACCGTGGGTCCTTCGACCTATGAACACCGCTGGATGTGCCGCCGATAGTTCTCTGAAGCGGCAGACCGCTGCGTGTACACACCTTGGCGGGTTGATCCGGATCGGTACATCGATCCACAACAGATTGGCGAGAGGTCCAGGCGAATGGCCGAAGAACGTGATGGCGGACTAGGGGACAACCGAATGCGACAGCTTCTGGAGGACAGCGGAATTCTGTTCTTCGCGCTGAGCAACGAATCTCCACGGAGGATCCTGACGCTGAGCGGCAGCGTAACGCAGATCACCGGATACGAGTCAGAGGAACTCATCGGTAAACCGATGGAGGACTTGCTGCACGCCGATGATTGGGCGGAGGACACCGTGGATCATCCCAGCAGTTCGCTTTCGGGGGATATGCGTGCTCTGCGGATCGATGGGTCCGAGGTATGGATTCGTGTGAGCAGCAGGTTGATCGAGACCGACGAGGGCACCCAAACAGTGGGGATCGGCCTGGTAATCGATTCGCTGAAGCGACGGGAGTTGGTCCTTCGCAAACGGGTCGAATCTGACAGCCTCACCGGGCTGATGAGCCGCGAAGCGTTCCTCGATCGCCTCATGCGCGAGCTCGATGAACACGATCACACCTTCGACCCGGATCACGTCGAGGACGAGCAACACATCGCGATCGCGATCGTTGATCTCGATGCCTTCCGTCAGATCAACGAAACACTCGGACACCCCGTCGGCGATGAGGTCCTTCGGCTGGCCGGGCAACGATTGGCCGCACTGGACGACGAACGTGTCGTCATTTGCCGTTTGGGCGGCGATGAGTTCGGTGTTCTGATTCTTGACGTCGACGACGAGCGCGAGCTGGCTCGCATCGGCAGCGGCATTCTCGAGGCCATTGCCACGCCAACGATTCTTGCCGGGGTGGAGCTGCAATCCCGTGCCTCCATTGGCATCTCGTTGGCGGACGAAGGTGCCACCTCGGTCGAGATGCTGCGTCAAGCCGATATCGCGATGTATCAAGCCAAGAGCAACCGAACCGGCATCGCCTTCTACTCGGAGACGACCGAGACGATGACGACGGAGCAGCTGACGAGCGCGGCCCGTTTGCGACGCAACATGGAAGACGAATTGGTGATGTGGTTCCAACCGATCGTCGATTTGTGGACTGGTGAAACGATGGGCGTCGAAGGTCTGGCCCGGTGGGATCATCCCGACCGTGGCATCCTTACTCCCGCCGATTTCATGGCAGCAATTGAACTTGGCGGATTGGCCGAACGGCTCGACCTGTGGGCGATCGAGTCCATAGCCGAGATGGGTGGATTGGTAAGCCGCACCGGTGAACCGCTGCAGCTGTCGCTCAACGTGACGGCGGACGGACTGCGTTCGGCGCGGCTGATTCCTCGATTGAAGCGCCTATCAGAATCCGGCGGGTTCGACCTCCGAAACCTCAAGATCGAGATTTCGGAACGAGCGGTGCAGGAAGACATCATGTCGCTACAACCAATGTTGTTGCAGCTGCGAGAGCTCGGCATTGGCATCTCACTCGATGACTTCGGCACGGGCTTCTCCAGCCTCACCCGGCTTCGTGAGCTGCCGTTCACTGAGGTCAAAATGGATCGCACGTTCGTCAGTCGGGTAACCGAGGACACGACGAACGAGGCGATCGTACGTTCAACGGTGGAACTCAGCCGGGCGCTGGGTCTACAGGTTGTGGCCGAAGGGGTCGAAGAGGAAGCAACCTCTCGAGCCGTTGCCGCGATGGGATGTACGATGGCGCAGGGGTACTACTTCGGGCGCCCGATGTCGGTAACCGACCTGGTGACCGCCCGGATGATTCTGCTGGCCGACGCCGTCGTTCAGGACGTTGGCTGACGCTCAACCAAAAGCGGACCGGATCGCCAACCAGGCACCGACAATAAGGCTCGGGCCAACGAAGGCAACGACTGCGATCATCAAGATCACAAACCATGGCGCTTCGTGCCACTCGTTTCGGAAGCTACGAAGCGCTTTTGCCAACCACGGCCTCATCTCCGAAGCTTCCCACAGTGCATTGATCGCCTTGGCCACCTACCGTTGCGGCCATGTTGGAACGTGCGCTCGAGGTACCCTCATGGGTTGAGCTGGCGTCCACGGTTCGCGGTGCGAAGGACCCTGTTCTGGTGGGGCCGAGCGAGATGCGGTGGAACACGAGAACACCTGAAGGTCTCGGTTCGTTGGAGCTCGAACGGACCGGGGCAACGTCGGTGCAGGTCCGTGCGTGGGGGCCAGGCGCAGAGTGGATGATGCGCCAGGCGCCACTGCTGCTCGGAACCGAAGACGACGTATCCGAGTTTCGACCACCGCCCGGCCGTCTCACCGACCTGTGGCGACGAAAGCCGTTCCTGCTCGGACGTACGGACCGGTTGTGGGACAGCCTCGTTGGGGGAGTGTTCGGGCAGAAGGTTCAGGTCGAGAACGCGCGAAAGGCTCGCCGTCAGTTGGCCCGCCGTTTCGGCGACGAAGCTCCTGGTCCTTTGGGCGGATGGATACTGCCGGCGCCGAAACGTGTCGCCGAGCTCGGGTACTCCGACCTTCATCCCCTGGGCGTGGAACGAAAGCGGGCGGAGATTCTCCTCCGGGTGGCGAGGGAAATGCCTCGAATCGAGGGGATGACCCTCACTCGCACGCCGCAGCAGGTGATGGCCCGCCTCCAACACATCCGTGGCATCGGGCCATGGACTGCGGCGATGGTCACGGCGTCGGCAATGGGGGATGCGGATGCCGTCCCGGTCGGCGATTATCACATCCCCAACACCATCGCATGGCATCTGGCCGGCGAACCACGGGGCACCGATGAGCGGATGCTTGAACTGCTCGAACCGTGGGAGGGGCATCGCTGGCGGGTGATCCGCCTCGCCAAGAGCTCGGGCAGCGCACCGAAGCGCGGCCCGAAGTACTCCCTCACGGGCGATGGGCTTCACCTGGGTGGGTAGAGTCGCCTGATGGCCTTTGCGAGAGTCTTCATCGATGGCGTGGATACCGACCCCAACACTGCGGCGATCCCGGTGGGCGACGTGGGGTTTGTACGGGGCTACGGCGTGTTCGAAGTTGTCAAAGCGGTCGATGGTGTGTGCTTTCGGCTGCCCGAACATCTCGATCGACTCGAGCGTTCGGCCGCGATGCTCGGTATCGAGCTGCCAAGCCGAGAGCTGCTGACGCGGTGGGCGGCAGACGCGGCGGATGGGATCCCCGAAGCCATCGTTCGGATGCTCGTTTCGGCGGGCGACGACCCGTGGGAAGGCCCGTGCAGGGTCATTGTCACGGGGGAGCCGGCGTCGCCTCAGATGGCCTCTCTGCGCCTCCTCCCGGTGAACGCACCATGGCACAGCGACGGCGCCGAATGGGAGCTGCTCCGGGGCAAGACGTTGTCGTACGCGAACAACTTCGCGGCGATCAGGCAGGCTCGTATGGCCGGGTTCGATGATGCCGTGCTGATCGGCCGCTCGGGTCGCGTCCTCGAAGGGCCGACGTTCACGGTCGGTTGGGTGGTCGATGAGGACGGCCGAGACATCTACGAGACACCGGCGATGACCACAGGAATTCTCGACTCGATCACTCGAACCGCGGTGCTGGA
>SHLQ01000181.1 GCA_004282895.1 Acidimicrobiales bacterium
GCTCCCCACGCTAGGACCTCAACATCTGCTAGCAAGTCGGAATGGACTTGAGCAACGGGATCAACCTTGTATCCATCCCCGGGCCGACCGTGCTGCCGGATCGGGTGCGGGCCGCGCTCGCCGAGCCGATGCCCGACATCTACGCGGGTGAACTCATCGAGATGAGCAATCGTGTAGTCGATCGTCTGCCGGCCCTCGCCCGCACGGACAGCAAGGCGCTCATCATGTTGGGCAACGGCCACGCCGCCTGGCAGATGTCCGTATCGAATCTTCTACTTCCCGGCGACAAGATCCTCGTTCTCGAATCCGGCCGCTTCGCGGTGGGATGGGGAGGCTACTTTGCTGCATCCGGGGCGGAGATCGAGATGGTTCCCGGAGACGAACGCTCCGCCGTCGACCCCACTGCGGTCGAGGAGTATCTGCGGCGCCCCGAAAGCCAGGACATCAAGGCGATCCTCGTGGTCCAGACCGACACGGCGAGCTCCGTCAGAAACGACCTGCCCGCGGTCCGAACCGCGATCGATGCTGCTGGACATGACGCACTTCTGCTCGTCGACTGCATCGCCTCGATCGGTTGTGAGCCGTACGAGATGGATGACTGGGGCATCGATCTCACGATCGGTGCTTCGCAGAAGGGTCTCATGTGTCCGCCCGGCGTCGCTCTGGTATGGGTCGGACCACGGGCCATCGAGGCCTACGAGCGGGTCAAGGCTACTGATCGCCGCGTCGCGTACTTCGATTGGGAGAAGCGACTCAACCCGAGCGTCTTCTACGAGACGTACGCCGGCACTCCTCCGGTCGCTCACATTCGCGCACTGAACGCGGCGCTCGACCTGATCGATGAGGAGGGCGGACTCGAGGCGGTGTGGAATCGACACCGGGTCATGGGCGAGGCCGTCCGAGCTGCGGTCGATGTCTGGTCAACGCCGGGCGGGCTCGAATTCAACATCACGAATCCTGAGCACCGCTCGAACGCGGTGACCACGGTGCGTACGGGATCGATCAACTCCAGGCGCCTGCAGAAAATCTGCAAGAGGCAGGCGGGGGTCGTGATCGGCATCGGCCTGTCAATGGACTCGGACAACTCGTTCCGTATCGGGCACATGGGCCACATTCATCCCGCGTCGATTCTGGGCACGTTGGGCACCATCGAGGCGGCGCTCCGCGCGATGGACGCCCCTATTGGTGGATCCGGCGTGGCCGCTGCGGCCGCCGTCATCGGTGAGGGCCTGGCCGAGTAGAGCCGTGGCCTCCGACGTGTCCATCGACATCACGCCGCGTCCGGAGGGTGCGTACCGGATTGCGGTGTGGTCGGTCGGGCCAGGGATCGAGCGCAAGTACCGCCGACTGGAGGCGCTGGACGCAAATGTCGTTGTAACCGCACGCGCCGCCGACGAGGTGCGATTGCTGCGGGCTGGCAAGGACACTCACACCTCGATGGCGTGGGTTGGTCGGCGCCCGACCCGAGGCCTGGGGGTGATCGGTTTCGATCCGACCCACGTGAAGATCGACGGTGGCCGATGGGACCAGCGCCTCGAATGGGTGATGCCAACGCTGGTCGCCGGTCCGGTGACACACAGTCTCGTCGCTGTCTGGGCGTTGCACGAGAAGGCCAAGGTGCAGCTCAGGACCGCACCACCGGCATCACAGCCGATTCAGATGCTGCGCACGTATGCGAAGTGGTTGAATCGACCGACCGTGATCGCGGGCGACTTCAACAACAACCCAATGCTTCACCGCAACGATCCGAATCACGACATGCTCGAGTTCATCGCCAGCTTGGAGACGGCCGGCTTCGTCAGTGCCTATCACGTGTTCACGGGGCTCGAGCATGGCGATCCCCGGGAACCATCGACGCGATTCAAACCGGATCCGATCGTGGGGGTTGCGGCCATGCATGTCGACTACTGCTTCGTTCCAGATGTGTGGCTTCGGCACCTCTTGAATGTGCAGATCGGCAGTCGGGAGGAGTGGGCGCGTTCCGGTCGGGTCGAGGAACACGTTCCCGTGGTTGTCGACTTTGATGCGGATGCGATCCAAAAGGTGAACATCAAAGCGCGAGCGGCGCGGCCGCCGAGCTCGGGGCTCATGCCCGACGCCACCCAGCTGGGGGAGTAGCTACAGGATTTCGCCCTTGAAGCTGTCCGTGATGAAGAACTCGTACCGCCTGCGGCGGATGTCGCGGGTCCACCGGCGTTGGATCCGCGCCAGCATCTTGATGCGAGGGAAGTCCTTGACCGCCTGCTGGTACTCCTTCTCGACGGCGTCGAACGTCACCGGTTTGTCGAGTACCGCGTTGAAACACTCCATCGCGGGCTCGACCCATCGGTCTTCACCGATACGTTTCAGATACACGACTGTTCGGAAGAGCGCACCGTCGGCCGTGCGGTAGTCATCGCCCACTCGTCGGGTGATCCGAAGCGCCGTGCTGCGCAGCGGAGCTGGGAGCGCCAACAGGTAGTTGCCGACGTCGTAGAACGGTCCGCTGTCGGCGTCCCAGATGAGCGGTGGGGTGGTGTCGAGGGTGTGCAGCCGCCCGTCCTTCCATGCGAAGTTCGTGACCTGGGCGTCGATCGAGAGCCCCAGTTCGGGCGTATCGGAGACGACATCCACCACAAGCTTCCGGAGCGCGAGGAGACATTCGTTGTCGGGCGCTGGGGTCGCTGTCGCGAGGACGTTCTCGAGCAGATCCTCGGAGTCAACGATCGGCTGCACGATGTAGGGCGCGAAGTGCCCGTTGCCAAGGTCCACCCGGTTGAACGTGTTGGGCAGCACCGAAACACCTTGTGCGATGAGTGCGCGCTGGTACTCGACCATTCGTTTCTCATCAGAGTCGACCATGGCCCGGGGGCCGGGTGCCTGCCGTTTCAGAATGACGGTGGGGGATTCGGTCGGCCAGCCGATGGCGATGCCGAGTTCGCCGAAGCCGAAGACTCGGAGGTGGTCGATGTTCTGGGTCTCGAACGCCCGCACGATGGCTGCTTCCGCGTCGAGCAGCTCCGATTGCTCGATGTGCGGCGCGGACCACATGTCAGTCGAGATCCCGCAGCCAGTGGCACTCGTTGAACGAGGCCAACGACCGCCGGCCCGATCGGGAAGCGCGAACCCGGGTGACCGACGTGTAGCTGGTGTCGAAATAATTCCGAGGGTCGGTTCCCAGGATGTCCGCCACCAACGTGGAGATGACGCCGCCATGGCAGACGACGGCGACGGTGCGGCCGGGGTTCTCGTTGATGATCAGGTCCATGGATTCGAGGACCCGGGATTGGAACGCGTCCCCAGTGAGTCCCTCGATCAACTCGTCCAAGTCCTCGGCGGTCATCGGGCCGTACTCCTCGCCTGGGATGTACATCGAATGGCCGAGGTCGTACTCGGCCACACCATCAACCGTGGTGTGCGGCACGCTCAGCGTGTCGATCAGCGGGGAGGCAGTCTGTTGCGCCCGAAGTTGCGGGCTCACGTACACGTGCTCAATCGGATGATCGGCGAGGTACCGGGCCATCGCCGCCGCCTGGCGGTGGCCGAGGTCGGTCAGCGCAGGGTTTGCACCGTTGGGGTCGTGATCGATGCGTTCGGGCCGGGCATGCCGGACGAGTACCAGTTCCACGGTGGGGAGCGTACTCTCTGGGGAATGAGGCCGACATGGTGTGAGATCGATGTGAGCGCAATCGCGCACAACGTCGAGACTTTGGCTGCGCGGCTACCCGACGTTGATATCTGCGCAGTGGTCAAGGCCGACGCGTACACCCACGGCGCCATCCCTGTGGCTCACGCCGCTATCGAAGCCGGAGCGTCGTGGCTGGCGGTGGCGTTGGTCGAGGAAGGTGTACAACTGCGCAACGCCGGCATTGACGCTCCGATTCTGGTGCTGTCCGAGCCGTCGCCATCCGGGATGTTGGGGGTCGTGTTCAATCGGCTGACACCGACGCTGTACACCCCGGAGGGAGTGCGCGCTGCCGGGGAAGAGGCCCGCAGCGCCGGGATCACTCTGGACGTCGAGGTGTCTGTCGACACGGGGATGCGACGCGTCGGCGCCGAACCCGATGAGGTCATGGGAGTGATCGAGTCGGTGATCGCCGATGACTCGCTGACACTTGGCGGGGTGTGGACCCACTGTGCCGTTGCTGACGAGCTCGAGAACGACTTCACGCAGGTGCAATTCGATCGCTTCGACCGGGTTCTGGAGAAGCTGCATACCGGCGGGGGAGAGGCAGTTCGGCGCCACGCGGGCAACTCGGCTGTTGCAATCGCGCATGAGGCGCACGGCTACGACATGGTTCGGTGCGGCATCGCCATGTACGGCGTTGACCCCTCGGCCGAACTGCACGGTCGGGCGAAGCTGCAACCGGCGCTGAGCCTGCACAGCAAGGTCTCGTTCGTGAAACAGATCGATGCGGGTGATGGTGTCGGCTACGGGCATCACTGGCACGCGCCCACCGATCGCTGGCTCGCCACGGTTCCGATCGGCTACGCGGATGGTGTTCGCCGGGATCTCGGCCTACGCGGTGGTGAGGTGCTGATCAACGGCATCCGACGGCCCATCGTCGGTGTGGTCACGATGGATCAGCTCATGGTCGACCTCGGTGATGACTCGTCGGTCTCCGTGGATGATGAGGTCGTCTTGATCGGGCCGCAAGGTGATGATGTGATCACGGCGGCGGAGGTGGCTGACCGCCTCGACACGATCCCGTACGAGGTGCTCTGCGCGATCGGACCCCGGGTCTCGCGCACCTACGTGTGAGCCGTCTGCTGCTGCTCGAGCCGTACGGCTCGGATTCTCATCGGGCCTGGGCCGAGGGCTACGCCGCGTCGTCGGCCCACGATGTTCGACTTGTCGTCCTGCCGGGTGAACGATGGCGGTTGCGTATGCGTGAGGGTGCGAGGTTGATCGACGAACGAGCTCGCGATCTCTGCACCGACGGGTGGTTGCCAGACGTTGTGTTGGTGTCGGGGATGGTGAATATCGCAGAGCTGCGGAGGCTCCTCGAGGAGTGGCTACCGGAGGTCAGGCTGATCGCGTACTACCACGAGAATCAGCTCGCCTATCCCGACGTGGACGTGGCCGGGCGACCCCGCGAACTGGCGGCCGAGTTCGCCCAGATCACTATCGACTCCTTCGAGGCGGCCGACGTGGTGGTATTCAACTCCGCTCATCATCTGAGCGACGTGGCCGCGGGACTGGATTCGTGGCTGCCGACCGGTTCGCAATCACCGCTGGAGAACCGACCGATCGAAGTCGTTCCGGTTGGTGTCGATCTCACCGGAATCGACCCCAGCGGTCGGTCAGTGCGACGTGAGGAGCCGCCGCTCATCCTGTGGAACCATCGTTGGGATCACGACAAGAATCCGCAGGCGTTCTTCGCGGCGTTGGAGCAAATGACCGATCTCGACTGGTCGCTGGCGGTCGTCGGAGCAAACCACCGGATCGATCCCCAGGAGTTCGACCAGGCCCGACGCACATTCGCCGACCGGATCGTTTCGTGGGGTTACCAGTCACGCGCCGACTATCTGAAACTGCTGCACAAATCAGACATCGTGGTCAGCACGGCGGTGCACGAGTACTTCGGCGTAGCCGTCGTGTAATCGGTAGCTGCGGGTGCGGTACCACTTCTGCCCGATCGACTCAGCTACCCCGAAGTCCTACCCGAGAGATTCCACGAGACCGTTCTGTACAACGGGGAGCTTCTACCGGCTCTCCGACACCGGTTGGGCGACATCGGCGCGGCCCGCGCTGCAATCGATGGACTAGCTGCCTCGATGGTCTCGTACTCGTGGTCCGTCGTGGCGCCGAGGCTGGACGATGCAACTGTCTGGCCAGTATCCCACTAAAAGTGGTGAAATGACCTTTGACTCTGGCGTACCCGTCACGGTGGGTGTCAGATGAGGTGTGAAAGCAGAGGTGGCCGGCCCGCTACGTGATCGGGGCTCCCAACACTTGGCCGCGTCCCGTGCCATCGACGTGTTTGTCGCGATCCGGGAGGTCTCTGATGTCACATTCGCTCATTCAATCGCTCAAAGGAACGGTCCGGCTTGTTGTCGGGTTGCTCGTTGTTGTCAGTATGGTCGCGGTCCCCGTCGGAAGGGCTGAGGCGGTCGAAACCCCAGGTCAGCAGATCTGGGCCGATCTCAGCTTTGGCGGTATAGGCCTGTGGGGCTTCCAAGGGAGTTTCATCGTTGAGGTGGACACTCCCGAT
>SHLQ01000037.1 GCA_004282895.1 Acidimicrobiales bacterium
TCGCGGGCATGGTGCGGGCGATGAAGGACGCGGCCACTGCTCTACGGGCTCCGGCGGGAGCGATCGACATCGTCGGTATGGGTGGTGCGCCCCGCCGAAGCACAGCTGCTCTGAACGTCTCCACGATGGCCTGTTTCGTGGCGTCGGCCGCGGGCGCAACGATCTGCAAACACGGCAACGTCAAAGCATCGAGCACGTCGGGGAGCTTTGACCTTCTGGCGGCGATTGGCCTGAACTACGACGTCGAACCGGCGCGGCTCGAGGAGATCATTGCCGATGTCGGGCTGGGCTTCGCGTTCGCGCGCACCTACCATCCGTCGATGCGTCACGTCGGACCAGTGAGAACGCAGCTCGGAATCCCGACGGTGTTCAACGCGTTGGGACCGCTGGCCAATCCGGCCGGCGTCACCAGGCAGGTCGTTGGTGTCGCAGATGTTTCGCTTGCCGGCCGGATGATCGAGGTCCTCCGAGCGACCGGCTCCGAGGCCTCCTGGGTTGTGACCGGTCACGGGCCACTCGACGAGATCGCGATCGACGGACCGACCGTTGTCCAGGAGCTGGCCAACGGCGAGATCTCTTCGTTCGACATCGACCCGACGGCTCTGGGTATCGCCCCTCCTGGACCCGACGGCCTCGCCGGCGGCGACGCGGAAGCGAACAAAGCGATCATGGATCGAATGTTCGCGGGTGAGACGGGCTCGGAGAGAGACATCGTGGTCGTGAACGCGGCCGCCGGTTTGGTGATCGCTGGTGTTGCCACAGATCTCACCGACGGGGTCTCGAAGGCGGAGAGCGCCATCGACTCCGGCGCAGCGGCGGCCAAGGTCGTGCAGCTCGTCGACGCCAGCCGCTGAGCCACCCTCAGCCAGGGAGGCTGTCACAGGGCCTGACTACCGTTGTGCTCGTGACTTCCCCAACAACAATCATCGACTGCGACACGTGCGTCATGCAGCACACGCCTGCGTGCAGCGACTGTGTCGTCACCTACCTGTGCGACCGCGAACCTGAACAAGCGGTCGTCATAGAGATCGCGGACCTTCGGGCCATGCGTATGTTGGCCGATGCCGGGCTGGTTCCCGAGCTTCGGCACCAGCCCGCTGCTGAACAGGCGTAGGCCCTTGCGAGACGGGCTCGCTTCCTCGTTAGATTGAGGGCATGTCGTCCGCCGCTCTCGCTCAGGAGTTGCGCGCGATCGGACTCGCCCAGGGCCTCGAGGATGTCGGCGTCTGTTCCGTAGAGGTCTTTGCGGACACCCGCGCCGCGCTGCATGAACGCAAGGCGGATGGGCTTCATGCCGACATGCAGTTCACGTATCGCAATCCTGACCGAGCCACCGCACCGGCGGACCTGTTGCCGGGAGCCCGGTCGCTTGTTGTCGGGGCATTGTCGTACCGCCGAGCGCAGAGCTCACCCCCCGAGGCGGAGGCAGGCGTGGCCCGCATCGGCGAATACGTCTGGGAGCCGTACTACGAACAACTTCGCAACGCTCTCCGTGCAGTTGCCGAACACCTCACGGCAGCGGGGTATCGAACGAGGATTCTGATCGACGACAACGCGCTCGTCGACCGTGCCGCCGCCTACCGTGCCGGCATCGGGTGGTACGGCAAGAACAGCAACATCCTCATCCCGGGCAAGGGCAGCCGATTCGTGCTCGGTTCGGTCGTCACGGACGCGATCATCGAACCGGCCACAGAGCTCGTCGCGGACGCCTGTGGCCCTTGTCGCCGCTGTATCGAGAACTGTCCGACGGACGCAATCGTCTCGGATGGCACCGTCGATTCCAACCGCTGTCTGGCGTGGCTGGTGCAGGCCAAGGGTGACTTTCCGCTCGAGTTTCGGAAGGCGCTCGGCGATCGCATCTACGGATGTGATGACTGCCAGAGCACGTGCCCGCCGAACCTTCTTCACGACCGCGCCGAACCGCCGCCCGCGACCACCGGGGACGTTTGGGTGGCGCTGCAGGAGCTGTTGACCCTCGACGACGCGGCATTACTCGAACGATTTGGTGTGTGGTACATCCCGGGTCGTGAGCCCCGTTACCTCCGCCGCAACGCACTCGTGGTGCTCGGCAACGTCGGTGATTCGGCTTCGTCGGAGGTGCGAGCCCTGGTGGAGCGATACGTCGCAAGCGAAGACCCCATCGAGAAGAGCCATGCCGAGTGGGCCGCAGAACAGCTTGGGTATCTCGACCTCCTCCGCGCCGGAGACGGTCCGTGAGCCGACATCTGCTCGTTACCAACGACTACCCACCGAAGATTGGTGGTATCCAGCAGTACCTGTGGGAGTTGTGGCGCCGGCTCGATCCCGCGACATTCGAGGTGCACACCACCCCCCACAAGGGCACCGAGGCGTTCGATGCCGAGCAGGACTACGTCGTCCATCGCTCCAAGGAACCCTTTCTGATTCCGTACCCATGGCTGCCAGGTCGAATCAGCGATGCTGCGGCCCGGTTCGACGCGAACCTCATCGTTCTCGACCCCGCCGTGCCGCTTGGAATGATCGGCCCGTCGCTCGATCGACCATACGTGGCCGTGTTGCACGGGGCGGAGGTCACGGTGCCCGGGCGTCTCCCGGTGGCGAAACAAGCTCTGACGCGCGTACTCGAAAACGCGCACGGGGTGATCTCTGCGGGGAACTACGCACTCGCCGAAGCGGAACGGGCCCTTGGCCGATCGCTCGACAACGTGGTGGTTCCCCCAGGCGTGGACACCGGTCGATATGCGCCGATTTCCACCGACGAGCGGCTGAAGACCCGAGCGCGTTACAACGTCACAGAGGACGCCCAGCTTGTTCTCAGTGTCTCCCGGCTCGTGCCGCGCAAGGGAATGGACACGCTGATCGACGTTGCTGCACGGCTCCGAACGCATTTCCCGAAGCTGCAGGTCCTGATTGCGGGCGCCGGACGGGATGAGCGTCGGCTTCGGCAAAGGATCACCAGGACGGGTGCGCCCGTGCGCTTGCTCGGTCGGATTCCCGAAGCCGACAAGGCGTCGCTGTATGGCTCCAGTGACCTGTTCGCCATGTTGTGTCGAAATCGGTGGGGTGGACTCGAGCAGGAAGGGTTCGGGATCGTGTTTCTCGAAGCTGCCGCGGCGGGGGTGCCTCAGATCGCCGGATCGTCCGGAGGTGCAGCCGAAGCGGTGGCGCACGACGAGACCGGACTGGTGGTCTCGGACGACACCACGACGGAGGATCTGGCCGATCTGTTCGCGGCGCTCTTGACCGATGACGACCGCCGCCAGAACATGGGCGAGGCCGCCCGAAAGAGAGCGGTCGCCGAATTCGACTATGACGTGCTCGCTGCCCGCCTGGCGACGCAATTGGAGGTGTGGTCATGACTGAGGCAGCGACCCCCGAAGCTGGCGTACTCCTGCGGCTGCAATGGAGGGTGACCCTGGTGTTTGTCCTTGCAACGATCCTGAACGTCGCCACCGACGGCTCCATCGATCTGCTGTACGCGATCGTGTGCACGGTCGCATTCGTTTTCGGGTTTATTGGTTTCTCTGTCGGCTTCTGGAACGGACTGCAGCGCAGCCGGGAAGAAACCGTGACCTTGTGGGGTCTCGTCGCGGCCTCGTCAACCCATGTGCCGGCGTCGGCCCGCAACACACATTGGGCGTCGATCATCATCCAGCTGGTCACGGCGGTCGTGGCGGCATCCCTGCGCCCCTTCACCCAACAGGCCTTCGGATTGTTGGTTCCGATGTTGGGCCTGGGCCTGGCCGCTCTGTGGGGTTCCCGGTACGCAAGTTTCCATCCGAGCGACCGTCGTTAGGACCGGACGGGGCACATTACGGTCATATGCCGAGGTTCCTCTGTTGGGGCCTGGTTGAGCTACGCTCGGCTGTCAAGAGTTGAGGAGTGACCATGACCGACCACGCAGCGGAGCGAATCGAAATCGACGCCTCGCCTGAGGCCTGTTTTGCCATCGCGACGGACTTCGAGAAGTACCCCGAGTGGGCATCGGACGTGAAGGAGGCCACCATCGTGGCCACCGACGATCAAGGCCGCGGCGGCGATGTGGCGTTCCGGGTAGCAGCCATGGGTCGATCCACCTCCTACACACTGCGATACAGCTACGGATCCAACCCGCTGCGTATGTCGTGGCGTCTTATCGAAGGTGACGTCATGGAACGCATCGACGGCGAATACGAGTTCGTGCCCACCAGCGGCGGAACCTCGTGTGAGGTCCGCTATTACGTGTCCGTCGACATGCTCGTGCCGCTTCCCGGCTTCGTGAAACGTCGCGCCGAGGCGAAGATTCTGCATACTGCGCTCGACGACCTCAAAGTGCGGATCGAGTCCGCTCCGGGGTGAGCATGTCCGCGACTGAGCGAGTGCTGGAAGCTCGCCGTCGCCTACGCGAGTCGGCCAGCGTGGACGGCACCGATCATGCGTTGCGCATTGTCGAACTCCATTCGCCGCGAGCGGGCGGCGCCTCCCTCCATCTTGAACCCGGCTTGAATGTGTTGTCCGGTGTGACTCCGGCGGCCACGCTCGCCATCGAGCAAACAGTCGAGGCGTTGCGTCGCAATGAACCTGAACATGGCTTGGATGGTGTTGTTCTTGTCGGCGGCGACCATTGTGCGCTCCACGCGCAACGTCCGCTGCCACCGCGGGGGCTTGCCCGAGGGGTCTTGTTCGGGCGGCTACCCGAGGAGCTTCGGCTCGACGTCGACGAAGCCGAGCGTCTGCAGATCCTGCTGTCGAGTTTGGACGCGGCCATCGGGCTTGCCAGCGCGGAGCTGCGCGGAGCGGACGCCACGTTGCGCGACATGAGAACGAAGGAGCTCGAGCTTCCCGAGATCATCGATCTGCGTCCCGATGATGTGGAACGAGCCCGGATCTCCGATGCCATCGCCGAAGTCGAGAAGCTGGTGCCGAATGGGCAACTCATCGACCGGTTGCGCGCCGCGCTGGCCACACAGACGATCGGGCAAGACGTGCAGCGGCTGGAGGCGGTCGCGGCGCAGTACACGGCGGCGCTCGACGGTCTCCAACCCTCTGACCCGGAGTCCGTCCGCGACTCTCTCACCCGTTCCCTCGAGACCACACGGGAGGAGATGGCCGATCTCACCAACAACACCACCAGCGTCGACGACATCGCGACCACCCTCGACGAGCTCGGCCTTGACGCTGGCCCCGATGAGCTGCTCAAGACGGCCGAGCGGGTGGTGGCTGAGGCCGATGAGTTGCACGCGATCGCCGCCCGGCTACGCATCAAACTCGACAACCCGTTGGCCAAGGGGCGCACCGACAACACTCCTTCTCCGCTGCTGTTGTCGATCCAAGATCGACGAGCGGCCGCGCAACGGCGGCTGCATTCCCTGCGCAAGCTTCGCGCGGCTGCGCACGAACAGTTGGCTGCCCAGAGCGTAAACACGAACTTCATGCTCGAGGTCCCGATTGGCTCCTCCACGGGACACTCACCCGACGGACGCCAGCTCCCGGTGATCGTGGATGATGTTTCTGCCCACCTCCCGCCATCAGCCCGCGCAAGCCTGCGGACCATGTTGGGTCGTCTTGCGGGCGCCACCCAGGTTGTGGTGTTGTCGGCTGACGCCGGGCAGGATTCCCGGCCTGCGCCGGGGTGGTTCGGCGGGTTGGAGAACTAGATGCTGGTAATCGGTTTCGATGTTGGGGGTACCAACGTCCGAGGCGTCGCGTTGCGTCCGGGCGAGACCGAACCGTTGGCGATACGACGGAGTCGCACCCGACCCGATGGCGATGTCCTCGTCGATACGATCTGCGAAGTCACTCGCTTGCTCAGCGATGACATCGGGGAGCGCGTCGATGCCGTTGGTCTGGGGATGGCGGCGCTGATGGATTCCGATGGTGTTCTTCGTTATGCCCCCAACATTCCGGGTGTGCTCGATTACCCGCTCGTCGCCAACGTCTCGGCGGAGCTTTCGGTTCCCGTCGTGGCCGAGAATGATGCGACGGCTGCGACGTGGGCGGAGTCACAGTACGGCGCCGGTGTGGGGGCAGCCCACATGGCGTTTGTGGCGTTGGGAACCGGTATTGGCACCGGCTTTGTGATCGACGGCAAGCTCCTCCACGGTGCGAACGGCTACGCCGGCGAGGCCGGCCACATCACCGTCCAAAGTGATGGTCCGCTGCATCTGACCGGTGCCCGGGGACCATGGGAGTACTTCGCGTCCGGCAACGGTCTCGGACGCCTCGCTCGACGATGGGCGGCCGAGGGTCGAGCCGATTGCCTCATCCAGTTGGCCGGCTCCGTTGATCAGATCAAAGGTGAGCACGTGAATGAGGCGCAACGAGCGGGGGAGCCGGAGATCGACGCGCTGCTCAATCGGTTCGCGATCGATGTGTCCGTTGGTCTGGCCGATCTCGTGTACGTGCTCGATCCGGAGGTGTTCGTTCTGGGCGGTGGACTCGTGGATCTGGGCGAAATGCTGAGGGCACATGTCGAACGCCATCTGGCGGAACGTATTCTCGGCGGCAACCACCGTCCGAAGGTCCCCGTGAAACTCGCCAAACTCGGACCATTCGCCGGGGCCATCGGCGCGGCTGACCTTGCGGCGGAATTGATCGAGCCGACGACCTAACGCCGGTTACTGGAGCCCGTGGCTGTTGCCGCCGTCAACGATCAACGACGCGCCCACGACATACTTCGCCGACTCCGAACACAGGAAGGTGACGATGCGGCCGAAGTCCTCGGGGTCGCCCAGGCGCTTCGCAGGGACGCCTTGGCGAACCGGTTCGAGGTCGGCGTAGATGGACGTGAGGCGATCGGTGAGGTGAGCTCCCGGTTGGACGGTGTTCACGGTTACGCCATCTGCCGCCACCTCGCGAGCGGTTGTCTTCAGAAACGAGGTGAGCGCGGCTCGGGCGGTGTTCGAGAGGATCAAGACATCGATGGGCTCGCGCACCGACTGCGACGTAATGGCAACGACCCGGCCCCACCCTCGCTCCTGCATCGACGGGATGAATCGTTTGCAGAGGTCAACCGCCGGCAGAAGGTTCAAGTCGAGCGCGCCCTGGTACGCGTCGAAGTCGGTGGACGCGAAGGTCCCCGGAGGCGGTCCGCCACCGTTTGCGATGAGAATGTCGACCTGTCCGAGTTGGTTCTCGGCCTCATCCATCATGTGGCGACGGGCCTCGACGTCGGTGATGTCGGCCACCAGGGCAATGGCGTTGGGTACATCGCCCAAGACGGCATCAAGGCGCTCCCGGGAACGGCCCACGATCGCCGTTCGGACACCTTCGGCGGCGAGCGCCTTGGCGGTGGCCAGGCCCAGCCCGCCGGATGCGCCGACAACCAGCGCTGTTCGTCCGTCGAGTCCGGTATCCATCGCTTCTCCTCAGGTCAGCCCGCCCACCCGCGGGATCGTTGTACGGCTTCGAGCCAACGAGCATGCAGCGCGTCGGCGTCGCTTCGATCGCCGGTTGGCTCCACGACGAGGTCGGACTGCCAGGCGGCCGAAACCTCATCGGTCCCTGACCACACGCCCTCGGCGATGCCGGCCAGGTAGGCGGCGCCGAGTGCGGTCGTCTCCGTGATGGCCGACCGGTGGACGGGCACCCCAATCTGATCCGCCTGGATTTGCAGCAGGAGCTCCATGACCGAAGCGCCACCGTCGACGCGCAAGCTCTCGACGGAAACACCGCCGGCCGATGCCATTGCGTCGATGACATCGCGGCTCTGCAGCGCCATCGACTCGACCGTGGCCCGTGCGATGTGTGCCTTGGTGGTTCCTCGGGTGATTCCCACAATGGTGCCGCGGGCGTAGGGGTCCCACCAGGGGCTGCCAAGGCCGGTGAATGCGGGCACGAGGAACACGTCGTCGGACGAGTCCACGGATGCTGCAAGCGGACCGATTTCCGATGCTTCGTCGATGATTCCAAGCCCGTCGCGCAGCCATTGAATCGCCGCGCCGGTCACGAACACGGCGCCTTCCATGGCATAGGTGGTGCTGCCGTCGGCCAGTGTCCAGCCGACGGTGGTGAGCAGTCCTTCGACCGGCTCGGGCATCGTCTGCCCGACGTTCATCAGAATGAAGGACCCGGTGCCGTAGGTGTTCTTCGCCGACCCGGGAGCGAAGCAGGCTTGGCCGAACAGAGCCGCCTGCTGGTCACCAGCGATGCCGGAGATGGGGATACCCGCCGGAATGGGAAGGCCAGGGGTGGTCGTGCCATATCGTTCGGACGACCCTCGTACCTCAGGCAACATCGATGCCGGCACGCCCATCAGGTCGAGCATCTCCTCCGACCAGGCCAGCTGACCGATGTCGTACAACAGTGTTCGGCTGGCGTTGGACGGATCGGTGATGTGCGCCTTTCCGCCGGTCAGCTTCCACACGAGCCAGCTGTCGACGGTGCCGAACGCGGTGTTGGGACCAACCGTGATGTGGTCCCCATCGATCAGCCAGTGCAGCTTGCTGCCGGAGAAGTAGGGGTCGAGAACGAGACCGGTCGTCGAACGAACCATGTCCAGGTGTCCGGCCTCGGTCCACGCCTCACACTGGGCGGCCGTTCGTCGGTCCTGCCAGACGATGGCTCGGTGGATGGGCTGGTCGGTGGCCTTGTCCCAGACGACGACTGTTTCGCGCTGGTCGGTGATCCCAATGGCGGCGATCGGCTCATCGAGCATGGACGCAAGTTCGCCGAGTGTCGTGAGCACCGCCTCCCAGATCTCGGTGGCGTCGTGTTCGACCCAGCCGGGCTGGGGGAAGTACTGCGGGAACTCCCGGTAGGACGAGCCGACGGGCTTCCCTGTCTCGGTGAATGCGATGGAACGAACGCCGGTGGTGCCAGCGTCGATGGCTACTACTACGGACATGGGGTGACGTTACAGGTCGGATGGCGCGGGTGTCAGGCTCGAGTAGTCCTCTCGTCCGACGGGGCGGGTGACATCACCCTCTTCCGTATCGGTCTTGACGGGGATGAACTCGTCCTCACCGTCTTCGGTGCGGACAAGGAACCGCACCTGATCGACATCCTCGAACTCCGTCAGCGTGAACACCATCTGCCCGAACGCCGTGACGCGGTCGGCGCCCGTCAGCGCGGGCGCTTCGGACAACACCACGACGAGCTGGCCCGTTTCCGGTCGTTGGGTCTCGAGAATCTGGATCGGGTTTTCGCCCTCGCTCACCACGAGTGTGGTCAGGTTGGATTCGAGCTGATCATCTTCGGTTGGCCCGACGAGTAGCTCCTGCAAGGCCAGCGCCTCGATGGACAGTCCGGAGCCGACCACGACCTGGCGGGTTACCGGGGCGAGGAGGTTGTCGCCGTCCGCTGGATCGACGAGGTACACAAGGACCGTTTCCGTCAACTGCGGTGGAAGTGTTGTCGATGTGGTCGAACTGGTGGCCTCGGGGGGCTGCAGGACTACCGGTAGGTCCTCACTCGCGATCACCTCGGGGTTCTCGGAGAGCGGAATCCCGCACGCGGTCACGCCGATGGCGAGAATGGCCGTCCAACGCCAGACCATCAGTCCTCGTCTCCTTCAAGGGGCGCAATCGGAAGTTGCACGACGAACCGTGCGCCCGACGAACCGTCTTGGCAATCCTCCACCCAGACCCGTCCGCGGTGGAGGTTGACGTGTTCGGCGACGAGCGAGAGCCCAAGACCAACACCGGTGTCGTAGCCCCGTCGGCCACCCGCACCGCCCCGGCTGAAGCGGTCGAAGATGTTGAATCGCTCGTCGTCGGGCACCCCGGGGCCGTTGTCCTCCACGGCCAGAACGACGGTGTCGGCCGACGTCGAGACTTCGACCCGCGACGCACCGCCGCCGTACTTGGCGGCGTTGTCGACGAGATTTGCGACCACCCTGGCCAACCGTCGTTTGTCGGCTTCGAGGATCACGTTTTCTGCGTCCGGCGAGACCTCGACCGGAATGTCGCTCGACGACGCCACATCAACGGCGGCCCGCACGAACTCGGCGAAGAGGATCGCATCGGTTTGCAGATCGGCCGTGCCCACGTCGTACCGCGAGATCTCCAACAGGTCTTCGACGAGGTTCTGGAATCGGTGGATGTCCGAGGACAGCAACTCGAGTGCGGTCTGGGCGCGGGGCGGCATGTCCGCTCGGGCGTTCTCAAGCACTTCCACCGAAGCAGCGAGGGTCATGAGCGGCGATCGCAGCTCGTGGCTGACCTCGGACGCGAACCGGGCATCGCGCTGGATACGTTCCTCCAGCCCGCCCGCCATCTCGTTGAAGGAAGCGGCGAGGCTCGAGAGGTCCTCGTCGCCCTTGGTGTCGAGGCGGGTTTCGAGGCGGCCTCCAGCGATTGCTTCGGCGGCCTCACCGACATCGCGGAGTGGGCGCAGCGCGCGGCCGGCGGCGAAACGGCCGGTCATGGCCGCGACCACCGCGACGATGATGCCGCCACCAAGCAGAACGTTTCGGAGCGTCCCCAACGTGTCCTCGACCTCGGTCAATGGAACGGCTTCGTAATAGACGACATCTTCAAACCGCTGGATCGGCACGCCATACAGGATCATCGGCTCGTCCTGGACCTGGGTACGCATGCGGGCAGCTTGGCGTTCGCCGGTCGCCGCCTGGAGCGACTGGGGCACGTCGAGGAGGCTGAATTGGGACTCATCGAGAGAGAAGTTGCGGTCGCCGATGACGAGCAGCGGTCGTGAGCCGACCGAGGTGTTGACGGTCTCGACGACACCGAGAACGGCGTCCGCCTCGAGGTCACCGGTCAGAAGACGCTGCACCCGGGCGGCGTTCGAAAAGACCACAACTTCGGCCACCTCGTCGCGGTCGCCCAGTAGGACCTGCTGGGCGATACCCAGGGTGATGACCATCAGCAGAATTGTGATCAGCAGACCACCCATGGCAAACGCAAAGGTGACCCGGGAACGGAGCCCGAGGCTGAACGGTCCCATGAAGAACGACCCGATCAGGTCTGGAGTTTGTAACCCAGGCCGCGCACGGTCACAACGTGTTGCGGATCGGCCGCGTCATCCTCGATCTTGGTGCGGAGACGGCGCACGTGGACGTCCACGAGGCGACCATCACCGAAGTAGCCGTAGCCCCACACTCGCTCGAGCAGGGATTCGCGGGAGAAGACCTTGCCCGGTGCGGACGCCAGCTCGACGAGAAGGCGGAACTCGGTCTTCGTGAGGTGCACTTCCTCGCCGCCCTTCTTCACCATGCCCTGATCGGGGAGAATGTCGAGATCACCGAACGACATGTCGGGGGCCGGGCTGTCAGAACCGCGGCTGCGGCGGAGGAGCGCACGGATTCGGGCCGAGAGCTCCTTGGGAGCAAAAGGCTTCGTCAGGTAGTCATCGGCGCCGGCTTCGAGTCCCGCAACGACATCGTGGGTGTCGGCGCGGGCGGTCACCATGACGATGGGGACGTCGGAGATGCGGCGGATGGAACGACATACATCGAAGCCGTCGATACCGGGCAACATGATGTCGATCAGCACGACATCACTGGGTTGTTGGCCGAACTTGAGCAGTGCGTCCTCGCCGTTGTCAGACTCCACCACGTCCCAGCCCTCATCCTCCAACGCCAGCTTCACGGCGGTACGGATGCGCTCATCGTCCTCGACTGTCAGAATTCTCGTCCCCACGAGAGCCGACGATACGCGCTAAATCCCCGCTCGTCAGGCACCCATCGTCTGAAGCAGTGCAGCGAAGGGCTTTGCGATACCCGGAGCGGCGGCGTA
Source organism: Acidimicrobiales bacterium (assembly GCA_004282895.1). GTDB lineage: Bacteria > Actinomycetota > Acidimicrobiia > Acidimicrobiales > SHLQ01 > SHLQ01. The sequence continues at coordinate 11,652 of SHLQ01000037.1, forward strand.
GACGAGCTCTTCTTCGTGAGTGATTGCACCTGCTTCGGTGGCGATCAGAACCCCTGCAGCCGAATCCCATGGAGACAGACCGCGCTCGTAACAGGCGTCCAATCGCCCGGAGGCGACCTCACACAACATGATGGCGGCGCCACCGCCCCGGCGAATATCGCGAACCTCGGGCAGGAGTGTCATCAAGGCTTCCGCCTGCGCTCGACGCTGTTCGGCGAGGTACGAGAATCCCGTGCCCACGAGAGCGATCGACAGGTCCGTGATGGGCGTCACCGCGAGGGTATTGCCGTCCAACCACGCGCCCTGTCCGCGGCTCGCGGAGAAGAGCTCGTCGCGCACCGGATCGAATACCGCGCCGGCGATGACGTGCTCCTCGGTGCGGGCAGCAATCGACACGCTGTACCCCTGCAGGTTGTAGAGCAGGTTGGTGGTGCCGTCGACGGGGTCGATCACCCACGTGATCCCCGAGGTGCCGGAACGAGACGTGCCTTCCTCGCCGAGGAAACCGTCGTTGGGACGTGAGGTAGACAACATTTCCACGACGGTGTCTTCCGACCAGGTATCAATCTCGGTCACGACATCGGACGTCGAGGACTTCGTGGTGAAGGAGAACCCACCCTCGCGTCGCGTGGCCACCTCGCGCCCGACAGTTGATGCGACGGTCTCCGCCAACTTCCGCAGCTCAGCCGAATCAGTCATTTCGCCTCCGGGCTAGTCGAGTCCGCGTTCACGACGAGCGCGGTCTCGGTTCTCGATTGCCTTCCACTCGGCCATGGCTCGCAGTGACAACACCGCGACCACGGCGAGTCCGATGGCGCCGGAGAGAGCGCCGACGATGCCGCCGATGGCTGCCGTGGTGGCACAGCCGTCAGTGCACTGGAGGTCGAATACGGACCAGCCGATCAGCCCGCCAGCAACACCGCCGATGACGATGGCCAAGACCGCGGCGACCCGGGCCCATACGGGGGGTGTTGCATCAGGCAGTGGAGCGGCTTGGCTGGTGGGCACGACGAGAAGGATAACTGGCAGGATGGCCACGTGGACCGAACCATCTTGCATGTCGACATGGATGCGTTCTTCGTGTCGGTCGAGCTTGTGCGTCGTCCGGAGCTGCGTGGCAAACCCGTGGTCGTGGGCGGCACCGGAGCGCGCGGCGTCGTCGCGGCCGCATCGTATGAGGCCCGAGCCTTTGGGGTACATAGCGCCATGCCGTCGACGCAGGCGCAGAGACTCTGTCCGGACGCCGTCTTTCTCTCCGGCGACCACGCGTTGTACGGCGAGGTGTCCGAACGGGTGATGAAGGTCTTCCACGATGTCACCCCATTGGTTGAACCTCTCAGTCTCGACGAGGCGTTCCTCGATGTCACAGGAGCAAGGCGGCTGCACGGAGACGCCCATCAGATCGCCCGATACATCCGCACCACGATCTGGGACAACGAACACCTGACGTGTTCGGTCGGTATTGCTCCCACGAAGTTCCTGGCAAAGCTGTCATCCGAGCAGGCCAAACCCAAAGCATCACCGACCGGTCCGGTGTTCGGCCGAGGAGTGTTCGAGGTGGAGCCCGGGAGAGAACTCGAGTTCCTGCACCCGTTGCCGGTACGCGCGCTTTGGGGAGTCGGCAAGGCCACCGCCACCCGCCTCGCCGCATTGGGTGTCGAGACCGTGGCCGACCTGGCGCATACACCCCTGGACACCCTCGAACGAAGTCTGGGAACGGCCAGCGGTCGTCACCTCCATGCGCTGGCCAACGGCGTGGATGCCCGCGAGGTGGAGGTGGAACGCGAGACCAAGTCGATCAGTCATGAAGAAACGTTCGCCCACGACCTGACCGAAGCAGCGACCCTCGATACTGAACTCGTTCGTCAGTGTGACGCGGTCGCCCAACGCCTCCGCGATTCCGGTCTCACGGCCCGAACAGCACAGATCAAAGTGCGGTTCGGTGATTTCAACACGATCACCCGACGGCTCACCGCACCCCAGCCCTTCACCTCCGGCATGGACCTGCTCGCGATGGCCCGCGAGTTGTTCGCGACCGTCGATCCCACGCAGGGAATCCGACTGCTTGGCGTCGGGGTGGCGAACCTTTCCTCGGGCGGGGGTGAGCAGCTCGCACTGAACCTCGACGAGGATGTCGAGCGAACAACAACCGACGACTTACTCGATGACGTACGTACGCGCTTCGGTGTGGGGTCCATCGGCCCCGCCTCGGCGGCGGTACGTGGCGAACTCCGGGTGAAACGTCGGGGCCAGCAGCAATGGGGACCAAACCAGTCCGAATCTTGATTCCGATCGCGGCTGTGCCGTGGAGACTGGTCCATTGGGTGCATTGTTCCGCCGATACAGTTGTGGAAAGATGGTGCCGGAAGGATTGGCGGCCCCCGTCAACCATCGAATTCGATTCCCTGGTACCGAGAGGACGCACCTAGCAAATGCCACTTTCTGAGGATGAACAACGAATCCTTAGCGAGATAGAGCAACAGCTCTACGAACGCGACCCAGGGCTCGCGCACAAGGTGTCGAACACCACTGTCTTCTCCCACGGATTCACGCAGTTGCGCCTGGCTGCCGCCGGTTTCGTCTTCGGCCTTGCCGTGCTGCTCGTCACGCTGCAATTCGGCTATCTGTTCGCCTTCATCGGCTTCCTCATCATGTTTGCAAGCGCGTGGTACGGCGAACGCAATCTTCGCCGGGTCGGACGCGCCGGGATCCAACAGGTCACCGGCAGCGCCCGGAACAGTAAAGGGTATTTCGGCGACGCCAGTCAGCGGCTACGCGACCGCCTCAACAACCCCGAAGACACCGACGACTAGTTCTTTGGTCGCCTGTCCATGAGGTGACCCCAGGTGCCAACGCCTCCACGGAGAACATTCCGGGGGTCCATGTGATGCGTCCACCAGTCCTTCGTGCCCTTGTGGGACTTCGCCTGATGGGCCAGCGTTGATGCCATGAGCTCCGCGGTCGCCGCCCGATCGGACTCGACGCGATCGGGGGCGAACGTTGCCGCCGTAACGACCTCGGCCAGGGTTTCGATCGCCTCACCTGCCTCAGGCCATTGCTTGCGCAACGGCTCGACGAGCTCCTTCGGTGTGCTGGCATCAGTGACCCGCACGCCGAGCAGCTCAATGGCCGCACGCGATTCGCTCCATGCCAGCCCGACTCGCCGGCGATGATCAGCAGCTGCTCGAGCATGAGCTCGGCGGGATCGGAACACCCCAAAGACCAGTGGCCCGAACGCGAGGAGGGCCACCAGTGTCAGAATTACGAGAGCGGTGAGCACCTGCCTGGTGGTCCGACCAGGGTCAGCTCCGATCACGCCGTCCTCCGCGCGATCCGATGAGGGCGCAAGTGTGGTTGTGGTCACCGGATCGGCGTCGCCAGGGTTCACGTTCTCCTGGCCCGGGGCCTCTATCGGAGGCAAGGTGGTCGCCGGATTGTTTGGCAGCGAACTCGCCTGAGCCTCCGGTTGGCCGGTGTAGCTCTCGTCGCCGGGAGCGCCGCGTCCCGGCGTCGGCTCGAACCGCAACCACCCGATGTCATCGATCCAAACTTCTGGCCAGGCGTGGGCATGGCGACCCGAGACTCGGTAGGCGTTGTCCTGCGGGTCGTATTCGCCCGGGGTGAATCCAACGGCGACCCGAGCCGGTAGGCCGATCGATCGGGCCATGGCAGCGAACGCGCCGGCGAATTGTTCGCAGTATCCCCGCTGCACCTCGAAGACGAACTCCTCGAGACGGTCGGCCGAGTGTCCATTGGCGACCTCAAGGTCGTACGTGAAGAGCGTGGGATCCCGAAAGTAGTTCTGCAGCGCAAGCGACTTGGCGTAGGGAGTGGTTGCGCCCGCATTGGCGACGATCTGCTCGGCCTGTCTCCGGACGCGTTCGCTGAAGTCGCCCGGTAGCTCGAGATATCGGTCGGCGATGTCCGACGGCACGGCATCGCCGGCAGCGGCGATAGCGGCAGCGTCGCGGCTGGGGACGGCGCTCAACAGGGTGTAGTTCACGCCATCGCTGTCGGCGAGGTCCCGATTCACGATGAGCGTGCCCGACTCCTGTTCGTATTCGAGGCCGACACCTTCGGATACGCCGAGAATCTCGGCCGGTTCATAGGCGGCGGGCAACCAGATGCCACCGAGTCGTCCGATCGAGAATTGCTGCGTCGCCGTGTCGTAGGAGGTTCCCTCGGGGAGCTCGGTGTCAAGCGGGCCGGCGGCGTTTTCGAATGATCCGCGCGATCGCCAGATCCGGCCGTCGAAGACGTCGAGGGAGGTGATGCGCCAGTAATCCTTGATGTTGCTGGTGACGGTGAAGATCTCGATGTCCGGTTGGTTGACGAGTCGCGCGCGGATGTCGACAAGTGGGGACAGGACGACGCGTGGCTCATCGGTCGGATCGAGTTCACTCAGGTCGTAGTACGCATCCTCGCCGTAGCCAGGGAGGGCCTGAGCCACCGCGACCCCACCGAGCAGTGTTGCGGCCACGAGAAAGGCACCCGATTTCAGCAGTGCCGTTTGCCCCTTCTCGGCGGCACCGGTGCCGAGCCAGGCCCCGGCATGTCGAGCTTCGCCGAGGCGATGCAGCAGGACAAAGGTCAACGCAGTGGCCAACACAATGACGGTTGACACGACGCGGAACTGGTCGGCTGCAAAGAGGGCACCGAACACGAAGACCGCTGTTCCCGGGATGAGCGCCTCGGCAGGGGAGCGGAGTCGAAAGGCCGCCCAGTCGGCGAGGAAGGCAACGACCCACATGGCGATGGCAACGAGGAGCAGGAATGGGCCGGATGCGGGGGTCGGCGCGATGACGTTCTGGAATGCCTCCCAGGCCAACTCGATGTCGGTGATGAATCCGTCGAGAACGTCGCGCCCCAGGAACCGTTCCGGATTCTCCACCGTGGTTGGCGGAAAGAGCAGCGTCAGCGATATCACCAGTCCGAGGGCGGACACGATGATCGAGACAAGCAACCCGCCCCGTACCCAACGGACCGCGGCGGCAAGAAGGTGAGCGGAGATCGTCGCGGCGGCAACAGGCACGAAGAACGAGCTGTCGATGAACAGCCGGTTGAAGCTGAACACCACCGCGATCGAAACCAGCACGAGGGCAGCTTCAGCCCCGACTTCGTACAAGGTCGTTGGCAGACGACGGACCGGGACGCGGGGGCGGTTACTCATCGGAGAATGTCTCTGGTTTCAGACTGACAGAACTGGATGGAGTCGTGCCGGCGGTCAGCCCGATCCTTCGTGAATCCTTAGGAACGTTCATGCGGAGATTCGAGCGTTCAGCAAGGTGGCGATTGCACGGCGCCACAGGGGACCAAGGTCGTTGATCGAGCCGAGCAACAGTTTCACGTCATTGCCCACGGCATCGGCAGTGCTGGCCACCGTTTCGGCGCTTTCGTCCCACACCGAAGGCGCAAGCGACACGAGCAGGACCCGCCCAAAGTTGCCGAGATCGTGTGGCCGCACCTTCGGGTATTCGGTGCTCACCATCACGAGCGCGCCCTCTGCGTTGTCGATGTGTACTTTCTCGCCGCGTTTGATCGTGGTGGTGTCGACGACGGCGAGAATGCCAAGGGCCCGATCGAGACCGGAGGGTCCGAGCACATAGCCGGTGTCGAGGCCGTCGACGGTGGCCAGCCGGAATGGGTCGGACCGGTTCCGCATCGACGTCACCAGGCTAGCCGCGACGGAGGCGGCCCGATCGAGCGCGATTCCGGGGGGAATGGCGGCGTTGTCCAGAAAGACCGTCAGGTGATTCTGGGTGGGTGCTTCGTCCTCACGAACAACGAGGTCGTCGTGGCGAGCGCTGGCGGCCCAGTTGATTCGGCGGATGTCGTCGCCCGGGACGTAGTGCCGCAACGCGTGGAATTCCTCGCTGCGACCGCCGAGGAACTCGGGGTGATCCGAGTTCGATTTGCGGTTGCTGGCCGGGGCGGGCGGTGCGGGGGGCAGCGGCACCACCTCGGGGTACACCACAAGCTGCCCGGGAGTCGGAGACCGGAACGAACGCGAGGTCAGGCCGAACGCGTCGGTGGACTCGAAGTCGACCGGGCCGACGGTGACGATTCCCCGGCGCTCGGTGGGCAGGCGGTACGCAGCCCGCGTGACCTCGTTGGCTCGTAGTGGGCTGATGAAGAGCTGCGCGCCACTCGTGCCGTGCACGTGGTCGGTCATGCGCATAACCGGTGTCTTGTTGGCGCCGTTGCGGATCGCCAGCTCAACCCGTCCAACCGTGCCGACGTGGAGTCGGGTCGGATTGATCGTGCGGGCAACGCCGAGGCGAAGTGGACGCAGCGCCGCCACGATTATCGCCACGACGACAAGCGCGACGAGTGTGGCGCCGATGACGTACATCTCGACGAGACCGAGGAACCACCCCGCCGCGATCGCGATACCGCCAAGGGTCAGACAGACATACCCGCGTCCGGTCGGCATCTCAGGTGATGGTCGGTACCGGGAGCGTGGCCATCACGTCGTCGATCACCGACACCGCGGTGACACCGCCAAGCTGCGCCTCCGGAGTCAGGTTGAGTCGGTGGGCGGTGACCGGACGGGCCAAGGCCTTGATGTCGTCTGCGATGACAAACGCGCGACCGGATGCGGCAGCGAGGGCCCGGGCGACGCGCTGGAGACTCAGCACCGCACGAGGCGACAGCCCCAGGCGAAGCGAGGGATGGCTGCGGGTGGCAGCGGCGATGTCGAGCAGATATGACTTGAGCTCGGGGGAGACGTGCACGGAGCCGAGCGCCTGCGTCATCATCGTGACGTCCGATGGGGTGACCACCGCGTTCAGCTCGTCGAGCGGGTTGCTCTCGCCGTGCTGATCGAGAATCTCGAGCTCTGCATCGCGGCTCGGGTAGCCGAGCGAGATCTTCATGAGGAAGCGGTCGAGCTGGCTCTCCGGTAGCGGGTAGGTACCTTCGTGGTCGAGCGGGTTCTGGGTGGCGATGACGACGAAGGGGCGGGCGAGTTCGTGGGTGTCGCCGTCGACCGTCACCTGACGTTCGGCCATGGCTTCGAGCAATGCCGATTGTGTCTTGGGTGAGGCGCGGTTGATCTCATCCGCCAGAACGACGTTCGCGAACACGGCACCGGGACGGAACTCGAATTCGCCGGAGTCGCGATTCCAGATCGATACGCCGACAACATCGGCCGGAAGCAGGTCAGGCGTGAACTGAATACGGCCGTGGTGGCCGCCGACCGAACCGGACAGTGCTTTCGCCAGTGTGGTTTTACCGAGTCCGGGTGAGTCCTCGAGAAGGATGTGGCCTTCGGCGATCATCGCAAGCACAACGAGCTGCACGACATCGTGTTTGCCGCGGATCACCGTTTCGACGTTGTCGACAATGGACCGGTACAGCGACGCGAACGTCTCCGAACGAGAGGTTTGTGGGCTGGTCGTCAACGCATCTCCTGTGTCTCAATGGCACAACACCTTCGCACAGGGTACTTGTAGTCTCTCCTTTGATGTATGCCGCGTCAGAAGACCCGGGAGCAACCCCCACTCGATGGGTGTTGGGCGCTGCGTGGGCTTTGGCGCGCCACCCCGGACTGTGGCGGACGGCCATTCGCCTCGGACGCCGCCATGCCCGATCTCGTTGGTGGGCGACACCGCCGTTTCTTCCCCTGCCCGACCCCGGTTGGCTGGCGTTTCGGTATGAAACTGCATTCGCGTCAACGACCGATCGACCGACGCCAGAACAATTCATCGAATACCTGCACTGGGCCAAGGCCTGGCCCTACCTCTAGCCATTCACCCAGTCGTTGATCTGGCGCACGAGAGCGGCATCGCCCGACACCAACAGCGTGGAGATACACGTGTCCGCCCACACCGGGATCTCTTCCTTGATCTTGTCGGGTGGGCCGACGAGTGCGACGTCCTCCACCATCTCGAGGGGAATGGCCGCCATCGCCTCGGCTTTGCGACCGGCGAGGTAGAGCTCCTGGATGTCGTGGCAGGTTGACTCCCACCCGAGTCGGGCGAGGACCTCGAAGTGGAAGTTGGCTCCCTTTGCGCCCATGCCCCCCACATACAAGGCGAGGGTGCCGCGGACCATGTTGGCTGCTGCCTCGACGTCGGCGTTCGGGATGATGGGGACAGGACACGCCACGTCGAAGCTGTCGAGGTTCCGGCCGTTTCCCGCGACTTCAAAACCTGAGGCCAAGGCGTCGCGATAGAACGCGTCGCTCTTCGGCCCGAACCAGAACGGGAGCCAGCCGTCGCAGATCTCCGCGGCGAGCGCGACGTTCTTCGGGCCTTCGGCGGCGAGATAGATGGGCAGGTCTGGGCGGTATGGATGCACCGTCGGCTTCAATGCCTTGCCCAAGCCCGCGCCACCCTCAAAGGGCAGCTGATAGTGCGAACCATCGAAAACAACGGGCCCCTCGCGGTCGAGCACCTGGCGCACGATGTTGACGTATTCGCGTGTTCGTGCCAGCGGTTTCGGATACGGCTGGCCGTACCAACCCTCGACCACCTGCGGACCCGACACACCGAGACCGAGGCGGAAGCGCCCGCCGCTGAGGTGATCCATCGAGAGTGCAGCCATCGCGGTCGCCGTCGGCGTTCGGGCACTCATCTGCATGATGGCGGTGCCGAGATCGACGTTCGTCGTCTCCGATCCCCACCAGGCGAGTGGCGTCAGCGCGTCCGATCCGTAGGCCTCGGCCGTCCAGATGCTGTCCCATCCCAGCTCGTCCGCCGCGAGAATCGCGTCCATGGCGTTGGTCGGTGGACCCGCGCCCCAGTATCCGGTCATCAATCCAAGCTTCATGAGGTCACGATCCCATGGGACCGCGTCCGTTCGCCAACTCGTCCGGTCAGCGGGGGAGTGCGGCCGAGATGGCGCTGCGGAACGTGGCGTCAGGGACCTCGATGCCGCTGGCGGCCGAGCGAAGTTCTTGACTGGCCCGTTCGCGATCGTTGTCACCGAGATTGAGCAAGTCCACCATGACCTTCGCATTCCACCGTTTCAGCACGGCGCACTGAAACCGGGCGGCATGGCGGGTGCGTCGCTGGGAGACCCCGGCCACCTTCTCCCCGGTGTCGGCGATGACCTCTCCCGGACCGATCCCCGCAAAGCAGATTCGGTCGGACCATTCGGTGCGGACGAGGCGACCGGAGTGCACGGTGCCATTTGTTCCGAGTTCGGACAGCGCCCTCTGCAACACCTGTCCAACCCAGCCAAACGCCTGGCCGACGTCTTCGCTCCACAGCGGGTCGTCGCGGTCGATGACCAGGTCGAACCAGTGGAGCTCGCCCGCGCCCACGAGCACGGCGCCGCCGCCGGACCGCCGACGGACGAGGTCGATGCCACGCTCGCTTCGCCGGGTGTGATCGATGGCTGTTTCGGATTGGGTGCTGCCGAGCACGAGTACGGGCGCCACGGGTAGCGCGGGCCACCACAGCTGGCGGCCCTCTCCACCGAAGGGTCGGTGATGAAATGTCTCGACCCCTTCGGCAATGTTCGTTTCGACAAATTCCACCGTTCCGATCGTAAACCCCCCCACCAGGCCCCACCACACCACGCGGATGCGGCCGATCCTTGCAGTTTCAACAAAATGCGGGCGGTCCCCGGC
>SHLQ01000182.1 GCA_004282895.1 Acidimicrobiales bacterium
CTCGTCGCGTTCGACACCGACATGGTTGGACCCAACGGCTACTTCGCCGATATCAGCCGCACGATGTTCTGCGGGCCTGGTGAACCAAGCCGGCGCCAAAAGGAGCTCTACCACTTGGCCGTCGCGGAGATCGAACACAACCTGACCCTCGTGCGTCCGGGCATGTCGCTGCTCGACTTCCAGGCCCAGAGTTATCAGAAGGCCGAGGAGTTCCACGAGCACGACTATCCGTGCATCGTGCATGCCGTGGGGATGTGTGATGAGTTCCCGCGAATCGATCCACTGCATCGCGGACCGAATCGATATGACGACACACTCCAGGCGGGAATGGTGCTGTGCATCGAGAGCTACATGGGAGCCTCGGGGGAGACCGATGGCGTGAAGCTCGAACAACAAGTTGTCGTCACCGACGACGGCTACGAGATGCTCAGTTCCTATCCGCTGGACGAGCGCCTGATGGGTTAACCACCACCAAGGACGGAGCGAACGTAGTTCTCCCTCGACGTCTTGGCTTCGTCGTCGTGCAGAGCCGCTTGGAGCGAGTTGGTGTCGCTCCACGCCCTCGACACGCCGACCATGTCCGCCGTGACTGCGTTGGTCGCCGTCTTCGTGGCTTCGATTGCGATGCGCGGCTTTGATGCCACCTGGGCAGCGAGATCATCGACCGACGCCGCCAGTTGATCCGAATCGACTACACGATTCAGGAACCCGCTGGCCAGCCCTTCCTCAGGAAAGAACGGTCGGCACGTCATCACCAGTTCCTTCGTGCGGGCCGGGCCGATCTCGCGAACCAGCCGGGGAATACCACCCCAGGCCAGTGGGATGCCGAGATCAACTTCGGGGATGGCGAAACGGGTGCCATCGGCTGCAACTCGCAGGTCACAGGCCGCAGCGAGCACGAGACCGCCACCCACACAGTGTCCGTGGATCTGAGCGATCGCCACGGCACGCATCGCCTCGACCGCGTCGGCCATGCGACGACCGGCGTCTCCGGCGATCTGAGGGGTGTATTCCTCGAAGTTCTCCGCCGTGAAGGAATCGAGGTCGGCGCCCGCGCAGAAGGCACGTCCCTCGCCTCGAACGACGACGACCCGAACGTCCCGCTGCGTATCGATCCAGCGAGCAGCATGTTCGATGTCAAGCAGGGTCTGGGTCGAGAGCGGATTGAGCTTCTCTGGCTGGTTCAGCACCAGGTCGGCCCGAGCCCCGGAAACGTCAACGCGGAAGCCGGAAAAGGGCGGGATGTTGGACATGAGCGAGACGCTACTCGCGCCTGACGGTGGGGGCTGGGGCGGCAGGAATGGGCCATTGTGCTCATGCCGAGTCCAGAACGGCCGAAGGGACCTGCATGGATCGTCATGTTGCTTGGTTGAAGCGCGTCGCGCTGACTCGCACTCTCGTTCGGCTCACGCTGGAAGCGGTGCTCGTCGGTGACCTGTCACTGTTGGCCCTGCTCGCCACTGGCACGGACCGCTGGGTGGCCATTCCGTGGGCGCTGGTTGCCGGTGTGGTGTTCGCCATCGTGCGGTTCACCCTTGCGCTCCACATCAACCCCGTGGGTTATGGCTTCCTGAAGCGATTCTCCGAGCAACGCATCAACCATCAGATCGAAGTGCCCTTGGATCTTGTTGAGCCGACGATCGAAGCAACGGCAGCGTCCTTCTTCGGGTCGGTGAACATGCACTGGTTGGCGACGGTGGACGATGATGCCGGGTGGACGACACGCCTGCAGCTCTACCGCACCGACGATCGAGTGATCATTGGTGCAGTCGCCGATGACGGGTCGGAACCGATGTTTGTGTCGCGACTGGAGGATGGACGTATCGTCGTGTCCTCCAAGACGTTCATTCCGTTCCGGCGTGGTCTGATCGCCAACATGGTGCGCCGAGGCCGGTTGCGCAAGGTTCTCGAATCCCATGTCGACGCCTTGGATTTGGCCATCGCATCCGGTGCAGAGTTGGGACGGGTGGAAGCGGACGCCATCATCCACGTGCTCACGAGTGAGCAGGACTCCTGGACCCAGCTGGGCCCGTTCGTCGGGCCCTTCGTGTCCGTGAGCGCCAAGTGGAGGCCACATCTGCTGCAAACGCGGTTCAGCCCGTCACGCATGTTGGAGATGAGCATCGCCGTTCCGCCGGAACGACCAACCATGCATCTCCCAACCGCCCAACCGGAGGACGTGGACGATTGGCTGGAGGACTCGGTCGTCGCAGAAGAACCCGCGGTCGCGGTAGTCATCAATGACGTGCTGATCGCGGAGGAAACGACACTAGACGAGAGCCTGGGAGAGATTCCGGGACAGGTCATCGAACAGACGGCCGTCGCCATCACACCAATGCCAGCAGCGACGCTGCCCGAGCCCGAGCCGCTTTGGCCCCTGCCGGAACCAACTCGCCAGGTGGAACCACTGGTCGAGCCAGAACCCGTGGAAGACACGGAACCGGTCGCTGAAGCCGAACCCGTCGAGGCTGTGGAGGAAGCTGCCCCGGCAGACGTTTTGATTCCGCAGGCGCCGGAGCCGATGAGTATCTCCACACTGCCGGCCCCGGCCTGGGCGACGACGTCGGCCACTCCGCTCGTCATCGGCCGACGCGCCGAACGCGACGCGGCCTAGAACACTGCTCCCAAGGGCACCTGAGCACGAGGAGCGTCAGAGAGGTCCGGTAGCGTCATCCCCGTGGATGTCGTCGACCCAGGTTCCGCTCTGATTTTGGAGCAATTGTCCCTGCAGGGATTTCGTTCCCACGATGACTTCTCGATGGCCTTCGCTCCCGGCGTGACCGCCATCGTCGGGCCGAACGGTTCAGGAAAGACGAACATTGTCGAGGCGGTTGCGTGGCTGGCGACCACCAGATCCTTCCGGGGTGCACCCACGGATGCGCTCATCAAACGAGGGTCTGAGGTTGCGATCGTCCGCGGCCAGCTACGCGGTGAGAACAACCGTGAACTCCTGCTCGAGGCCGAGCTGTCCCGCACCGGGCGCACGCGGATCCAGATGAACAAGCAGAAGGTGCAACGCGCCCGCGACCTTGCCGGTGTCATGGCGGTAACGGTCTTTGCGCCGGACGACCTCGAATTGGTCAAGGGGTCGCCGGGTGAGCGCCGGACCTATCTCGATCATGTCCTACTGGGGCTGCATCCGCGAAACGACGGTCTTCGAGCGGACATGGAGAAGATCCTCAAACAACGAAACGCGTTGCTCAAGGGGTGTGGCGGGCGACTCGACCGCGATGCCGCCTTCACGCTCGATGTTTGGGACGACAAGTTGGCAACTGTGGGGGATCAGTTGGGGGCCCTGCGAGCAGAGGCTGTGGCTTCTCTCTCGCCGCGGGTGTCGGAGGCGCTGTCGAGTGTTGCCGGCCCCGGTAATGAGGTGACCTTGCGATATGACGCTCCGTGGTTCGAGACGGGCCTCAAGGCCGCACTGACCGAATCCCGCACGAACGACGTACGTCGAGGTGTCACCACCGTTGGCCCACATCGCGATGAGATCGAGATCATGCTCAACGCCATGCCAGCCCGAACCCATGCGTCCCAGGGTGAGCAGCGCTCCGTGGCGCTTGCCTTGCGCCTGGCGGGTCATCATCTCGTAGAGGCGACGACCGGGGTGGCACCCCTGCTTGTGCTCGACGATGTGTTCAGCGAGCTCGACGATAGCCGTAGCGCCGCTCTCGTGGCCGCTCTGCCCCACGGCCAAACGCTTCTCACCTCCGCCACCGACCTCCCACCCGGCGCCATAGCCGACGCCACCATCAACTTGGAATCGACAGAAAGCGCCGTGGCATGACTCGCCGTCGTCAGCCCTACGACGGGCCCAAGCGCATACAGGGCGGCGTGGAGAGAGTCATGAAACATCTGCATGCGCCGAAGGTGGATGTGGTGCAGGCCCTTTTTGCGGATTGGGAGGGGTGTGTGGGGGAGCTGATTGCCGCCCATTCGCGCCCGGTTGGTGTGGCTGATGGGACCCTCTCGATCGAAGTCGACGAGGCGGCGTGGGCGAGTGAACTGGCGTGGATGTCGGGCGAGCTGATCGAACGGATTTCGACCCGGCTTGACACCAATGAAATCAACGAAATTTCGGTCAAGCTCACCCGCTGAAATCCTGCCGGATTGACCCGGGGATGTCACTCCCAACTGCTACAATTACATTGTCGTAATTCAGCGCCGTCACCCAACTTATCCACAGGGTGATTGGCGCCTGTCGAACGGCAGAGCGAGCCCAATCTCTGGGCCGAGTAGGGGCTAATCGGAAGGGCCGGTCTGTTGACAGACGAAGCTGAGTCATACGGCGCATCGGACATCACTGTTCTCGAAGGTCTGGAAGCCGTTCGCAAGCGTCCTGGCATGTACATCGGGTCGACCGGGGCCACCGGGCTTCACCACCTCGTGTACGAGGTCGTCGACAACTCGGTGGATGAGGCGATGGCCGGACACTGCTCGGTCATCGAGGTCATCATCCATGAGGATGGCTCGGCTGAAATTCGCGACGACGGGCGTGGCATCCCCACCGACGAGCACGCGCAGTACGAGGGAATGTCCGCGGCAGAGGTCGTGCTCACCGTTCTGCACGCCGGCGGCAAGTTCGGTGGTGGCGGCTACAAGGTCTCCGGTGGTCTGCACGGCGTCGGCATCTCCGTGGTCAACGCGCTGAGCAGCAAGGTGCAGGTGGAGATCGACCGCGAGGGCAAACACCACTACATGGACTTCGCCGATGGCGGTGCCGTCCAAACCAAGCTCGAAGTGCGCGGCGATTCCCCCGAAGGTCACAGTGGCACAACCGTCCGGTTCTGGCCGGATGCCTCGATCTTCGATGAGACCGACTTCCGAGCTCAGACGTTGCTCGAACGGTTCCAGATGATGGCGTTCCTAAACAAGGGCCTGCGGATCCGCTTCCAGGATCATCGTCGTGCCGAACCTCGCGAGGATGCCGATGAGGACGGCTGGGTCACCTTCCACTACGAGGGTGGCATCATCGACTTCGTTCGTCACGTGAACGAGGCGAAAGAGTCGTTGTTCTCCAAGGTCGGGTACTACGACGTCTTCGAGGATGACCAGGAAGTGGAGATCGCGTTCCAGTGGAACACCGGTTTCAACTCCGATGGTCTGCACAGCTTCGCCAACGGCATCACCACTGGTGGCGGCGGCATGCACGAAACAGGCTTTCGTACCGCGCTGACCCGCACGATCAACAAGTACGGCAAGGACAAGAACCTTCTGAAGGAAACCGAGGTTCTTTCCGGCGACGATGTACGCGAGGGCCTCACGGCGATCATCTCGGTACGTCTGCAGGACCCACAGTTCGAGGGGCAGACCAAGGACAAGCTGGGCAACGTCTCGGTGCGGTCCATGGTCGAGAAGGCCACCAACGAGAAGCTGGCCGAGTGGCTCGAGGAGAACCCGGCCGAAGGCAAGCTCATCATCAACAAGGCGATCAGCGCCCAACGAGCCCGTGAGGCTGCGCGGGCGGCCCGCGACACCATCCGCAACAAGACCGCCCTCGACGGGGCCGGAATGCCCGACAAGCTCAAGGACTGTTCGTCGAAGGATCCGCGGGAACGCGAACTGTTCATCGTGGAGGGCGACTCGGCCGGTGGTTCGGCCATCCAGGCCCGCGATCCACGAACGATGGCGATCCTGCCGATCCGGGGCAAGATCCTCAACGTCGAACGAGCCCGCATCGACAAGATGCTCAAGAACCAGGAAGTGCAGACGCTGACCCAGGCCATCGGCGCCGGCATCGCCGAAGAGTTCGACATCGAGAAGATCCGCTACCACAAGGTGATCCTGCTTGCGGACGCCGACGTCGACGGCAGCCACATTCGCACCCTGTTGCTCACGTTCTTCTTCCGCCAGATGCGTGAGCTCGTCGAAGCCAAACACGTCTACATCGCCCAGCCGCCGCTGTACTCCACCACCGTGGGCAAGGAGAAGCTCTACCTCAAGGACGATCGCGAGAAGGATCGTTTCCACGAGGAACACCCCAATCACAAGAAGGACTTCCAGCGCCTGAAGGGTCTCGGTGAAATGCAGTGGCAGGAGCTGGCGGAGACCACCATGAACCCGGGTCAGCGAACACTGCTGCAGGTTTCGGTCGATCAGGCCGCCATGGCGGATGAGACCTTCTCAACCCTGATGGGCGAGGACGTCGCCCGCCGCAAGCACTTCATCCAGACGAACGCCAAAGACG
>SHLQ01000183.1 GCA_004282895.1 Acidimicrobiales bacterium
TTCGGCCAGAAGGGGTCAGACCCCTCTGAGTGGGGTGCACTCAACATCTGGACGCAAAACCACGGAAAATCAGAGAATATTTTGGGAATGCGGCCGCTCGCAGCTCCAAAAGGGGTCAGACCCCTTTCTCCTTTCTCACGACACTTCCGGTCGAGATCCGCGGAAACCTACATGGGCCTGCGGCGCAGCCTCCGGCCCCTCCCCGCCTGAGGCGGGCTCCATGCGTATACAGGCACACGGCTGAACCGGCCGATCTCGCTGTGACCCTTAACACTCAAGTCAGGTCTGTGGCTGCCGTAGTATGACTGAGCGCCCATAGATGCATTTCCGCTGGCGTTTTGAAACGCACGGCTGTGCACAAGGGTGATATGTCAGACAATTTCGTCGAAAAGGTATACGACGCGCCGCGTCCCGTACCTCCTGCTCGCTTCTCGCCGGATCGCATCCGCGATGAATGGCTCTCCAATCCGAAGGCCGACCTGCTGTCTGGCCTCGTGGTTGCGCTTGCGTTGATTCCCGAAGCGATCTCGTTCTCGATCATCGCCGGTGTCGATCCCAAGGTCGGCTTGTACGCCTCCTTCTCGATCGCCATCATCATCGCCCTCGCGGGTGGCCGCATCGGCATGATCTCGGCTGCGACCGGTGCCATGGCGCTCGTGATCGTCGACCTTGTTGCCGATCACGGCGTCGCCTATCTTTTCGCGGCGACGATTCTTGCCGGACTCATCCAGGTCGGGTTCGGCTACCTCGGCGTGGGTGAACTCATGCGGTTCATCCCGCGCACCGTCATGGTCGGGTTCGTGAATGCCCTGGCGATCCTGATCTTCCTGGCGCAGGTTCCACACATCCTGCTGTCCGACGAGCCGGACCGTTCGGCATTGCCACTGAACCTCTTGTTCATCGCCGCGGGACTGATCATCATCTACGGTCTGCCCCGCATCACGACAGCGGTGCCTTCACCACTCGTCGCCATCGTCGTACTGGCCGGCATTGCGATGACCGTGGGCCTCGAACTTCCCACCGTCGGCGACATGGGAGAGCTGCCCAGCGCCCTTCCCGGGCTAAGCCTGCCGGACGTCCCGTTCACGATGGAAACACTGCAGATCATCTTCCCGTACTCGCTCACACTCGCGATGGTCGGTCTGCTCGAGTCGCTCCTCACCGCGCAGTTGCTCGATGACAAGACCGATACAAACTCCGACAAGAACCGCGAGTCCCGTGGTCAGGGTGTTGCCAACGTTGCCACCGGTTTCCTCGGCGGCATGGCCGGCTGCGCAATGATCGGCCAGTCGATGATCAACCACCGCTCGGGCGGGCGCACTCGTATGTCCACACTGGCGTCGGGTGTATTCCTGCTCATCCTCATCCTGGTGTTGGGTGACCTTGTGGCTCGGATCCCGATGGCTGCGCTGGTCGCAGTGATGATCATGGTGGCGATCGGCACGTTCAACTGGAAGAGCGTCACCCCTGAGGCTCTGAAGGCGATGCCCCGTCCGGAGACCATCGTGATGACGGCAACCGTCAGCATCGTGGTGGTGACCCACAACCTCGCCTATGGCGTGATTGCCGGAGTGCTGCTTTCCGCCGTGTTCTTCGTGCGCCACGTGTCGCATGTGGTTCGCGTTACCAGCGTGGTCGACCCCGACAACGTCGAACGGCTCTACTCGGTCACTGGCGAGCTGTTCTTTGCGTCGACCAACGACCTGGTGCACTCCTTCGACTACGACGGTGTGAAGGTGAAGCGAGTCGAGATCGACTTCGAAGGGGCACGGATCTGGGACACGTCCGCCGTCGTGGCGATCGACGCGGTCGTCATGAAGTTCGCAGAGCGTGGAATCGAAACGGAGCTCGTCGGGCTCAACCGCCACGCGGAACGTCTCCACCGCGAGACGACCGGTCACGCATCAACCCATTGATCGGCGAATAGTCTCGGGGAATGCCCCGAGTTCTCATCGTTACCCCCGAACCCATTGGGGCGAAGATGGCCGGGCCAGCGGTCAGGGCCAGTCACATTGCCCGTGTTCTCGGCCACTCCAATGACGTAGTTCTGGCCTCCTTGGAGGGCGAAGGCTCGTCGCCGATCACCACTCAGGAGGTCGTTGACCCAGGCACGATCGATGTCACCGCGTTCGATGCGGCGATCGTGCAGGGAAGTGCGTTGCTTCGCCTACCGGAGCTGGCCGCATCGGAACTTCCCATCGTTGTGGACTGGTTCGATCCGTTTCATCTCGAAGCACAACATCGAGGTGGTGGGGACTCGGTGCGTCGCCGTGATCTCATCGAAGGGGCGCGACAGACCTTGGCACAACAGGCGACGCGCGGAGACTTCTTCGTGTGTTCGAACGAGGCACAACGAGCCCACTGGTTGGGTTGGCTGGCTCATGCGGGTCGAATCAATGCAGTCACAACAGACGCCGATCCTTCGATGCGAGCGCTTCTCGATCTGGCGTCGTTCGGAACCACACCGGAATCCGCCAAGGGCACGAGCCCACTTCGCGACGCGTTCGCGGAAATCGACCCGGAGGACCCGGTGCTGCTGTGGGCCGGTGGTATGCACGACTGGCTCGACCCGGTCACCGTTGTGAACGCGATGCCGTCGCTGCTCGAACGGCATCCGGATGCGCGGCTGGTCTTCATGGCCGGCCCCCACCCGAACACGTCTGTCGAGGAGATGGGGGTGCGGGGCGCCGCGATCGAGAGGTCGCGCGAGCTGAAGTTGTTTGGGACCCACGTGCTCTTCGCAACCACGTGGGCCGACTACGACGATCGGCTCGACTGGTTCGCCGATGCAGACATTGGTGTTCTGGCCCACCCGCATCACCTCGAGACGGCGCTGTCCCACCGAACGCGATTGCTCGACCACCTCACGGCAGGACTGGCAACCGTATCGACGTCGGGTGATCCCCTCAGCGCCCAACTGAGCGCGGCCGG
This sequence comes from Acidimicrobiales bacterium, assembly GCA_004282895.1. GTDB lineage: Bacteria > Actinomycetota > Acidimicrobiia > Acidimicrobiales > SHLQ01 > SHLQ01. The sequence continues at coordinate 2,932 of SHLQ01000183.1, forward strand.
CGCGGCAGCACTGGTCGACCCCGGTGACGACGTTGCTTTCGCCGACGCGGTTTCCGATCTGCTCGGTGATGCCGATCGGATGGGCCAGATGAGACAGACCGCTGCGGCGCTGGCGGGGCAACTCCGGTGGGAGACCACCCTTGCCCCGTTGGTCCGCTGGATGGAGGCCCCCGCCATGGCCGCGGACCGGGCCGCCGGCGTGGTGCCAACGGCCACCGAGCTGCCAGCCGTGGTCACGGCCACAACCCGGGTCATGGAGCGGGCCAAGATGCACCTCGACGATGGCGGCCCGAAACAGCTGCTTGAGCGGGCGGTTGGTGCAGGTCGACGGCGGCTCAAGCAATGAGCAGCGCCGTAGCGGAACACCTTCGCGTCGTCATCGTCAACTACAACGGTGGCCGTCTCCTCACCCGTGCAGTCGAATCGGTGGCTGCCGCGGAATGGCTGGGGCCGATCGACGTCGTCGTCGTGGACAACAACTCGGCCGACGGCAGCCTCGAGGCGGTGGAGTCGCTTCCGGGTGTGCACGTGATCCGTTGTTCAACGAACGAGGGGTTCGGTGCCAACAATCATGGTTTCGCCGACCTCCTGGGAGAGCGGTTCGAGCTCGACCTTCCGGAGCCGGCCTTCGTGATGCTGCTCAATCCTGATGCCGCCGTGCGCCCGGACGCGCCGGCGAAGTTGGGTGAGGTGTTGGATCTGCGGCGTCGAGTTGGGGCTGCGGCTCCCCGTATCGTCTTCGACCGACCATTTGTCGACCTCGCCGTCACGGGTGAGGTTGCGGTGAAATCGATCACGCTGGATGGCGAGCCCGTTGCCGCTCGTTGCCACGCTCGGGGCGCCACCTACCGGATACCCGGAAAGGACGGTCCGCTCTGGGTCACGAGTGGTCGGGGTGGCATTCGGGTGCCGATCGCCAGAGCAGGCGCCAAGATCGATCTGGAGCTGACCAGAGAATCTGATGGGGAGATCTCGGGACGTCGAGCGCAGGGGAGCCACATACACCTCGATTCCTTCGGCCTCCCGACGATGCAGGTTGTACAAAATGCCGGCAGTGAGGTCGACGGAAGAGGCGTTGGCCACAATCGCGGCTTCGGCGACGTTGACGGCGCGCGCCGATATCCCGTCGCGGCGCAGGCGTGGTGTGGTGCTGCCGTGATGCTTCACGCCGACTACCTGCGGGACGTTGGTGGTTTCGATCCTGCCTACTTCCTCTACTACGAGGACATCGATCTCTCCTTGCGAGGTGAGGAGCTGGGGTGGTCGACCGTCTACGTGAACGACGCGGTCGTGGAGCACCGTCACAGCGATCGCACCGTCCAGGGAACGGCCATGGTCGAGGTGCTTCAGCAGCGCAATCGACTTCGCACGGTCCGCCGCCACGGTTCGCCCATCGACATCGCACAGGTGTACATCCGTGCGCTCATCACGCCGCTGTCGCTGGTCGCCTCCGCGTTGCGGAACCGAACGCTGGCCTCCGCCTACCTGCGCCTCGCCTGGTGGAGGCTCAAGGCGTTGCGGCCGTAAGCTCGACTCGTGCAGATTCTGTACCTCTCCGCCCGTCCCACCCTCCTCGAGGAGACCCTGGGCCACGTTCGCCATTTCGCCCCGATCATCGATGACGTCGTTGCGGTTGTGCCCGAGGCGATGCGCTCCCGATTCGCGTTCGTGGAATCCGGCGGTGGAACGCTGATCACCGATGAGGAGCTGCTTGAGCAACCCACGGCCGCCATCCGGGCAATGGCCCACACCAGCCGGAACTATGCGTTGCGCACCGCTGCCGCCAGCCACCCGGCGCTCGCCGCCACCTACATCATGAGCGACGATGACAGTCGTCCGCTCGTTCCCATCGACGAGTCAACGTTCATCGATGCCGATGGGCGTCATCGTCGACGCTGGTTCCACACGATGGAGGCGTGGCGTCACGCGAACACCGAATTCGACGAGAGCATCCTCAACACCTGGGTGATCCTGCGCCAGATGGGATTCGTCAACCCGGTGAGTTATGCGAGCCACATGCCGCAAATTGTGCACAAGCTCCTGTATGCGGAGGTCGCCGAGAAGTTCGACCGGTATGCCGACAAATACGCACTCGAGGAATGGTCGACGTATTTCACGCTGGCGCCGACCTTCGCGCCGGAGCTCTTTGCGGAACCGGAACCGTTCGGCACGCTCGGTTGGCCCCAATACCCGGGGGAGTGGCCGCATCAGATCACGCCGCCGCGTCACATCTACGAGAACCATCATCCCGAGTTGCACGAGCCCGGCGGACTGTACGACGGGCTGCCACGGGCCTGTGATCCGGAGACGATCGACGCCGCAAACATCGAGAAGATCATCCGCTGGTACCGGCTGGACGGACAGGTCCGCGAGCTGGACTTTCCCGATGATGTTGACCAGCCATGGACAAGCTCATCGGCCGGTCGTCGGGTCGCCTTCAAAGGACTCCGACTCGCGCGGGGTGCAGCGAAGTATCTCGGCCTCGACGAACGCGCTCGCCTGGCTGCGCTCGAAGGGCGAATCGAACAACTCGAGCGAAACGAGCCGTGACCACACCTCTGGAGCAGGCACGCCAGCTCGTGCAGAATGCGACTCGTATCGTCGTTCTGACCGGCGCCGGGATCTCCACCGACAGTGGCCTGCCTGATTTCCGTGGACCCAATGGTTTGTGGACGAAGAACCCGGAGGCGGAGAAGGCGAGCAACATCTCGTTCTACGTATCCGAGCCCGAGGTCAGGCGCCAGAACTGGGCGCTGCGGGCCGAAGGCAAACTGTGGGCCAACGTCGCGCCCAACACCGGCCATCGGGCGTTGCTTGTGCTGCAGGAACGCGGCGTCCTGCACACGCTCATCACGCAGAACGTCGATGAGCTGCATCAGGAGGCGGGCATCGATGCCAACCGGGTGGTCGAGATCCACGGAACGACCCGGAAAGCCGGCTGCCTCGATTGCAGCTACCGCACGACCATGGAGGCGGTTCTCGAGCGGGTTCGAGCCGGCGAGGCCGACCCCGCCTGCCCGAACTGTGGCGGACTGATGAAGTCCGCGACGATCTCGTTCGGCCAACAACTCGTCACCGCCGACCTAGAGCGAGCGCAACGGGCTGCCGACGAGGCGGATCTACTGCTGGCGATTGGATCCAGTCTCACGGTGAACCCCATCGCCAGTGTCGTACCGCGCGCCTACCGCAGCGGCGCGGACGTGGTGATCGTCAACGCCGAGCCCACCCCGTTCGACCATTTGGCGGCCGCGGTGGT
>SHLQ01000184.1 GCA_004282895.1 Acidimicrobiales bacterium
GATCTACACCTACTCCGGCGATGCGGTGCTCGATGGTGAACAACTGACATTCGCCATCGACCAGGAAATCAACAATGCACTCGGCCTGGGCAACATCTATACGACGGGTGATTTCGACCTGACGAGCGGCTCGGGCACGGTGACGGTGGTCGATTGTGTGGGCAACGCGCTGCTGTGCAGCGACATCGAACCGGGATTCTCGACGTTCTATGCGACCGAGGCTCTCGAGGCGTCCGATGTCGACGCAATCTCCTGGCAGGTGAACGTCATCGTCGACCTGGGAAGCAGCTTTGGCATTGCTGACAGCGCCTCCAGCTTTGAGGCGACCCGACTCAACTGACGGCGAGCGCGCTAGGTTCCGGCAGGATGTCCCCGCACTACAAGATCGCGTTCATCGGCTCGCACTCGGTCCGCAAGACGAATGCCGTGCACTCGTTTGCGGGCGCGGTCGGTCGTAGCGGTCGCAGTGTTGAGGTCGGACGGGAGGTCGTTCGCTTCAACCCGCTTGGTTTGAACGAGGGGGCGACACCGGAGGCGCAGCTCTGGGTGATCATGGCCCAAATCCAACAGGAGTTGGAGCTGCGCACCAGGGCGGACGTGTTGGTTACCGACCGGGCCGTCATCGACAACTTCGCCTACTTCCTTCGGGTGACGAAGGGAAGGGATCCCTTCGATATCAAGCCACTCATCCACAACTGGTCGCAGACCTACGACATGTACGTGCGGCTACGGCCCGACATTCCGCTCAAAGCTGACGGCGTTCGCAGCACGAACCGGAAGTTCCGCGAGGAGATCGAGAAGAACCTCGATCTGATCATTCCGAAGTTCCTCGATCCGGAACGGCTCGTCGAGCTCGGAGCATCGGAGATCACCGAATCCTTCGACTGGGACGGGCTGTTGGAACAGCTCTGTGGACCGCCGACCTCTGACGAGCCGGAGCCGCAGCCGGTTCAACTTGAGCCCACACTCTGGGACTAGCTGTTAGCTGACGACACCCATCAACCGCCACAACGGCAAGACGATCAGCACCAGCATCGCTACGCCGACCAGGTCGAGGACGATCCCCTTGCGGAGGATCTCGGGGACGGTGAACAGGTGCGTGTCATAGGCGAGCATGGTGGGCGGCGTGCCGATCACCAGCGCGAAGTCGATCGATGTGGCGATGGCAACGATCACCACGAGTAGGACCGGGTCGACATCCAGAATCCCGGCAAGCGGGATGGCCAAGGGGATCAGTGTTGCCGCCGCAGCGGTATTCGACGCGACGGTGGTGAGGAGCAACGCCATGAAGGCCACGGCCAACAGGGCAAGTAGGTCGGGCCATCCAGCGACACCGCCCAGCCTGGAGACAAGCCAGTCGGACGTCCCCGTTGTCACCATGAACGTGCCAAGGGTCAATCCACCGCCGAAGGTCAGCAGCGTTGGCCAGGAGATGCGGGAGAGATCCACCGGTTCCAACCGTCCCAGTACAAACAGCGCAACGGCCCCACCCAACGCCACGATGCCAGTGTTCACGCCGTGCCAGGTCTGCGTTAGCCACAATCCCATGACCACCAGGAACGTGGAGACCACTTGGATCTGACTCACGCTGAGCGGACCGGCGGAGTGGCGTTGCTCCCGAGCGGCGGCTTTGGCGTGGTGAAAACGGTCTTCGGGCGTCGAGGCGCCGCTCACGAACCAGAGGTAAAGGGCCATGAACGGCAGGAACAGCACAACCATCGGTAGGCCAAATGCGAACCAGCCGGCGAACGAGATCTCGTTGCCGGTGTAGTTCTCCAGGAACGTAATCGCGAGCGGATTCGCTGGTGTGCCGATGGCGCTGCCGACTCCCCCGATGGTCGCCGCATAGGCGATCCCAAGAACAACGACCTTGCGATACCGCGGCGCGTCCAAAGGTTCGGTGACGGCAAGTGCGATCGGTATCAAAACGGTGACCGCCGCCGTGTTGGACATCCACATCGACAGAAAGGCAGACAGCGCAAGCATTGCGGCGTACAACCGCATCGGTCCCCCGCCCGCAACATCAACAACCGTGACGGAGACCAGATGGTCAAGGTCCGCCCGTCGCATCGCCGCCGCCATCAGGAATCCACCGAAGAAGAGAACGATGATCGGGTCGAAGAACGGCGAGAGGGTGTCCGCAGCGGTGCCGACTCCGGCCACGGCCAGGGCAACCGGGATCGCCAGCGAGGTGACGAAGAGCGGCACTGCTTCCGTCACCCAGAGAACCATCGCTGCTCCGAGTACAGCGAGCACCACGGCTGACCCCGCAACCGCCCGTCTGGATGCGTCGAACGTTCGATCCTCGAGTCCAAATACCGGAACCAGTTCCCGCGATCCTGCGCTGGTCACGATTTCGATCTCGACGTCGCCCAACGCCAGCGACCGGGTGGGGTCGGTCACCGTTAGCTCGATGTCGATCTCTCCCTCTGTCGGCACGCCGGTCGGAATGGAAACGTCGAACTCGACGTCCCCACTGTCGCTGTAGGCGTTCACCAGTTCGGAACTGCCGATATCCAGCGCGTGGGACATCACCAGCTCGTCGAGGTAGCGGACCTCTAGCAAGCCGGACCCTTCCGACCAATCGGAAGGAGCGGTCGATGCCAGAATCAAGCCGATGATCAGGGCCAAGGGGATTGCCCAGACACGTCGACTTGTCGTGTCCACGATCGCCGTTTCAGATTCCACGCCCGCCATTCTCGTACGCGGGTCGGGGTTTCGTAGGACAATGTCCCAATGAATCGAATAAGCACGTTGGCAGAGTCGACCAACTTCTCGGGTGTGCTTCGACTCGACGCGGCAGACGGATCAGTGTTCACGTTGGCTCAAGGCCAGGCGGACCGTCGCGTTGGTGCCGAGAACGAGACGTCCACCCGGCTGGCAACCGCCAGCGCCACCAAGGGATTCACGGCACTAACGGTGATGTCGCTCATCGAGAAAGGTGATCTTCAGCTGACCACCACACTTCGCTCCATCGTCGGCGATGCCCTCCCGTTCGTGGATGCTGCGGTCACGATCGAGCAGCTGCTCGGGCACACGTCAGGGGTCGGCGACTACCTGGACGAGGAGGCCATGGGCGACATCGATGAGTACATCCTGGACGTCTCGGCCCACACGCTCGAACGGCCGGCGGACTACCTTCCGCTGCTCAACAACCATCCGCAGGTCTCTCCACCCGGCGAGGTCTTTGCCTACAACAACAGCGGCTACATCATGTTGTCGATCGTCATCGAGGAGCTCACGGGTTCGTTCCACGACGCCGTGAGGCAGCGGGTGCTGGAGCCAGCGGGGATGGCGAGCTCTGGCTTCTTTCGCTCCGACAACCTGCCTCCGAATACCGCGCTGGGGTACCTGGAGGATGGTCGGACGAACATCTTCCACCTACCCGTGATCGGCGGCGGCGATGGCGGTATCTACCTCACGCTCGATGACATGGCATCGTTCTGGAACGCCCTGTACGAAGGGCGCATCGTCACCCCCGAATCTCTGGATGCGATGACGACGGTCCGCAACGTGGCGTCGGAGACCTACTCCTACGGCCTCGGCTTCTGGCTCTCGCCCGATGGAAACATCGTGTGGCTGGAGGGACTCGATCCTGGGGTGTCGTTTCGTTCGGCGCGCTCGAAACGCACCGGCGCGCACTACACGGTCATCTCCAACACGAGTTCTGGGGCATGGCCGCTGGTGAAGCACTGCCATCAACTGCTCAGCTAGCAAACGATTGGAATCATCGACAAAACACTTGTGGTTCCTTGTTTCATCGTTTATCGTCGATTAACGATGAATGGTCTGACACAAGCTCAAGCAGATGAATTCGCCGGCTGGTTTCGCTGCTTGTCCGATGGCACGCGCGTGCGGATCCTCAACCACGTCGCCACGAGTGATCGACCAGTGACGGTCGGAGAAATCGTCGAGGCGGTTGGCAAGAGCCAGTCGACCGTCAGCCGTCACCTCCAGATACTGGCCGACGACCAGTTCGTCTTCACCGATGCGGACGGCGTGCGAACCCTGGTCCGCGTGAACGACCGTTGTATGACCGCACTTCCCGACGCAGCCGCCGCGATCATGGCGAATACGTCGTCCTGATGTTCGCGGACACAGTCTGGCTTCTGCTCGAGCTCATCCTGCTCTTCTTTGGTGTCGCGTTTCTTATTGCGCTGATCCAACGTCGACTCGGCGCCGAGCGTCTTCGACAGTGGATGGGCGGGCCTCCCCTGCTTGCGGCTCTGAAGGGCATTGCCATCGGGTTTGTGACCCCGTTTTGCACCTACTCCGCTATCCCCATGCTCGTCGGATTTCGACAAGCCGGTGTTCCTCCGGCCGGGTACGTCGCCTTCATCACGGCTGCGCCCGTTCTTGATCCCGTGCTGTTCGGTGCGCTGGTCCTGATCGTCGGCCTCAAGGCCGCACTTGTCTATGCAACCATCGCGTTCCTGGGTGCACTCACGCTGGGGTTGATCGCTCAACCCTTGGGTATCGAACGCTTCCTCAAGCCACTCCCCCAGGCTGACCCGTCACCCACGTGCGGCTCCGAGCAAGCGCCGTGGCAAGGCGCACGCACGGAACTGACAGCGGCTTCGCGCTCAGCCGTTGGCCTGCTGCGTTCCGTGGCTCTGCTTCTCGTGGTGGGTGTGGCCATCGGGCTCATCATTGAAGCCGCGGTGTCACCCGACGACGTCGCGACGGTCACGGGCAACAACGGTTCATTCGCGATCCCAGTCGCCGCCGCGCTGGGCACGCCCTTGTATTTCAGCACCAGCTTGTTCGTGCCGATTGCGGACTCGCTCAGCACGGCGGGAGTCGGGATCGGCGCGATCGTCGCGCTGACCATCTCCGGTGCTGGCGCAAACGTGCCGGAGTTCATCATTCTCAACAAGCTTGCGCAGAAACGCCTGATCGCGATCTTCTTCGCCTACGTATTCGCCGTGGCACTGACCGGAGGCCTGGTGGCAGAAGCCGTCCTAGCCTGACGATCAGCCGAACGCCTCGTCCCACGCTCGGAGAAACTTGTTGAAGCGCTGATGACTGTAGGGGATGAATCGGATCTTCTGCACGGGCTCGAGAGCAAGAGGAAGTCCGGCCATCGCATACATGAAGTCGCTCAGCATCAGGGCGGTTCTGGTCTCCGCCACGAGCTCGGACAACTCCCGCTCGCGCTCGTCTGCTGATGCATGCGTCTTGTTGTCGAGGTAAAAGCTGATCATCTGACGGAGATCATCGTCGGTGAATCGGGGCGAACCGATCCGAAAGTGTGGGGGCTCCGCGAAGCCGTGTTCCATGACGGTCTCGGCGAAGAAGTTCGCGAAGTCGAAGGCGATGTGGTTCAAACACGAGAACTCAAAATCGAGCAGCTTCACGCGTCCATCGTCAAGCAGAAACGTGTTGCCGTGGTAGGTGTCGTTGTGGCAGAACACGGGCGGTCGATCCGGGAGGCAGCGCATGACCTTGGCCCGGGTCTCCGCGCTGTAGATCTCCTCCAGGTCGTCGCACATCGCTTGCTCGTCCGGTGGCAGGGTCGCTCGGCCCTTGGCGAGTGATTCACGGGCAAGAGCACTCCACTGATCGTGCAGAAGCTCGAAGAACGTCTCGTTTGGAAGCCCGGCCGGTGTCAGCTGATGGAAGCGGTACAACTCATCGGCGACACCCTTCTGGAGTGCTGGATCAAAGACGTCGTCGGCCGTGAGTGTCCGGCCGCTGTAGAACTCTTCGACTCGATAGTCGCGCTCATACCCCAGACAGCGCGCAGCGATCTCGGCGTCCCCAAGTGCAAGAAAGGTGCTGCGCTCCGTCTCGAAATCGAGGATGGCGTTCTCTTTCCCGGCGAGCCTTCGATACAGGACCGCAGCTGGCTCGATGTCGCGCTTCGCCCGCACACCGATCGTGAACGAGGAGAATCCCTTTGGGTCGTCAAAGTCAAAGTCATCGACGGTCATTTCCCGCCACTCGGGGATTGCGCTCTGGCAGTGATCCAATACCTCTTTCAGCACGGCGGTGTCGGCCACTACTCGAGCTCCTCGGCGTAACCACCGTCTTGTTCCAATCGCAGCGCGACGAGCTCATCCAGGTGTGCAGGCCGTGCGAGTACCGGCGTTCGCCGAGCGGTGTGATCGAGTACGACCAGGTCCCGACCGTAGACATCGACCATCTCCAGACCAACCTCTCTGCAGACGAGAAGTGCCCCGA
>SHLQ01000038.1 GCA_004282895.1 Acidimicrobiales bacterium
GATCAGCTGCTTACGCAGTTCGACACGCTGTGGGCCAACGGTGGCTCCGGTCCCGAATTGCGTAGCGCCGTGGATGTCTTCGCCAATTCTCTCTGCCGTCACCTGGACTCCAAGAAGGTGCCCGGAGACGCGACCCTGCTCGCCGAACTCACCAAGAGCGACGTTCGCCTTGGCGGCGGTCTGCATGCCTGTGCCGACGGCAACTGGCAGCCCTTCGCGACCGTTGGGGACGTTCCCGACCTTCCCGCAGGAGAGCTTCAACACGACCTCGTGCAGGTCGTGGTACTCGCCTCGGACGGCCAGGAAGAGACACCGTGGGCAGATCGCAGCGAGGAACTCACCGAGGCCATCACCGGTCTCATCGAGACGAGGCGCGCTCCCGCTGGCCTCTGGGTCTTCGACTGAACGTCTCGGAACTCCGACGAAAAAGGTAGAAGCCCCTGCGTTCCGGCCGGAGCCGAGCCGCAGGGGCCTCAAGTTCGGTCCAGGGTCCACCCACATCGATCTAGACGGCAGTACCGTTTCCTTCGATGACCACTGCCCCGTCGGACTTACGTCCGGCGGGGCAGTTCGCTTGGGCTCCAGCCCGGTGACCGAAGCCTCCTGACTGGTGTCCTGCGCTTTTCTTTCCCCTCACCTTGCGGCTTGGCGAAACGTGGGCGCAAGAGCGAACCGTGTTCCTCGCCTCGTAGGTGCCCCTTCCTTGTTTCGGAATCTGTGTGAATCCCCGTCCGCTTCGGACCGTTGCCGGCCCTCCGTTTCGGAGGCACTTCATCCGCCGCTTGGAAGTTCTTCCATCGTGGCTGAGAGCATCATTCCAAGTCCCGCAACGTTCGTCAACCTGAAACACAAAATCCACAGGGTTGTCGACAGGATTCCCGCGATTTCCCCAGAATGTGTCTGTTTGCCCACAAGGTTTTCCACCGATGAGGTGCTCACCGACGCCCGCGAGCGCGTCAGAGCAACGACTCAATCCAACGCCGAAGTTCGGCGGGTGACATGATCGACCGATCGCCAAGATCCGCGTCGGCGACGTCGACGAGTTCGTCCGGCACTCGCTGCACGATTCGTTCGAGTGTTGCGACATCGGCGTGGTCGTCGATCAGCTCTGCCATCTCGACGTCGTGTTCAACACCACGTCCGCGAGCAGCGGCAACGAGGCCCGTCAGGAGTGACTCCCACGTCGTCATTGGTCCCTGGGTGATCGATGCCGACTCTGCGAAGGAGTCGATGAACGTGAACGGCACCCGATCGATCCGTTCGCCCGCACCGACCGTGGCGTAGAGCCAATCGGAGTCGAAGGCGAACCCAAACGTCGAGGGTGCGGCCAAGATCGCCTCCAGGGCGGTGCGTCCGTACAACTTGAACGCCGCCTGTGTGTCGCGCAGACCAGTGTCGAACAGCGAGCGACCCACCATTCGCTGCATGTGGCGAAGTACCACGATCCCGGGGCCCCAGCGAGCTTCGGCCTTGACCAGATTCGAATCGGGGTGTTTGCGATCGCCGACGACGGCCCCTGCACCATCACGGGCGAACGGGCCGATGAGCAACCCAACCTGTCCGAGATGTACGGAGTTGTCGGCGTCGGTCATCACGAGCGCGTCGGCACCGTTGGCGAGCGCATGCAACGCGCCGAGTGTGATCGCGCCACCCTTGCGCGAATCGTCGACGCTGGCGAGCGTGGCCAGCGGTGAATCCTCCGCGCCGATCGCGTCGGACAGTCGGAGCACGGTCACATGGTCGCCGAGCGGGTGAGCATTCGCCTGGCCAATCGCCACGGCGGCGCTGTCATCGGGATCACCATCATCGACGGCGATCAGCGACCACGTCGCGGCAGATCCACCGAACAGCCAATCGAGCTGCTCGAGTTTGGTGGCGAGGGAGGCCTCGCCGGTCGGGTTCTCAACGCTGCGCGGTAGCAGTCGGCGCTGTTCACCCCACATCGCGAACACGACGGCGACATGTCCCCCCCAGCCAGTGGTCTGCAGTTCCCTCTTGGAGCGGGCGAGTTTGTCGGCAAGCGCCACGTCGATCGGTGCATCAGGTGGAACGGGCTGGGGTTGTTCGCCCGACCCTTCGCGCAACATCGTGTCGGCCAGCCGGCGGACGCGCTCCTGGTCGCCAGGAGAGGCGATGTCAAACGTGCCCAGAACATCGGTGTGGTCATACATCAGGTCATCCCTTGGTCGTCGCCGCTCTACGTTATGCACGGATTGGTTCACAATCATGATGTTTCGGCCGATTGGCGACGATGGAATTGAGCCGACGACAAATCGTTGGGGCCGGTGCCTCGATCGCGGCCACGGCGTGGGTGGCACCCAGCGTCCTCGCGCTCGACCGGGTGGCCGCGGCAACTGGCTCCGACGTTTGCGAAAACCCACAAATGCTCGTCTCCGCGTCCTGGGAGGACCCGCCACCGCTGGATCTCGATAAGAATACGGGCATCGAGAGCGACGACGAGGTGTTCGTGTTCTTTGAGCAGGGCCCCGTCGCGCTGGAAAAGGACATCAAGATCAACCGAGTCACCGAAGGGTCCTTCAACGGTAAATCGGAGCAAAACGTCGAGTTCCTCGCAGGGACGGTCGTGTGCAGCCACTTTGTACATGCCAATCGCATCGACGACACCGATACACCACTCACCGGCAGCCTGACGTTCCCGAATGCAACGATTCTGGGCTTGATCTACCGGTCCGGGGAATTGAAGAAGGCCGACTTTCTCGAGGTACCGGGTACCGACTACGAGTACGACAACGCCGAAACCGAGGACCTGTTCACGTGGTCCGGGGGAACATTGTCTTGGTCGCTCGTCCCGGGGAATGAAGTTCGGGGTATTCGCATCCTGACCGAATGCCCCTGAGCGGAGCGATTCGCCGGCACCTTGGGTTGACCGCCGACTTCCTCAGAACTCGAGCTGGCGGTAGCGTGTTGGGATGTCTCGACGACTTGAAGTAGAGCTCACCAGCAAACGCGAAGACGGCACGTTCACCTGGCGGGCTGCCGGTGCAAAACAACCCAAAGGTGAGCTCGATGGTTCCTTGCTCTACGACGGCGCTGCGGTCGGCGATGTGGTCCGAGCGGAAGCCGAATTCGCCGTGGATGGGGTCTTCATCGTCTCCGTCACACCAATCAAGGCGAAGCGCGAGAAGGCCGACATGCTCGAGATCCTTGGGAGCGGCAAGGATCAGGGTGGCGTAACCACCCAACTCGTCGGCAAACGCGGTCGCGGTCGTGACCGCGGCGATCGGGACGACCGCGGCCGAGGTCGCGGTGATCGTTCCCGCGGTGGTGGACGAGGCGGCGGGGGCAGAGGAGAAGGCCGCGGCTCGCGCGATCGTAATGACCGCGGTCGTGGTGATCGCAACGAACGAGGCCAAAAGCAACGCCGTGACGGCGGCGACCGCTCCGGCCGGCCACGTCGAGAACGATCCGCACCGGCGAGGCAGAAGCCGAAACGGTTGCGCCCGGCACGAACCCACCGCGACGCCGCCCTCAAAGAGATTGCAGAAATCCAGCGGCCGCTCGCTCGAGTCGTCCTGCGCGACGGCGTACCGGGTGTGCGCCAACTCGTCGAGAAACAGAATCAGAAGGCGAAATCATCCGGACAGCCGGAGATCCCGCCAAAGATGCTCGAGGCCGTTGGCGAAAAGCTGTTGCCCAAACTCCGTACCGCGGAGTGGCGAGACAACGCCGAGGCCGCCTTGGCCGGCATCGCCGAAGTCGACATTCGAGACATTCGCAAGGTCGTCGTGGCCGCCGACAATGGCGCAAAGGACGACGAGTCACGCGCCTTGGCAGAGCAGCTTCGGACGGGCCTGACCGCCCGGGTGGATGCTGAACACGGCAAATGGTTGTCGGAGCTCAACGATCTGGTACGCGAAGGGCGTACCGTTCGGGCACTGCGACAGTCATCCCGCCCGCCAAAGGCCGGAGCCCCGCTCCCCGCTGATTTGGCCACCAAACTCACGGAAGCAGCGAATGCGTCCATGACGGCCGAGACGTCGTCTGACCGCTGGGGAACCGTGCTCGACGCCGTCGCCTACTCACCGGTGCGCACCCAGGTGAAACCCCAGGGCATACCAACAACGGTCACGGACGAGCTTCGCAAGACGGTGAAGAAGCTCTCGAAGCGGATTCCCGAGATTGCGGCGCTGTTCTCGCCGCCGGCCGCACCTGCAGCTGCTCCTGCGGCCGCACCGATCCCGCCAAAGCCGGAAATCGCGGACGCCTAGTCGAGCGAGGTATGCACCGCCAACGAGCGTGCAACCAAACCGAAGCTCTCAAAGAAGTTCTTCGTATTTCGATCGCCGGGCAGGGCTCGCGCGTCCACGCCGATACAGCCACCCGTGCGGGCAAATGCCACGACCTCATCGAGAAGTCGAGCGCCAACACCCACACCACGGGCGTCCGGTAGCACGAACAGTTCATGGATATGACAGATCGACTCCCCTACGGGTGACGTTCGCACTTCGGCCCGCGCAAAACCGACGGCCACGTCGTCCACCATGCCGATCGAAATCATCTGCGACTCGTCGGCGAGTGCCGACCCATAACGATCCCCGAGTGTTGTCTCCGGAGCCGTCAGGAGCAGTTCGACGTCACCGCCGCGGGTCCCGACAACTGCCTCTCGGCCAAGCTCTGTGGCTTCGACCAGAAACCCAAGGTCATCGCCGTTCGCGGAGCGAACCTGCGGTTCGATCGCTGCAGTCACCACTCAGGCCTGGAGCTGGTCGATCTTGCGAAGGATCGTCACCCTGGAGCGTCCCGCTTCCTCATGCGCTCGAACGACGTCAAGCTGCGCCGTCGACAATCCGGCGAGCTGCGTCACGATGGTGGCCGCAGTGAGCTCGTCATAGTCGGCGATGGGAAGCAGCGGCGACACCGACGCGTCTGGTCCCGGGGTGGCTTCATCGTCAGGTGAGAGGTCGATACCGAGCAGGTCAACAACCACCTGGCTGGCATCGTTCACCAGCTTCTCGATCAGCGACTCGGCGGCAGAACCACCTTTGTTCGCAGCAGTCTTTGCGAGGAACCGTCCGATGGTCACCTGGCTGCGGCCTCGTTCAACGTGGCTGGACCAGTTGTCGACGGCATCCAGGGCCAGTCCAACTGGCCCGTACACGAGAGTTTCGACCAGCTGATCGGCCGGACTTGTGGGGGTCTCCTTGGCGGTCATGACCCCAAGGGTACGGGCCTCAGGCGCAGTCGACGCAGAACTTCCCGTCGTCAGGGAACTGAATCAGCGGCTTGATGAGCCAGCAGTTCTCACACGTGCGCTCATCTTCGCTCTTCGCGGCGACGTCGTTGGGGTTGGCTGGTGGCGCCTTCTTCTGGACAACGTCGTCTTCATCGTCGTCCTCGTCGTCGTCATCATCACCCGAAGTCAGGCGATCCTTCAGGATGGCGTCAAGATCCGCCTCGACATCGTCGGGGTCTTCATCTTCCTCGTCGTCGCTGACCTTCTTGAGCGGGACGGGACCGTCTTCGTCGTCGTCCTCGTCGTCGTCCTCATCCTCGCCGTCGAGTGGGGCATCGTCGATTTCGCCATCCATTTCGAGGTCATCGTCGTCGAGGTCTTCCTCGTCAAGATCGGGATCGACATCCGCGTCTTCGTCCTCGTCGGGGTCAGCCTCGACGTCTTCTGGTAGTTCTTCCTCAGCCATGGTTCCTTCGTGCATCCACAAGAGCTTGGGGGGAATATAGACACATTCCCGGGTAAAGGTGTTGAAATTGGTCGGAAATCTTCTGTCAGGTCGGGTTCGTACGTTCCGCCGTACGATTCTCTGCATCGAGACGCTCGAGTTTCTGTTCCGTCGAGTGATCGACGAACTTCATCATCTCCGCCACGGCCTTGTGACCAGCCCGCTCACCAATCTGACGATGCATCTCCTGTGCGACCAATCGGTACGCCGGATGCCCCTGGACGGCGGATCGAAGCTCGAGGACGTGCATGGCGGAACGAACGTTCATTTGCATCGAGTATCGGACCCGATACGCGAGTGCAACGGCGTAGCTGGCCTGCTCGGGGAAGTCGTCGATGAGCACGTCATACAACTCGGAGGATCGAGCCATTGCCTCGTCGAATCGATCCGTGAATCCTGCAACATCCACGGCCTCGGGCATCACATAGCCGTGACGGGTTGAGAGACGTTGCCATTCGATCGTGAGCAGCCGGTGGCGCTGAAGATCGCGGAACGCGCCGTAGTCGCTAAGGACGTCGAATCGGTAGTCGATTCGTTCGAGCGCCCGACCAGGTCGGTGCCGGCGGTTCGTGCGGTCGCCCACGTAGGCCTTCATGATCGACAGTCGCTCATCGGTGCCCATTGCCTGCACCTGGGAGACGATCGATCGCTCGGACAATGAGGTCGACGGATACAGCATGGCCGTCACGAGTTTGACCTCGGCGTCCGGGTCGAAGTCAACCAGGTCGACGAGTGTTTCCTGTTGATCCGGCGCGCTCACGTCCAACAACTGGCCGGCGATCTCGTCAACCGCCTCGCGGTTGCTGGCGAGATACTCACTCGTGACCACGCCGCGATCGGGAAGATCCACCCGCTTCAGGAAGGAGGGGATGACCTTGCGGAGCTCGCGCATCATGAGATCGGAGTAGAGACGGGCCTCGGGCAGGTTGCTCGACCGCATACGAAGCAACAACGCTTCATAAGCCTGCCCGCTGCCGTAGATGCCGACGTTGGAGAGTGATGCTGCGGGAAGGATGCCGCGAATCGAATCGAGGGCCTTCGCCCGGATCGCCTGCCGGTAGGCAAAGTCGACATCGCCGCTCTTCTGCGGGATCGCCTCGCGGTAGAACGCTTCCATGGGGTCGATCAAGCTGCTGTAAATGTCGAACAGCCGGTCCATGTCGCCCACGTAGCGGGTGCCGTGCACCGAGTTGAGGACGTCCTCATCGCGGTAGAACCGGTAGCGCCCGCCGAGCCGTTCGTCGTAGCGGATGTAGCGGGTCGATTGTTCGAGATAGGACATGATTCGTCCCCACTCGAGAATCTTCGTCAGAACGTTCGAGGCCTGCTCGCAGGCGAGGTGGACACCTCCGAGTTGGGCGACGCTGTCGTCGCCGTACTGGAAGAAAACCTTGTCGTACAGGTCTTCGGCCCGGCGCAACCCGATCGTGGCGTCGATCGTCTCATCGCCACTGACATCGAGATCGTCAACGAACTCCTCAAGAAAGAGCCGACGCAGACTTTTGTGGGTCCGGGAGTAGCGGGCGAACAGTGCGCCCTTCACCACCTCGGGCAGATTGACCAACGCAAAAACGGGTTGATCGAGGTTCGAAAAATACCGGCGAAGTATGTCAGCTTCGGCTGGTGAGAAGTCCTCGGCGTCGTAGGGGGTCACGGCCGCTGACGATATAGCGGCCGCGGCGGTATTGGACGGACCCCGGATGGTTTTCCTCTCCGGTCAGATGACGATCGTGGCCGCGTCCGCACGGATACCGCAGACAACGCGCCGAACACCCGGCTGCGCAACACCATCCACCCACACGCCATGGCCCGGCGGCACGTCCACCGTCGCAGTGCGAACTCGACGAATCGAGATTCCCGGATGAGGCACGTGTGTCCCACTTCGCAACCGAGAACGGGCCTTGATTTTGTCGCCCCACCCGAGTGTGGCTTCCACGAGATCGAGGCGCCCGTCGTTCGGATGGGATCGCGGTGCCACATTCCACTCCCCCACGAACGACACATTCAGGACCGCGGTCACCGGGCCGCTCCACCACCGGCTCCGGATGACGACGTGGGCTGCAAAGAACCGGTCCTCATCGTCGAGTGCCACCGTTCCGATGTCGATCGGCAGCAACGGCCGCCCTTCGCCATACAGGTCGGCACCACTCGCGGTCGCTCCCGTGGTTCTAGCGAGGTCGCCTCCGGTCAGCCCGATTGGCCCGTCGAGACTTCCCCCGGTGTTGATCAGCTCGAAGAGGTCCCGGTTGGAGGACGCGATGGGAGAACCCTGCGGCAGTGTGCCTACGGTTCCCCATTCCTCGCCCTTCTTGATCGTCATTCGCCATCCCCGTCGTCGAACGACACGTCGACGATGCCTCGCTGCATCGATGCCATCGCGTCTCGTGCCGCGGATCGGGTTGCCGCAACCGGCGCCACGATGGCCAGCTGCGACAGCACGTCCAAAACCTGCTTGATAGCCCGTACGAAGTCTCCACCGGACATGTCCGAGTCTTCGAGGATGTCGCCGAGTCCAACGCCCGATGCCCAGGCATGGGTGGCGGCGAAGAAGTTGGGGTCGACATCACGAGATTCCGGCAGGCCGTAGGCTCGCTCGAGCCGTTGCACGTTGCTGGCCTGTCGCATGAGTCCCATCGTGGCGGATTCGGCGCGACGGTTGGGGAACCAGGGCTCCGGCGGGTCCTGCGTGTTTCGGGGTTCGAAGACCACGGTCGCAACGATTCCGGCCAGGGTGGGGCCGTCATGGCCATCAAGATGACCAGCGGTGAGCGATTCGACGATCACCAGGTCGAGCTCGTGGAACGTGCCGAGCAGGATGCGCCCCGAGTCGGTCAGGCTCCACTCATGGACGTAGCCGAGTTCGGTGAGTAGCCCGATCACCGCGCCGAATCGTTCGCTCAAGCGTCGGCGACGTTGTGCGATGCGCTGCTCGGTCCGCCGAAGCTCCTTGCGCAGCGCGCCCGTGTCCTCACCGACCCACGGTGCGGGTGTGGCCGCGCGGCGGCGTTTGGCCTTGGCCCGACGTCGCACACCCCGGAGCTGTCCCACGAGCGCTGTCTGTTGGGACTCGCTGTGAGGATCGAACGGTTCGGGCAACGGAAGGGTGGTCACGACGACGGGTTCGCGCTCGACCGCTTCGGCGTCGATGCCGTGAACATGGCCCTCGCGGTCGAGTACACGAACGGCCGCCCGTCCCTTGCGCCATGTTGCCGAAAGGACCACAACCACGTGCCCGACGTCCACGACATCTCCGGGGCGTAGGGCGGCGAGCGTCTTCTCCAAATGTTGTCGATCGCCAACATCGGGGCCGTGCTCCCGGTCGCCGTTTTCACTTTCGCCGAGTTGGGCCCGCAACTGATCTCGTCGGGTTTGCATCGCCGCGATGGCCCGGTCGGCTTGAAACTGGCCGAAGGAGCGGGCGATCAGTTCATTCGCCTCCACGCGGGTGTACCGCTCGACCAGGTGACAGGCCATGTTGTAGGTCGGACGAAACGCCGAGCGCAGTTCGAACGAGCTGGATCGAGCCAGCGCTGCGACCTCATCAAAGGTCGTAAAGGGGGTCCACAACGCGATCGCCTCACCCTGAACATCGATACCGCGTCGGCCTGCTCTTCCCGTCAGCTGCGTGAAGTCCGCAGGCGTCAGGTTCTCATGGTGTTCCCCCGTGAACTTCGAGAGCTTCTCGATCACGACGGTACGGGCCGGCATATTGATACCGAGCGCGAGCGTCTCGGTCGCAAATACTGCCTTGAGTAGACCCGCAGCGAACAACTCCTCGACCGTTTCTTTGAAGAGGGGGACCATCCCCGCGTGGTGGGCAGCGATGCCTGCCTCGAGGGACGACCGCCACGTATCGAATCGCAGCGCGCGCCGGTCGATGACGTTGAGGTGGCGGCAGCGCTCCTCGACGATGCGTCCGATCTCGGCCGCCTGTTCATCATCGGTCAATCGGGTCCCGCTGGCCCGCAACGCGCTCACCGCGTCCTCACAGCCCGCTCGACTGAAGATGAAGGTGATCGCCGGCAACAAGCCTCGTCGGTCCAGCTGGTCGATGATTTCCCCTCGACGCGGGGTCCGCCACGGGTGACGGCCCCGGTTGCGTCGATCGTCTCGACGCCGGTCGAGGTCGAACCGTCGCCCCTCGGGGTTTGCGCGACCCTTCTTCAGCACCGGAACCAGATGTAGGCGTGACGATTTCTTCTCCCCGACGGCATAGGAGGTGTGCAGCTCGACGGGACGCACGGTTTCGGTCACCGGGATACATGGCGCGTGCACGGACGAAATCCACGATGCCAGCTCGGCGGTATTCGAAACGGTCGCCGACAACGCCACCAACCGAATGTGGGTCGGCAGGTGGATGATGACCTCTTCCCACACCGGTCCCCGATAGTTGTCCTGGAGATAATGGACCTCGTCCATCACCACAACTCCAACATCATCAAGTCGCTCCGGCTCGCTGTACAACATGTTGCGCAGCACTTCGGTGGTCATGACGACGGCGCTGGCACCGGGGTTGATCGAGTTGTCGCCGGTCAGAAGGCCGGTCGCGTCCGCTCCCAGCCAGCTGCGGAGATCGCGAAACTTCTGGTTCGACAGCGCCTTGATGGGAGTGGTGTAGATCCCACGCCGACCCTCCTGCATCGCAAGTGCCAAACCATATTCCGCGACGAACGTCTTACCGCTGCCTGTTGGTGCCGAAACCACAACCGAACGACGCTCATCGAGGTGGTGAAGCGCAACGGATTGAAACTCGTCGAGTTCGAACGACCGCGGAGGACCGATGTCAACCATCAGGCCGGTGTGGGCGCCTTCTGCTTCTTCTTCTCGCGACGACTTCTCAGCTTCCCGAAGATGATGGCTATCTCGTAGAAGAGATACATCGGGATCGACAACACCAGCAAGGTGATTGGGTCTCCACTCGGCGTAAGGATCGCCACGAGCACCACAATGCCAACGGTGGCGTACCTACGGCCCTGTTTGAGCGTCTCATGGTTCAGGACGCCGATCATCTGCAGGAAGATGAGGACCAACGGAAACTGGAATCCAATGCCGAACGAGACCAGCATCTTGATCACAAACGTGATGTACGAACCCGGTGAGAGCAGTTCACTGATCGAGTCGCCACCGAGATCCAAGAGGAATCCGAGCGCGCGCGGCATGCTCCAGTACCCGAGGCCGACACCGAATGCGAACAGCAGTGCGCCGCTGACGACAAACGGGACCGCGTACCTCTTCTCATGTGGATACAGGCCCGGAACAACGAACTGCCAGACCTGCCAGAGGATCACCGGTATTGCCAGCGCGATCCCGCCGTACGTGGCGATCGAGAACAACAGCGAGAAACCCTCGGTCGGGTCACGCTGGTAGAGGCGACACTCTGACTCAGAAACGATGTCGTTGTTGTCGAGCTCGGGAAGTACTTGGCAGTACGGCTCCACCAGGATGTCGATGATCTGCTGATTGAAGATCAGACACACCACCGCGCCGAGCACCACGGCCAGGACCGACTTGATAATGCGAGTCCGGAGTTCCGTCAGGTGCTCGATGAGCGTCATCTCTCCCGGGGCGGCGCCCTCCGTTTCGGTATCTTCGGCCATTTAGCGGTCGCTGGCGATACCGGGATCGCTCATCGGATTGTCGTCAAAAGGAGACTGGGGCGGATCTTTCTTCTCCGGTTCCTTGGGGTCGAAGGGAGACCGTGGTGGCTCCTTCTTCTCCGAGTTCTCCTCGGTGTCGAGAGTGGCCGGGATCTCGGCCCGAGCGGTCACGTCCTTGTCGGCGTCGCGGACCGCCTCACCGACAGGGTCACGAAGCGCTTCTCGAAACTCCCGCTGGAACCCGGTGGAGATCTTGCGCGCCTCCTTGAGGACGCGACCGAGTTGACGGGCGGCCTCGGGCAGACGCGTCGGACCCAACACAATGAGGGCAACGAGGAGAATCATGAGGACTTCCCAGCCCCCGACGTTCAGCATGGTTCAGAGCCTATCGGTCTCATGATCCACGGTCCTTCCACTTGTGGGCCAAAACGCAAACGACCCACCGCCGAGGCGATGGGTCAGCTGCTGCGATGTGTGTCGCCTCGGACTCAGGCTTCCAGGATGGCGGCCAGCGCTTGAGCCATTGCATCCTCATCAGCAAGAAGGCGGTGAAAATCGAGGATGTCATCGTGGTTGATGCGATGTCCGCTGCGGGCCTCGAACAGTTCAGCCGGGAGCGTCCACGTATCCATCTCGACGCCGGAGGCGACCAGCAGGTCGATCGTTCGGTGTTCGGCTGGCTTCACGACAACCATCGTGCAGACCGGACAGGTGAAGCGATACTCACCGCGGTCGTCGTCGAGGCACACCCGAACGCGGACGTCGCTTGTTGTTAGCTCGACGTCTCCGCAGTCGGAGCAGCTCGCTCGAATTGTTGCCATGATTCCACTTCCCACATTTGCGCTTACAGGGGATTATTCGGCGGGAATGGAGGTTCCCTTGAGGAACGGGTGGCCTATTTCGTGGTCTCCGGTGTGGGTCATCTGGACACCATGACACTGGTAGCCCGGACCACTTTGCAGCCGTTGACGTCGTGGGAGAGTATGACAGCGTGGTTGTACGCCTTCCTTCGCTCCTGAGCCCCCCACTCGCCTTCGCACACCGGGGGGCACGGGCTCATGCCCCGGAAAACACGCCGGCGGCCTTCCAATTGGCCGTGAAACTGGGCGCCACGGGTATCGAGTCCGATGTCTGGATTACCGCCGATGGGGCTCTGGTGCTCAGTCACGACGGGCAAATTGGGCTACGTAGACGTCCGATACGGTCTTTTGACCGTGCCGAGCTGCCGAACACGATGATTACGTTGCCCGAGTTGGTGGCGTCGGTTCCGTCAACAATCGCGTTTTCGATCGACATCAAAGACGATGCCGCGATGGAACCCCTGCTCAGCTGGGCAAAGACCGAGCCGGATACCATGCGCGAGCGGCTGTATCTTTGCCACCCGGACTGGACGAAACTTGCCGAATGGCGAGCGATTGACCCGGTCGTCAACCTCGTCGACTCGACGTCACTCAAGGCAATGGACAAGGGGCCAGAACGTCGGGCACATGACCTGGCCGAAGCCAACATCGACGGCGTCAACCTCCGTCGAGACGAGTGGTCTGGTGGGATGGTCAGCCTGTTCCACCGCTTTGACCGACTCTGCTTCGGCTGGGATGCCCAGCACGAGCATGTCCTCGCCGAACTTCTCACGATGGGTATCGATGGCGTGTTCAGCGATCACGTGGATTTGATGATGGACGCGGTCGGCCAGCACGGCCGCTGACGGCGCTACAGACTGCTGATGTCGCCGAGGGGCCAGATTCGCAGGAACGCGCGCCCAACCACCAGATCCTCGGTGATCGGACCAAAGAACCGGGAGTCGGAGGACGAGTACCGGTTGTCGCCCATCATGAAGTACTGACCTTCAGCCAGCGTGCATCGACCTGGCGTACGCGGCTGGTTCGCACACTGGTCATCCCAGATGTCACTCGACAGGGCGTCGGTTGCCGAAGGCGCTTGCAGGATCTCGTTGCGCGGATCGAGGTACGGCTCCACCAATAGCTGGGCATCCGCGGGAGTCTCGCCCGGACCCCAGATCCAGATTCGCCCGTCGTCGCGCACTTCAATCGTCTCACCGGGTAGGGCGATCGCTCGTTTGATCAGATCCTCGGTTGGCCCGGGTGTGCCCGGGAGTTTCTTGAACACGACGAGGTCGCCACGCCGAACGTCATGCAGCCGGTAGCTCACCTTGTTGACAAGGATGCGGTCGCCCTCGTTCACCGTGGTTTGCATCGATTCTGACGGAATCCAGAATGCCTGGAGCACAAATGCCTTGATCACCAACGCCACGACGAGGGCAGAGATGATGACGGCCAACCATTCGACGATCGTTCGGATGTCGCTTTGTCGGAATCCTTCCGTCTTGGCGTCCTCTTCCTCCAAGACCTGATCGAACGGTCGTGCCGGTTCATCGGTCGTGTGGGCGGACCGGGGCGTCGCGACGGTGGCACCGGCGGCGACTTGGGAGGCAACCCCGGCAGCAGGCACAGCAGCGGCACCAACAAGCATCTCCGTTCTCGGCTCCTCATGGGAGGCCGTGACCTCGGTTGCGGCGGGTGCGTCGTCGACTGGCACCTCCTCGATCGTCAGAGCCTCGACCGGGGTGGATTCGTCATCTGTGGCCCGAATCAGCGCCTCGGCAACGAGGCTCTTGATCCAGTCGGATTCTTCCGCTGGTGAGGGGTCTTCGGGGTGTTCAGACACGGCGTGCCCCACGGTAGTGGCCACAACCCGTGGCGCAACGTACCCGGCTCAGCGAAACTCGGGGTAGCGGGAAAGAATGCGGTCGATCGCCCCATGTGCATCTGCAGAGATCGCCACGTCCATTGACCCCACTTCGGCGCCCGGACCGGCCCGCACGATGAGCCGCTCCAGCCAACGAGGCGATGAAACCGGCAGCGTCACCTCGAGCGTGGACCCGTCGTCGAGCAGCTGCATGGAGTCATACGGGAGCTGATCGACCAGCTCCCGCCTTGAGACCGGGATGTGAACGGTTGCTCGTGGTGACTCGTCGATCGAGAACGGGTGGTCGCCCGCAGTAGCGGCGCGCTGGGTATCTGCGGCCACATCGGTCACGGAGACCGACTCGATGCGGTCGAGCCGAAAGAGACGATCGGCCTCCGCGAGGTGGCAATAGGCCGCGACGTACCACTTCCCGTCCTCGGAGAAGAACCTCGATGGTTCGATTCGGCGAACGGTCCGTTCATTGCGAGCGAAGGAGTAATACGAGATGTCCGCGCACACGTGGTCGGCGACGGCTCGGCGCAGGTCCCGAAGTACATCCTCCGCCGCAACCCCGAGCTCAACTTCGAGGGCGTCGGATGAGGCGCCGGTCGCAAGGCGCAGTTTGGTGAGGCCGCGAGCCAGTGCGCCGGCCTCGTCCTGGGAATCGAAGCCCAGGACGGTCTCCCCTGCCGTCAACAGGGCGAGCGCTTCACCACTACTGAGCTTCATGGGACGCGCAAACCAGTCGGCGTAGTCGATCCACACCATGTCGTCATCGATCTGGACTTCTATCAGAGTGTCCGGCGTGTAGGGCGGAACCCCGACGAAGAAGACCACGTTCCGCAGGTCGTCGAGAAGGATGTCGCGGGGATAGTCGAATCGTTCGGCGATGTCGTCGACGGAAGCGCCGTCCTGACTGACGATCCACGGAATGGCGGCAACGAGTCGAGCCATCCGGTCCGTGGCAGCAATGGTGCTCATGCGGCATCCCCGGTCGCGGCTTTGCTGGCGGTCAACCACTCCACAACAACGGTCCGAAACTCGGGCGGTGAGAGCACTTCGGCTGCATCCATGAACCCGAGCACCCAATCCCGGAACGCCTCGACGTTGCGAACCTGGAGCGAAACAACGACGCTGCCGTCGTCGCGACGCTCCTCGATCTCATCCGAGCGAAGGTGCACCTGTGTCCAGAGGGCAGCCGCAGCATCCACAAGGACGTGTGCTTCCGTGGGATCGGCATCGCCGAGCTCCCACGTACGCGTCAACTCCGGCCCGCGCGCTTCGGAGGGCGTGAAGGCGTCAGGGGGTCCGGTATCCACCGCGCCGTCGATGCGGTCCAGGCGAAAGGTCCGGTCTTCACCACGTGCCTGGTCGAATCCGGACACGTACCAGTGCCCTCGTCGAAAGGAGAGCCTGGCCGGTTCCATGGTTCGTGATTCGCCGCGGTAGTCGAACGTCGCCACCCTCCGTTCGGACACGGCGTTGTACAACGTTGCTGCCTCGGCCGAGGTGGGTACCTGCGCGATCGCTTGTGGCGCTTCCGACGCCGCGACACCGCCCAACTTCCAGAACGAATCCTCTCCAACCGAGTCGAGGCGTACGAGTGCGGCAGCCAGGTGCAACGCTGCCAATTCGTCGGGTTCGAGACCGGGATCCTGCCCTGCGTACGCATTCGCATCGACCCGGTACCCCTCGACCGGCGGATCGGTGCCGGGCACGGCCTCGACGAGAATATCGACCCCCATCGAACGGAGATCGTCCTTGTCACGCTCGAACCCACGTCGAAAGGAGGACTGATTCTCGGGATACGCCTCGAGCTTGTTCTTCAGCTCGTCCGCGGTCAACGGACGCTCCGCATCCAGCAGGAGCGCCAGAAGCTTTAGCAGCCGTTCGAGCTTGGACATGCAGGCGAGTGTATTCGCTGAGAGCAGACGTGGAGCGCCTTCAGAGCGACGCGATGAGCTTCTCAACCCGTTCGTCGTGGCTACGGAAGGGGTCCTTGCAGAGCACTGTCCGCTGGGCCTGGTCGTTCAGCTTCAGGTGCACCCAGTCGACGGTGAAGTCGCGGCGCTGCTCCTTCGCCCGGCGGATGAACTCGCCCCGGAGCCGAGCCCGGGTCGTGGCCGGGGGGTTCTCGACCGCGTGAGCGATGTCATGGTCATCACAGATACGTTCGACGAGCCCTTTGCGTACCATGTTGTAGTAGAGGCTGCGCTGACGGTGGATATCGTGGTACTGCAGGTCGACCAACGCGACTCGAGCGTCCGCCAGCGACAGATCGTGGCGCTCCCGGTAGGCCTCCAACAGCTTGTACTTGATGACCCAGTCGACCTCGCGGTCGAGCTTCAACGGATCGTCCTCGATCGTGGTGATGCAGTGTTCCCACATCTGCAGCGCCTGCTTCTCGAGTGGATCGAGCTCATGGTGCTCGGCGAACCGCAGCGCCCGATCGAGGTATTCGGATTGGATCTCCAGTGCGCTTGCTTCGCGACCGTTCGCAAGCCGCACGCGACGGCGACAGGTCATGTCATGGCTGATCTCGCGGATGGCGCGGATGGGATTCTCGAGCGTCATGTCTCGCAGCACGACGTTTGGTTCCTCGAGCATGCGGAGCATCAACGATGCCGCCCCAACCTTGAGGAACGTCGTGTATTCGCTCATGTTGGAGTCGCCGACAATCACGTGCAAACGCCGATACCGCTCGGCGTCCGCATGAGGTTCGTCGCGGGTGTTGATGATGGGCCGGGATCGGGTGGTGGCGCTCGAGACGCCTTCCCAAATGTGCTCGGCTCGTTGGCTTACGCAGTACATGGCGCCGCGGGCCGTTTGCAGCACTTTGCCCGCACCGGCATAGATCTGTCGGCTGACAAGGAACGGAATCAGCACATCGGCGTACGATCCGAAGTCATCCTTGCGGCTCGTCAGATAGTTCTCGTGACATCCATAGCTGTTCCCGGCGGAGTCCGTGTTGTTCTTGAAAAGGTAGATGTCACCCCGAATGCCCTCTTCGACGAGGCGTTCCTCCGCCCCAATGAGGAGCTGTTCGAGAATTCGTTCACCCGCCTTGTCGTGCACCACGGCGTCGTACACGTTGTCGCACTCCGGAGTGGCGTACTCCGGGTGGGAGCCGACATCGAGGTAGAGCCGCGCACCGTTGGCCAGGAAGACATTGCTACTGCGCCCCCAGCTGACCACGCGGCGAAAGAGGTACCGGGCAACTTCGTCGGGCGAGAGCCGCCGTTGGCCTTGCAGCGTGCAGGTAACGCCGTACTCGTTTTCGATTCCGTAGATCCTGCGACGCATAAAGGCCCACCGTAGTCCGGGCGTGCGCCGATCCGGGGTTCAGGCAGAGGCTTGCGCGCGGCGGATGGCTTCGGCCCCTCGCATCAGGCGGAGGTGAGCAACCAATCCGTGGGCGGCTTCTTCTGATTGACCGAACCAGAACCTCGCCCGATCCTCGAGTTCGGGGTCGGACAGGTCGAGCAGGCCGGCCAATATGGGGACATCGGCGTGGCGGATCTGCAGAGGCACACTCGGGGCCAGCCCGCGTAGTCGCCGAACCGCAGCGCTGTAGCCGCGAAGCAATGCATCGTTCTCATCGACGCCAACGCGGAACCGCACGCCCATACTGCCCAGAACCACGAGACCCCGATCTTCGTCGTATTCGGGCACCACACGAGGCACATACTCCGCTTTGTTGGAGATGAAGCGATCAAGGTCGACGTCATAGAACGACTCCATGGCCTCGCGCATTTCTCCGTTGAGTGGCATCGTGCCGTGCTCAATATTGGACAGGATCGATTCCTCGATCTCCAATCCCTCGGCCGCGCCTTTCAGCGAATAGCCGAGCAACGTGCGCGCCGCGACTGCGGCTTGAGCCAGCAGTTCCTCTGGCGTCTGCTCCACAACATCGTCCATACCGTGGCAATCGGCTGCGAGAGCCCATCGTTGAGGGTTTCGAAGATGGTGTCGCCTAGAGGGTGGCCAGCTCGCTGTCAGGAACCCGCCGGAAGTTGCGGCGGCCGATCGTGCGGTCCAGCATCGCGACCTCGAGGTCGGAGTCAGCCAACTCACGCTCCTCGCCAGCCAACGCTGACCGGCACAGTTCCAACGCCTCGCGTGCCGACATCCCTTCGGAATAGCCGTCGGCTACCAGTGCCGCGATCGACTCGGAATCGCCGCCGAGAACAACAAATCGCTTCTCGTCCATCACCGTGCCGTCGTACAGGATGTGGAACATCTGCTCTTCGCCAGGGTTCTCCGAGATCTCGGCGACAAGGATTTCGACTTCCATCGGTTTCATCTCGTGCGTGAACGTCTGCCCGAGCATCTGGGCATAGCTGTTGGCGAGGCTGCGGGCCTCGACATCCTCACGGCTGTAGGTAAACCCCTTAAGGTCGGCATGGCGCACTCCGGCGATGCGGAGCTGGTCGAACTCGTTGTATTTGCCAACACCGGCAAACGCGATGTGATCGTAGATTTCCGACACTTTGTGCAGGGACTGCGAGGGATTCTCCGCACAGATGAAGATGCCGTCGGCGTAGGTCATTGCGACAAGGCTGCGGCCCCGGGCAATACCTTTTCGGGCGTAGTCCGCGCGGTCCTTCATCATCTGCTCGGGCGCCACGTAGAACGGCATACTCATGCGTCGACCTCCCCGTGATTGTCCGAGAAGCGATCGGCGATCGCCGTGAAGGCGGTGCCGACCACGTCGTCGGAAACCCGGCTGAAGCCATCGGCGTTGATTGTGGCGACGATCGGGTAGATCCCGCGCAAGGTGTCGGCACCTCCGGTGGCGCTGTCGGCATCGGCCGCTTGGAAGAGGGACTCCGATACGAGCGAGATCGCATCGCTCTCGCTCAGCTCTCGGCGAAACCCGACCTTGACGACCGTCTCGGCGTGCAACGACCCGGAGCCTGTCGCCGCATAGTCGGATTCCTCATACCGGCCGCCGGTGATGTCGTACTCGAAGAGCCGACCGTGATTTCGTGCGAGATCAAACCCCGCGAATATCGGAACCACGGCGAGTCCGGACATCGCTGCCGGAAGGTTGCCGCGGAGCATCTGGCTGAGCTGGTTGGCCTTGCCTTCGAGGCTGAGAGGTGCACCTTCCACCTTCTCGTAGTGCTCAAGCTGCAGCTGGAACAGACGCACCATCTCGACGGCCGGCCCGGCGGCTCCGGCGATCGCGACCGCGCTGTGTCGATCGGCTTCGAATACCTTCTCGATGCTTCGGTGCGCGATCAGGTTGCCGGAGGTGGCTCGCCGGTCACCCGCCATCACGACGCCATCGGCATAGCGCACTGCGACGCAGGTGGTCCCGTGGGTGATCGTCACGGCATTGTGGCCGCTGACCGAGGTGTCGAGAGCAGGCGCCGCGCCGCGGTCACGAAGCAGTGCGGCGAAGTCTGGGCCCGGATCGTCGCTGGCGGAGAAGATCGGCAGCGTCACTGGCCGCCCTTTTGGATGTAACTCTTCACGAACTCTTCTGCGTTGGTTTCAAGGACCGAGTCGATCTCATCCAACAGGTCGTCCATGTCGGCCTTTAGCTTCTCGCCACTCTCGTTCGTCGCAGGCAGATCTTCGATGTGCTCGGATTCTTCGGGCGAGCTGCTCCGGCGACGTTTCTCTTGTTCGGCCACGATGCTCCTTCCAGGGGGTTAACTGTCGAGTCGATCCAGTAGTTCACGTGGAGTCGAACACTCTTCTAACACGGTACCTACGTGTTCACGTGTACCACGCAACGGCTCGAGCATCGGTACGCGTCGTAGTGGATCAACCCCAACATCGAAGACGATGCTGTCCCAGTTCGCCGCAACAATCTGATCGCCCCAGCGCCGCAGGCACTCACCCCGGAAATAGGCCCGGGTGTCGGTCGGCGGATTCGCGGTCGCATGGGTGACCTCCTCGTCCGTCGAAATGCGTTGCAGCCCGAGGCGTCGGGCCAGTGAGCGGTCCGAGCGCACGTCGTGGTACTGAATGTCCATGGCCGCGAGCCGAGCGTCTGACCAGTCGAGCTCATGGCGTTCTCGATAGGCCTCAAGCAAGCGGTATTTCGCCACCCAGTCGAGCTGGTCGGCGAGCTCCATCGGGTCCCGGCGGAGTGTGTCGATGATCGTTTGCCAGCGGTCGAGCACGTCGAGTGCGACGTCGCCGCCGATCGTCTCGGTGCCGAAACGTTCCACGGCGGCGCGGGCGTCGATGATCAACGCTTCCTGAATATCGAGCGCAAGAACCTGGGATCCATCGGCCATTGCGATCGGCCGGGCGAGGCTCAGGTCCAACGAAACCTCCTGCATGGCGCGGACCGGGTCGGCGAACCGCCATTCCGTGGAGATGGCACCTCGTTCGACCAGATCCAACACGATCGCGGTCGTCCCGGTCTTGAGATACGTCGAGACTTCACTCATGTTCGCGTCACCCGCGATCACATGAAGACGTCGGTATTTCCGCAAATCAGCGTGTGGCTCGTCCCGAGTGTTGATGATGGGACGCTTCAGGGTTGTCTCGAGTCCGACCTCCTCCTCGAAGAAGTCGGCCCGTTGGGTCAGCTGATAGGTGACCTCATCCCGGTTGAGACCGGGAAACTCGGTGCCGACCTTGCCCGCGCCGGTGAAGACCTGCCGGCTGACGAGATGGGCGGTGCCGTGCACCACGATCTCGCCGAACGGCGTGCGTCGGTCCATCAGGTAGTTCTCGTGACACCCGTACGAGTTGCCCTTGCCGTCGCTGTTGTTCTTGTAGACGATGATCTCCTGCCCATCGGGCAGCATGTCGCGCACGGCGGCCATCGATTGCTCGAGAATCCGCTCGCCCGCGGTGTCGTGCACAACCAAGGACCTCGCGTCAGCACACTCGGGCGTCGAATACTCGGGATGGGCGTGGTCGACGTAATAACGCGCACCGTTGGTCAGCACGGCGTTGACGAGATGTGTCTCGATCGCGGGCGCCAGCGCCGATAGAGACGTTTCACCGCGTGCATCCCGTGCGGGTGACTCATCCTCGAAGTCCCAGGAGACACGAGGTCGATAGCTCGAAGCCTTGTCGGACAGGTACGCGTTGATCAACAACGAGG
>SHLQ01000185.1 GCA_004282895.1 Acidimicrobiales bacterium
GAGTAATCCCAACCCCAACCCCAACTCCAACTCCAACTCCAACTCCAAATCCAAGGACCATTCCATGACCACAACAACCCTCCTCCCCGAAACCACTACCGTCGAAACGGTTCAGACCGAATCGATTCGCAAACTGCCCGCCTTGAACGTCGTCAAGAGCGAATGGATCAAGTTCTGGTCCGTTCGTTCGACCTCAGTCACGTTGTTGGTGGCCGGCTTTGTGACCGTGATCTTCGGCATGATCTTCTCGGCTCTCGCGGAGTCGGGAACCGCGGAAGGTCCGGCTGCAGGTCTCACCAACCCAGTCGATCTTTCTCTCGGCTTCGTCGGCCTCACCGCAATGATCGTTGGCGTTGTTGGTGTCATGTTCGTCGCCAGCGAGTACTCGACGGGCATGATCCGCACCGCATATGCCGCCGTCGGTCGCCGAGGTCGGGTAATCCGAGCGAAGGTCGCTGTTCTCGGCGTCACCGTATTCAGCGTCGCCATGGTGGCAGTGACGGCGACGATCGTCGCCGGTCAGGCCGTCTACTCCGGCAGCGAGGCAACCACACCAGTAACCGACCTGTGGGACCTCATCCTGGGCAACAGCATCTATCTGGTCGGCATCGCCTTGATCGGCGCCGCCCTGGGCTTCATCCTCCGCTCAACGGCCGCCGGAATCGGCACGCTCGTCGGCGGCGTGTTCATCGGCCCCAACCTGCTGAACCTGCTTCCCGACAGCATCACCGATGTGTTCATGAAGTACCTGCCCTCCGAGGCTGGCTCTGCAATTATTGGTCAGGTGTCCAACCCCGACCAGCTCAGCCAAGGCGCGGCCTACGCCGTCTTCACCGGCTGGGTGGTCGGACTACTGGCTCTGGCTGGCCTGCTGGTCAACCGGCGGGACGCATGAGCGACGGCCCTTCGCTTGGCTGGCTGCGGGCGGATCTACGCCGCTTCGACCTCGCCGTAGCGGTCGTGACAATCGGCTTCAGTTCGCTGCTCTTCTGGGCGGGACCTGACGAATTCGACACCGGCTGGCCCGATATGGCCGCCGGTGTCGGCGCGTTCTTGCTGGTGGCATTCCGACGGCAGCGACCCCTCCTGCTTCTGGCGGTGGCCGCGATCTGGACTGCCGTGCACGTCGGGGTGCTGGAACGTCCCACCGTGATGATCTTCGCCATCCTTGTGCTGCTGGCCACCGCCTGTGTGCGGCTCGACCGATGGCAAGCGATCGGCTTGGGCGTGTCTTTTGCCGCCAGCCTGTATTTCCTTGGCCTCATCAGCAACGACGTCGAGTTCGGAGATGCGCGAGCAGTTATCGGTGTTGTCTGGGCCGGCTTCGCCGTCGGGATCGCCGATGCCACCCGCTCGTGGAGGCGCTATCGCGAGTCGGCCGACGCACAGATCCGATCGGCAATCCTGGCCGCGGAAGCCCAGACCCGGGAGCAGGTTGTCGAGGAGCGGCTCACCATCGCGCGTGAACTGCATGACCTTCTGGCGCACAACCTGTCGGTGATGAACGTCCAGACGGGAGCCGCCCTGCACCTGCTGCGATCGGATCCTGACCAAGCCGAAGAGTCGCTTGTGGCCGCCCGCGACGCAGGTCGATCGGTACTCGAGGAAACGAGCGAGCTGCTCGCCGTCCTGCGCCATGACGACCTCGATGATGCACCAACCTCGTCGCTACCCACGCTCGATGAATTGCAGACCCTCGTCAACACGATGAGGGCCGCGGGGCTTGCGGTCAACTGGACTCGCACTGGCGCCCCTCGAACCCTCGCCCCCGCGGTCTCGCTTGCCGGTTACCGCATTGCGCAGGAAGCGCTCACCAACGCTGCAAAACACGGGCACGGAGAGGCGGAGCTCGCCACAGAGTGGGACGACAGCGGGTTGACGATCAGGGTTGCCAACGAGACAACAACAGAAACTGGCGCCGGAGGCGGTCAGGGTCTCGTTGGGATGCACGAGCGCGCATCGGTCAACGGCGGACGCCTCGTCGCAGAACCCTCTGGGCGCCAGTTCGTTGTTGAGGCATGGTTGCCAGCCCTGACCACCAAGGAAGCGACTTCGTGACCATTCGAGTGGTGCTCGTGGACGATCAGGCCCTCGTTCGAGCGGGATTCAAGGCGATCATCAATTCGGCGCCGGACCTCGAGGTGGTCGACGAGGTTGATGACGGTGCGGAAGCGCTGGAGGCCATCCGCGAAGCGGGAGCCGACGTGGTCCTCATGGACATCCGTATGCCGGGCCAGGACGGGATCACGACCACGAAGAAGATCACCCAGGCCGATGACCTTGCCGCAGTTCGAGTGATCGTCCTGACGACATTCGAGCTCGACGAGTACGTAGTTGGAGCGATGGCCGCTGGTGCCAGTGGGTTCCTCGACAAGGGTGTCGATCCCGATGTGCTGCTCGATGCGATACGCGTGGTCGCAGCTGGCGAAGCGCTGCTCACTCCCAAAGCCACTCGTGCGCTGCTGGCATCGCTGGCCGAGGACTCGACTGCGACCCCCGTCGACGAAACCGCCTTGGAACACATCACGGCACGAGAACGCGAAGTGGTCGGACTTGTCGGGCGCGGCTTGTCCAACGACGAGATCGCCGAGGAGCTCTACTTGTCACCGTTGACGGCCAAGACCCACGTGAGCCGCGCCATGACCAAGCTCCACGCCCGCGACCGAGCGCAACTCGTCGTGATCGCGCTGAAGACCGGACTCACCCAGATCGAGGAGCTATGAAATCCGACAACGCAAAGGTCGGCGTGGTGGTGCCGCCGAACTACTTCGACACGACCGCGAAGGAACTCCAACGGCTTGCGCCCGACATCGATGTCCTGCACACTCAGATCCGAGTCGATGAATCCTTTGGTTTCAGCCTCGACGAGATCGCACTCACCGCCGGTGAGATCTCCGACTGCGCGCAATCCCTCGCAGCTGCCGGCGCCGATGTGGTTCTTCAGCTCGGCACGCCCTTCTCCACCGTCCATGGCTGGGAGCGTGGCAATGAGCTCCAGGCGGAGATCACCAATCGAATCGGTGTTCCCTTCGAGATGATGGGCCTCTCTGTTCCAGCCGGCGTGTTAGCGACTGGGGCGCGGAGTGCAGCCCTGGGGACCACCTACTACGACCCGGAGTGGGTCGCTCGATACACCCGCTTTGCGACGGAGGCGGGGATAGAAGTCGTCGGCTCGCAGAGTTTCACCGATCAGGGCCGTTTCGCAACGCATGACGAAGCGTGGCGAGCCTCCTTCCAGGGGTTCGAGCCCGACTTCGTCATCGCCAGCATTCTCGAGGTGGCGGAGGCCCATCCCGCAGCGGAAGCGATTCTGGTTCCGGGGATGCCGGGCCGAATTCTCGAACACGTCCCCGCCGCCGAGGACGAAATCGGCCGGCCGATCGTCAGCTACTACGCCATTTGGTGGCGCTGCCTCGGCCACCTTGGCCGACGACCCGTCGTACCCTCAGGTCGGCTCCTGGATCAGGCGTAGCCGACCACCTACTCCACGTCGACGAAGGGCATCGTCGCTGAAGCATGCGGCAGGACCGCCACGCTCTCCCCCGGTGAGAGTCCTTTCAGCGCGCCATCGACGGCGGATTGGAGGTCCGCTGCGGGATCAAACAGCAGCAGGTGCGAAAGCTCGTCAGGCATGTCCGAGACCACAATCAGGCGGGCCTGCTCGGTATCGCGAGCGAGCTGGTACGCCTTGTGCGGGCCGATGCGGAAACCCTCGTCCATGAACGCGTCGACCACCTCCTCGCGTGAGTGTTTGTCGGAGACCCATTCTTCGTAGTGCTCGCTCCCCGCCCCCTCGGGACAGGCCGCAGTCAGAACGATCGTCCCTCCAGGGCGAACGATCCGGGCGGCCGACGCGACCGCTTTCTGCGCCTGGTAGACGTTGATGTCCTTGGGATGGCCACCGGGTGACGCGATAACCAGCGCGTAGTCCTGTGGCACCGAGACCTGGCCCAGCCGACCGGCAATGGGAGCCCCAACCGTCATCACCGCAACCGGGTCACCGGCCACCGCGTGTACAACCTCTCGTTGTTGGTCAAGGATCGCGTTGAGTGCCAGATTTACACCAAACAACGCGCCGATCTCCTCGACGTCCTGGCGCGCGGGGTTGGTCGAGTAGGTGCCGATCTGAGAGTCAGGGTGCGCCATCAACGTGTGATTCGCGTTGATCGTGGCCAACCCGGCGAGTCCGATCGCTGCACTCTTCACGCCACCGGAGAAACCGACGAACTGATGCGGCGCTATCGTGCCAACGACGATCCTGAAGTCCGCCTCGACGTAGCCACGATTCGCCCAGACCGGCGTGCCATTGCTGGTCTCGCCGAGAAAGACGAGGGCGACGTCGCGTTCAGCGTCGTGCGACACAACCCGAAAGCGGCGGAGGATGTCGGGCGAAAGCACCGCGGAGAATTCAGCTGGTTCCATCGGCGGGTGCCCGCCAACCGCGATGTGGAAGGTAATCGCATCGTCCGGTACGCCCAGGTCGCGGAGTCGGTCGAGCAACGGCGGGAGCAGGTCGCCGTGAGGGACCGGGCGGGTCTTGTCGTTGATGGCGATCGCCACGGACGTGGTGCCAGCCCAGTCTCGCCACGTGAAGCCACCCACGGGTTCTGCCAGCGCGCGCTGCACCTCACCGATGGGATCGACTGCAGCAGAAATCTCGGCTGCGTCGAGCACGTCAACGGGGAACTCGTCCGGGATCTCCGCAGTCACCATCGACTGCCCGAACGGGACGCTGATCTCCACGGTTATGAATCGAGACGATCGTTATGCGCTGCGGTACAGCTTGGTCAGCACGAACTCATCGTGGCGAAGTGTCTCGGCACAGGTCAGTCGCCCGTTGATGGTGCGAGCCATGAGTTCCATCGTGCGATCGGCCGCTCCATCGAGGTTGTACTCGAAACGCAGCAGGCCGGTGACGTCGACGTCGATGTGTTCCGACATCGTCTCCACGGTCAACGGGTTGGCTGTGATCTTGATCGTCGGCAACACCGGGTTGCCAATGATGTTGCCCTGGCCGGTGGTGAACAGATGCAGCACGGCACCTCCGGCACAACACAGCGTGACCTGTTCGGCGGCGGCACTCGACGAGTCCATGAAGTACAAACCCGGCGGCCCGTCGGGCGCCTCGGCCTGATCGAGGTACCCAACGACGGTGCAGCGACCCATCTTCTCGACGTTGCCGAGCGCCTTCTCTTCGATGGTGGTGAGCCCACCGCGAATGTTGCCCTCGGTCGGCTGCGAGCCCAACAGATTGACTCCCTGGGACTTCACGAGGTCCTGGTAGTCGTCGAACGCCTTCTTGAAGCCGGCGGCGACTTCGGGGGTCGCACATCGCTCCATGACTTTGTCCTCGGCGCCCGTAACTTCGGTTGTCTCACCGAAGATCATGGTGCTGCCGCCGGCCTCGAGCCGGTCGAAGACGCGGCCGACGGTCGGGTTCGAGGCCAGACCGCTCGTGGTGTCGGACTCGCCGCACTTGGTGGAGACAAGAATCTCGTTCCACTCGATCGGGACGCGGGGCAGCTCGGTGGCGTACTGCACGAACTCCTGGGCCACGCGGGCGGCATCGGCGATCGTTTGAAGGTCACCGGTGCGTTCGATGCTGAACCCACGAACGGGTTTGCCGGTCTCCGCGATCTTCTCGACAATGTGGTTGGTCCAGTTCGGCTCGATACCGATCACGATCGCGGCGGCGACGTTCGGGTTCTTGCCATACCCGATGAGTGTGTTGAACGTGAGGTCAAGGTCGGCGCCGAACTGCAGCCGCCCGTACGGATGTGGGAGCGCCAACGTGCCCCGTACGAGGCTTTCGACGCCGATGACCGCGGCGTTCGAGATGTCGTCGACGGAGATCAACAAGACGTAGTTGCGGATACCCACGCGGCCGTTCTCTCGGCGGTATCCGGTAAGGGCGATGTCCTGGTAGTTCGTCATGATTGGACCTGTCCGTCGTGGTCGACCAGCTGTGACTTGCCACTCCAGCGCTTCCCGTGGAGGTTGTGGGTGTGGACGTGCGCACCCTTGGCAATCGCCGCGGTGGCCAACCCGATCGGCCGGCCGTACTCGAGCACATCCTGACTCTCGTCCA
>SHLQ01000186.1 GCA_004282895.1 Acidimicrobiales bacterium
TGGGTCACCTCCGGCGGCTACGCCCACGCCAGCGAAGTCAGCGTGGCCATGGGCTACGTACCCGCGGAGCTCGAGAGCGAAACCGACGGCTGGCAAATCGAAATCCTCGGCGACATGCGAGATGCCACGCTGCAGCCCGAGCCGATCTGGGACCCAACCGCGGCGAAGATGCGGAGTTAGCGGCTACCGGGGTCTGATGCATGGCGTTCCCGATGGCCAGGTACGCACGCGGCGTGACCTCGCCGAGCGGATTGCGCGCCCGCGCCACATCGACGATGCTCGGGCCATGACGAACGAAATCGGGCCCGACCTTCTCGACGCAGCCAAAGGCTTGCAAGACGCAACGATCGAGCTGCGCCGCTCGATCCACGCCGACCCAGAGATCGGCTTGCAGCTGCCGATGACGCAGCAAAAGATCGTTGATGCGATCACGGGGCTCGGCCTCGACATCACACTCGGCGAGTCGACGACGTCTGTCGTTGCCGACCTGGACAGCGGAAAGCCCGGTCCCACAGTGTTGCTGCGGGGCGACATGGATGCGCTCCCACTGCAGGAAGACCTAGAGACAGACTTCAAGTCAACGATCGATGGCGCCATGCACGCCTGCGGCCACGACATGCACGTCGCGATGCTGTCGAGCGCCGCTCGCCTCCTTAGCGAGAACAAAGATTCCTTCACTGGCAAGGTTCGGTTCATGTTCCAGCCAGGCGAGGAGGGCTACCACGGCGCCAAGTACATGATCGAAGAAGGTGTACTCGACGGTGTCGATAGGGCGTTTGCGATCCACGTAACATCCACCGTTCCGAACGGGATGATCGGTTCGCGCGGCGGCCCGTTGATGGCGAGCGCCGACCGCTTCGAGATCAACGTGAACGGCGGTGGCGGCCATGCCTCTGCACCGCACAACTGCATCGACCCCATCCCGCCAGCGGCCGCGATGGTCGGCGGGTTTCAGACGATCCTGACTCGAGACCTCGACCCGTCGCAGAGCGCAGTGATCACCGTTGCCCACATCGAAGCGGGCACCACCAACAACATCATTCCGCCCTCCGCCTTTCTCGAAGGCACGATTCGAACGTTCGACGAAGACGTGCGCTCGACGATCCATAGCGGGATCGAACGGGTCGCCACGAACACGGCCGGCGCACACAGGTGCAGCTGTAGTACCGAGATCATTCCGGGCTACCCCGTCACGATAAACAACCAAGAACAAGCGGAGCTGGCCGCCAAGGCCACCGAGCAGCTGCTCGGCGCTGAGAGCTTCCTGTGGATGGACCAGCCGATCTTTGCTGCCGAAGACTTCAGCTACGTGTTAAACGAAGTTCCGGGCGCAATGGTGAGAATGGGCGTCTGTCCCGATGACGTCAGCCCAGCTGACGCAGAACCGAACCACTCGAATCTGGTGCGGTTCAACGAGTCTGCGCTGTACAACGGCGTTGGCCTCTACGCCGCCATGGTGATGACCGAGGCGTAGCTCTTAGTATGGCCCCAGGCGGAGCGGATGCGCAGCTAGCGCCTACCGGGGTCTGATGCATGAGTCGTGAACTGAGCGATGAGCAGCGACGGGAGGCGGCCGAGGGCGACCTCAACGTGCTGGCCGTTCTGACGTTCGTCAGCTCGACCGCGTTTGCGCTGGTCAGCGGTTGGATCGGCCTCATCGGATGGATCGCCGTCGTCGCCACCGTTTCGTCGGCGCTCGCCACGACCCTCGGGCTTCTCCGCCGCAATGACGTCATCGTCGCGTTCGTCCAGGTCGGGTTTGGCATCAGTGGGCTCGCCGCTCCGATCGTGGCCATCGCCGGGTTGGTGCTGGGTCTCGTCGGCATCACGTGGGGGTGGGCGGTGCTGGGCGGCGCCGTGATCTACTTCGGACTCTCCGTGCTCGGCTTGGAGATCATTGAGCGCGCCGAAACCGCCGGGGTGATCACCAAGTACTGAGTCCTGCGCGGGTTGCCGTCCTGCTGCATGTAATGCGGCAATAATCAGGCATGGACTTTCTGCTGCTCGTCATTGCCTACGGGTTCGGCATGACGGCCGCGGCCATGCGG
Organism: Acidimicrobiales bacterium; assembly: GCA_004282895.1. Lineage (GTDB taxonomy): Bacteria > Actinomycetota > Acidimicrobiia > Acidimicrobiales > SHLQ01 > SHLQ01. Next base: position 2,049 of record SHLQ01000186.1, read on the forward strand.
CTGCCCCCGCTGGTCGGGTATCTGGCTGCCGGCTTCGTGCTGCATGCGTTCGACTATGAGTCCACCGAGCTCATCGAGACGATCGCCGACGCGGGCATCCTGCTGCTGTTGTTCGGCATCGGGCTGAAGCTCGATCTGCCCACGCTGGTCCGTCCCGAGGTGGCGGGCACGGCGTCGATCTTCTCGATCATCGCGACGATCGTGCCGGCGTCGGTGCTGCTGGCGGCCGACCGAATCGGGTTGCCTCTCGCCGACGACCTCACGCTGACCTCGGCGATGATGGTGGCGTTCGGCCTGTCGTTCTCGAGCACGGTCTTTGCGGCCAAGGCCATGGAGCGGACCAACGAGACGGAATCGCTTTCGGGACGCATCGCCATCGGCGTGCTGGTGATTCAGGACGTGATGGCCGTGTTGTTCATCGTGATGTTGGGGTCGTCGTGGCCCTCGCCGTGGCTGATCGCGGTCGTCGTCGGGATTCTGGCCGCTCGGCCGCTGCTCGGTTGGCTTCTGACGCGGACGGGCCATGGCGAGCTGCTGGTGTTGTACGGGTTCGTGTTGGCGATCGGCATCGGCGCCGAGCTCTTCGACGCCGTCGATCTCAAACCCGACCTCGGGGCGCTGTTTATCGGCATCGTGATGTCCCGACATCCCCGGGCCAGCGAGCTCGCGAATCGTCTGCTCGACTTCAAGAACCTGCTTCTTCTCGGCTTCTTCCTATCCATCGGGCTGGCCGGGACCCCTTCGCCCAGCGCATTGCTGATCGGGATTCTGCTGGTCGTGCTCGTGCCCACGAGATCGGGCGTGCTCTTCCTGCTGTTCACGCGCTTCCGACTGCGGGCCCGGACGGCGTTGCACACGTCGTTGACGCTGTCGACGTTCAGCGAGTTCGGCCTGATCGTCGTGGCGGCTGCGGTCGACGATGGGCGGCTGGACCAGCAGTGGTTGGCCGTGCTGGCGGTGGCGGTGTCGGGGTCGTTCGTTGTTGCGTCGGCCACGAGCACCGGCCGCTATGCGGTGTACGCGCGCTGGCACCGCCTGTTCACCCGGCTCGAGCGGCGCCCGCACCTCCCGGATGACGCCGTGATCGATGTCGGCGAGGCGAACGTGTTGATCTTCGGGATGGGGCGAATCGGCGTTGGCGCGTACGACGAGCTCGTCGAGCAGGGCCGCGGTCCGGTGATCGGCGTGGACCGGGAGCGGGACAAGGTTGCCGAACACACCGAAGCCGGCCGCCGCGTGGTGCTCGGCGATGCGCTGGATCTCGACTTCTGGGAGCGGGTCAGTTTGCATCCCGATGTCGAGCTCGTTATCGCCGCGACCAGCAACCACCGGGCCAACCTGCTGTGCGTGCAGCGCATCCGTTCGTTCCTGCCCGACGCGAAGATCGCCGCCATCGCCACCTACCCCGACCACGTGCGACAACTGAAGGACGCCGGCGTCGACGTGGCCCGCAACCTCTTCGAGGAAGCCGGTCAGGCGTTGGCAGCCGACGCGGTCGAAGCCATCTGGCGCCAGGAATAGGTAGTGGGCTACAAGCCAGCAGCAGCGCGGATGACGTCACCGAAGAGCACAAGAACTCCGAGCACCGCCATGAAGACGGTTTGCCAGCCGAAACGGTTGTCGATCTTTGCATCAAGTTTGTCGAGCCGCATGTCGATCGTGTCGAGCCGGCGATAGACGTCGTCGAACCGCCGATCGACCGCCTCGAAACGGCGATCGACGGCCTCGAAACGGCGATCGATGTCCTGCGACAGGAAGTCGAGCCGCATGTCGATCGCTTCGAAGCGCGCATCGATCGCGTCGAAGCGTGCGTCCATTGCGGTGAATCGCTCACCATAGGATCCGATCGCTTGGGCCATGCTCACGTGTTCCACGGTAACACCCGTGATCCTCGTGTCGAGCTCGTTGCGAAGCAGATCCAGGTCGGCCTGTGTGATGGCCATGACGGCCACATCCTTCTGTTTGATGCTCGGAAGGTCACACCTTCGATAGACCCTCGAACCTACGCACGTGGTGTGACAGCCGATCGCTTACACAACCAAGTGTGCCTAAACAGCGATGACTTCTACCAGCGATTCGAGAGCCGAGAAGTCGCTTGGGTTGCGCGTGTAGAGGGGCAGACCTTCCGCCACGGCAACAGCCGCAATCAGAAGGTCGACGGCCCTGGCTCCTCGGGGCTTGCGGCCCACTGTACTAATCGCCGCGAACACTCGGCCGTAGGCGCGGGCAGCTTCCGCTCCGAAGGGAATCGGGTCGAAGGCAGCTTCGGTGCGCTGCACTCGGTCTTGCCGGCGACTTCGCTCGACAGGATCCATGGTGGCGTTCGGCCCGGCGGCGAGCTCGGCCAGGGTGATCGCACTGATCGCCACCTCACGCGGAAGTTCCCTCGGCGCGATGTGTTCAAGGTCTATGACCACCGACGTGTCGAGAAGCCCACGCGCTGGACGAGAGCCGCTAGCCACGTGGGGTTGGATCTTGATCGGCAATGGCGTCGAGGTCTTTGCGGAACTGTTCTGTGTCGACATCCGGCGCGTTGGCGAAGAGTTCGGTGACTGCTTCGGCGCGTACAAAGCGGTGGCGTCGGAGTGGGATGAGTTCACCCACGGGCTCTCCGTTTCGTGTGATCACGAAGGTCTCACCTTCAACCAGGGCACGCATGATCTTGCCGCTGTCATTTCGCAACTCGCGCTGTCCGATGATCTTTCCCATTTCACGAGTGTAGCAAATGGTGCTACATCCGAACTATGCGGCATGCCACTCCCCCAGTTCACGGTAGAAATCGGATGCGCACTGATCGATTTCGACAAGGACTTGTTTCAGCAGCGGCTTGCGCTGACCCGTTTGTTCGGCACAGAAGCGAACCCAATTCCGCAACAGTTCGGGGAGCGCGGCGGCGTGTTCACCATCGAAGAACCCGACTCGGGATGTGAGGAGATGCGCAACGCGTCTGGGGCTCCAGCACAGCGGCGGGACATCGCCGTCGAAATCAAACGAAATGATGTGATCGAGCAGCTCGCTGTACGCGGACCGTGCCCAGTTCTGACCGAAGGTCGATTCCCGAAAGAGCTCCGCCGTCTCCTCCTCTTCGAAGTCGTGTTGAACTTCAGGAGCGGAAAGACCGGCCACAGTCGTGTCGATATCAAGGAGCCGCAGGATCCAACGTAGATACGTCCAGCCGATCTCGGAGCCTTCCTGTGGAGTGTCGCCATGTGCGAGCCACCAGAGCGAGCGCCGCAGTTCGGTTTCGGACATCGTCCGCTCAGGTTTGTCGAGCCGCGTGTCGCTCGTGTCGAGCCCGCGATAGACGTCGTCGAAGCGCCGATCGACGGCCTCGAAGCGGCGATCGATGTCCTGCGACAGGAAGTCGAGGCGCATGTCCATCGCGTCGAGACGTGAGTCCATTGCGGTGAATCGCTCACCGTAGGATCCGATCGCTTGGGCAATGCTCACGTGTTCCACGGTGCGTGATGGCCATCCCGGCCACGTCCTTCTCGAGAGCGCGACGGACGGCTGGCAGACCGAGATACTGGGCGATATACGAGACGCGACCCTTCAGCCCGAGCCGATTTGGGATCCCACTGCGGCGAAGATGCCGGGCCTCACGAGTACAGAGTTAAGCGCTTGCTCAGTAGATGGCCAAACCAACTCCGGTCAGTCCGCCATCGCTCTGTCAGCCGTGGTGCCCATTCCACGGGAATGGCCACTCGCGCTCTGTACCGGGTCGCTCGCCAGTTGCCTTCTGCGATCGCGCGTCGGCAAGCAGCACCGCCGGCCATAGATGACTGAGCTCCAGCGCTCCGAGGATGAGCTGCTCAGCCTGATCCGTGATGTGCCGGCACCGGTTCAGGTCATAGTTCCCGATCTCCTTTTTCGCGTACAGCGTCACGCTCGGATGGCGGGGCTGTTCCGCACGCAGGAGCCTCGCAAGTTCTTCTAGTTCCTTGTGGATAGGTTCCACCTGCGCGGGGGTGATCGGGAACGACTTAAGTACGTGGCTTGGCACATTGAAGTCGTCGCCGTTCATCGTCCACCAC
>SHLQ01000187.1 GCA_004282895.1 Acidimicrobiales bacterium
GACCTGACCGATCGCTTCCTCGAGCGACCGGAACCCGAGTTCGGCGAGGAGCTCACGGACCTCCTCCGCAATGAACTCGAAAAAGTTCACAACGAACTCCGGCGAGCCGCTGAACTTCTTGCGCAGTTCCGGATCCTGTGTGGCCACACCAACCGGGCAGGTGTTGAGGTGACAGACCCGCATCATGACGCAGCCCATAACCACGAGCGGCGCGGTCGCGAACCCGAACTCATCTGCACCAAGAAGCGCGGCGATGACCACATCTCGGCCGGTTTTGAGTTGACCATCGACCTGGACAACGATGCGATCCCGAAGCCGGTTCATGAGCAACGTTTGTTGGGTCTCGGCCAAACCGATCTCCCACGGCGCACCAGCGTGTTTCACCGACGTCAGCGGCGACGCGCCGGTTCCTCCGTCGTGGCCCGAGATCAATACGACGTCGGCGTGGGCTTTGGACACCCCTGCCGCGACCGTCCCTACCCCGAGCTCACTGACGAGCTTCACATGAACCCGCGAATCCGGGTTGGCGTTCTTGAGGTCATAGATGAGCTGCGCCAGGTCTTCGATGGAATAGATGTCGTGATGCGGCGGGGGGCTGATCAATCCAACACCGGGTGTGCTGTTCCGGGTCTTGGCAATCCACGGATACACCTTGTGTCCCGGGAGCTGTCCGCCCTCGCCCGGCTTGGCGCCTTGCGCCATCTTGATCTGGATGTCGTCCGCGTTGGTCAGGTAGTGCGACGTCACACCAAATCGGCCGGAGGCAACCTGCTTGATTGCGGATCGTTTCGAGTCCCCGTTGGGCATGGTCTCGAATCGTTCGGAGTCCTCGCCGCCCTCACCCGTGTTCGACTTCGCGCCAATCCGGTTCATCGCGATCGCGAGCGTTTCGTGTGCTTCGGCAGAGATCGAACCGTACGACATCGCGCCCGTGGAGAACCGTTTCACGATCTCGGCGACAGGCTCGACCTCGTCGATCGGCACGGGCGAGCGGTCCTCACTCGTGAGCGTGAACAATCCGCGAAGGGTCGCCAGACGACGCGACTGATCATTCACCTTGTCCGTGTACTCGCGGAAGACATCGAATCGTTTGTCACGCGTGGCGTGCTGCAACTTGAAGACGGTCTCGGGGTTGAAGAGGTGATACTCCCCTTCGCGCCGCCACTGATAATCACCGCCAACTTCGAGTCCACGGTGGGCTCGCTCGGAGGGGTTTGCGGCGAACGCCTTCGCATGACGATCGGCGACTTCGGCCGCCAACACATCCAGGCCGACACCACCGAGGCGGCTCGGAATGCCACCGAAGTAGCGGTCGGTGAGGCTCGAGGACAGGCCGATCGTCTGGAAGATCTGCGCGCCCGTGTAGGAGGCAACGGTGCTGATGCCCATCTTTGACATGACCTTGAGCAGGCCCTTGTCCACGGCCTTGACGTAGTTCGTCTCCGCCTCCGCGTGGGTCATATCCGAGCCAAGTCGATAGGCCTGATCGTCGACCAGCTCGGCCACCGTCTCCAACGCAAGATACGGACACACCGCCCGTGCACCGAAGCCGAGCAGGCACGCAATATGGTGCACCTCTCGTGCGTCGCCGGCTTCGACCACAACATCAACCTGCGTGCGAATGCCACGATCGACCAGGTGGTGATGCACGGCGGCCGTGGCGAGCAATGACGGCATCGCCGCCGTCTCGGCGTCGACCACACGGTCGGACAACACCAGCACGTTCACACCACGATCCGCGGCGGCGTCGGCTTCGGCCAACACCCGATCGATCGCGTCGTTCATGGCGTCGCCGTCGCCACCGGCGGGGTACCCAAGGCCGATGACTTCGGCAGCCAGCGGCGCTCGCTCCGCGCTGCTGGCCACAATCTGGGCGAGCTGAGCTCGGGTGAGGACCGGATGTTCGATACGCACCTGCGTGACCGGGTCACTGGTCGGGTCCAACAGATTGCTCCGAGGTCCAATCGTCGTCGAGACCGCCGTCACCAGCTCTTCACGGATGGCATCAAGCGGTGGGTTCGTCACCTGGGCAAACAGCTGTTGGAAGTAGTCGAACAACAACCGCGAGCGATCCGAGAGCACAGCGATGGGTATGTCTGTTCCCATGGACCCAAGCGCTTCCTTGCCGTCGCGAACCATCGGCGAAAGCAACGTTTTGAGGTCTTCCTGGGTATACCCAAAGGCCGTTTGCAGCGCGGTTCGGTCAGCATCTCCGAAGGCGGTGACCTCCCCTGTCGGCAACTGGTCAAGTCCGAGGAGTCGATCATCGATGAGCTGCTGGTAGGGGCGGGCGCTCGCCAGTGAGGACTTGATCTCGTCGTCGCGAATGATCCGACCCTGTGTGGTGTCGATAAGGAAGATACGTCCGGGTTCGAGGCGGCCCTTTTCGATCACAGTCGACTGATCGAGCTCGACGACGCCAACCTCCGACGCCATGACCACGAGATCGTCGTCGGTGACCCAATACCGAGATGGCCGCAGACCGTTTCGATCCAACACCGCTCCGATCACCGTGCCATCGGTGAAGCTGACAGACGCCGGTCCGTCCCAGGGCTCCATCTGCATCGAGTTGAACTCGTAGAACGCCCGACGCTCGTCGCTCATCGTGGCGTGCCGCTCCCACGGCTCCGGGATCATCATGAGCATCGCTTCGGCCAGTGGGATCCCGCTCAGGGACAGCAGTTCCAACGTTTCATCGAAGCCAGCGGTGTCACTCGCTCCCGGGGTGCAGATCGGATACGCCGTGGCCAGGTCCTCACCGAAGACCTCCGAGGACAATGAACCCTCGCGCGCGTGCATCCAATTGCGGTTTCCCTTGATCGTGTTGATCTCGCCGTTGTGGGCCACGAACCGGTAGGGATGAGCCAGCGCCCACGAAGGGAAGGTGTTCGTGCTGAACCTGCTGTGGACGAGTGCAATTGCCGACTCGAAGTTCGAATCGCGGAGATCCGGATAGAACCAGGCCAGCTGGGGCGTCGTGAGCATGCCCTTGTAGACGATCGTGCGGGACGACAACGAGGGGAAATACACCCCATCATGGAGGCCACTGGCTCCACCCATGGCCTCGTTGACCTCGTCCTCTCCGGCGGTCAAGGAGATTTCGTGTTCGAAACGTTTGCGCGCAACGTAGGCAAGTCGATCTAACGCCAGGCCGGTGGCCTCACCGGCAGCGTCCACAAAGAATGGCTGCGCGAACGCGGGCATCGTTCGGCGGGATTCCTCACCGATGTCCTGTGGTTCAACGGGTACATCACGCCACCCGAGAACCCGCAGGCCCTGCTCCAATCCAATACGTTCGATTTCGCCCTTGGCAATGGTTGCCTGCGATTCGTCCGTTGGCAGGAACGCGATGCCGGTGGCGTAGGCCCCCTGATCGGGAAGGTCAAAACCGACGTTGGCCCGCAGGAACCGGTCAGGAATCTGGACAAGAATGCCTGCACCATCCCCAACATCGGGATCCGCGCCCGACGCACCACGATGGTCCAGCGCACACAACGCGCCGATAGCGAGGTTCACAATGCGGTGGCTGCGTCGCCCCTGCATGTCACAGACGAAGTTCAGCCCACACGCATCGTGCTCAAACGCTGGGTTGTAGAGCCCCTGTGCGGGGGGAAGTCCGTACATGGCCGGAGTCCTGTCGTCTTGGCGATATGGGTGGCTACCGGGACGACGTTGGCCCTGCCTGAACAGCCCAAGCTATCGCTCCGGAATCCCGCGCACCAACGCCGTTGCGCCAGAATGGGGGCCATGACCGCCTCCCAGCACGCCCATGCCGTGTCCTTGACCCGCTTCATTGATCAATCGCCCAGTCCGTACCATGTGGCGCAATCGGCCGAACGCCTGCTGCTCGACGCGGGGTTCACGGCCACCGACGGACGATCCGCAGGCGAGCCCGGACGATTCGTTCGCTCGGCCGACGGAGCCCTCTTTGCGTGGGTCGTTCCCGAATCCGCGGGTCCGACGACACCATTTCGTGTTGTCGGAGCGCACACCGACAGCCCAAACCTGCGCCTGAAACCACTCCCGAACGCGCACACCCAGGGGTACGCCCGAGCATCGGTCGAGGTCTACGGTGGTGTCCTGCTCAACTCCTGGCTGGATCGCGACCTTGGCCTTTCCGGTCGGGTAACCGTACGGGTCGGTGACCGAAGCGAAGGACGGCTTGTCTTCCTCAACGAACCGTTGTTCCGCGTTCCCCAGCTCGCCATCCACCTCGACCGTGACGTGAACAACACGGGTCTCGTGCTGAACAAACACGCCCACCTTCGCCCGATCTTCGGGTTGGAGGACGGTGCCGACGACCTGATGGACCTCGTTGCGGGCGAACTTGATGTGCCTCGCAGTGACATTCTCGGCGCTGACCTCATGTTCCACGACACGAATCCTTCGGGATTCGTCGGTGTCGACGACAGCTTCATCAGCGCGCCGCGACTCGACAATCAGCTTTCGTGCCACGCCGCCGTCACCGCCCTATCGGGAATCACCGACCCGGACGCCATCGCAATCGTGGCGCTCTTTGACCACGAGGAAGTGGGCTCGGTGAGCAGCAGCGGCGCCGCGACCGCTGCCACTCCGGTGCTCCTTGACCAGATCGCCGACTCGCGGGGCGCGACCCCGGCCGATCGCGTCGCCAGTCGCGCTGGCTCCTTGCTCATCTCCGCCGACAACGCACACGCCACCCACCCCAACTATCCCGAACGCCATGATCCTGGCCACCGGGTCATGATGAACGGCGGGCCGGTGCTCAAACACAACGTCAACCAGCGTTACACGACGGACGCCCACTCCGCCGCGACGTTCCATCTGGCTGCGGAACGGGCGGGGGTACCGACCCAACACTTCTCCAACCGGGCCGACCTCGCGTGTGGATCCACGATCGGTCCGACACTTGCTGCGGGCCTTGGCATACGAGCCCTCGACATGGGTTGTGCCCAGCTCGCGATGCACAGCTGCCGCGAGCTTGCCGGCAGCGAGGATCCGTGGTCGATGACGTTGCTCCTGGCGGAGCTTCTCGGCGGAACGGGCTAACCGCTAGAACGCTTTCTTGTGTGGCTGCAGTTGTCGCAGCACGCGGCGTGGCGCGGCGAGCATCAACAACACGGCGAAGAGCTCGAGACGCCCGGCCAACATGAGGAATGCAAGCACCATCCGGGCCGGCGTGGGAAACACGAGGAACGTCGAGGTCGGACCCGCGTCTGCGAGGCCCGGGCCCATGTTCGACAGCGATCCGATCGTCGCACCAATGCTGGCTTCCAGCTCGCCGCCGAGCGCCACAACCACGATCAAACCGCCCACGGTCATGACGATGTAGGCGATCACGAACACACCGATGCGATGGACAACGTCCTCCTTCACCACTTCATTGTTGATTTTGACGGGGATGACGGCGCGGCGCTGACGAACGGTGTCGACGAGTCGTTGAGACGCCGCCGCCAGGACACGAATCCGCACGACTTTCATACCTCCCGCGGTGGATCCGCTCATGCCGCCGACGGCCATCAGCAACAGGATTATCACCAATGGACTGGCGCTCCAGCGGACGAAATCGCCCGGGGTTCCTGCACCTTGGGCGTTCCCGAAACCGGTGCTGGTCGCCATACTCACCACGTTGAACGAGGCTGCGCGCAGTGCGGAGCCGAATCCGCCGACGGAGTCGTTCACCACAAGCATCGACGTCACGATGGCTGTTGCCACCACGGCGATGGCGATGTACGACCGGAACTCCGGGTCCTTCCGGTAGATCCCACGGTCGCGCGACACGAAGAGCCAGTGCAGTGTGAAGTTTGCTCCGCCGATGAGCATGCCGACTTGTGCGACCAGTTCGATGGGGATGCTGTCATACTCGCCGATCGAGTCGTTGTAGATCGAGAATCCACCCGTTGCCGAGGTCGTCACCGCGTGGGCGATCGCGTCGAAGAACGGCATTCCAGCCAGGCGATACGCCACGGCAATCAGTCCGGTGACTCCGGCGTAGACGATCCAGAGAAGCCGGGCGGTGTCACGGGCCCGGGGTGAAAGCCGTTCGGCCGTCGGACCCGGAGCTTCGGCGCCCATAAACCCGAGGGCGCGGGTTCCGAG
>SHLQ01000002.1 GCA_004282895.1 Acidimicrobiales bacterium
GCTGATCGGTTGCCACTCGACGTTCAGGTCACGCTCCGGCTGCACCACATCGACGACCCAACGGGCCGTCACCCAGCACCACGGTCAAATGGGATCAACCCAGAATTCGATATCCATCCGGTCACCATACAGAGACGGGTACTGTTCGGGCGATGGCCAGAAGAGGGCGAGCTCGATCGACGGCGAACGAACCGGCGATACGGCAGCTGCCATGGCGACAGGTCGAGCACACCCACGGCACCCTGCCTGTCCTGGATGATGAGGGGGTCGAGACGATCCACAACGCGTCACTGCGCGTACTAGAGGAACTGGGCATCGAGCTCTGGAGCGAGGACGCTCGTCAGCTGTTCGCCGATGCGGGTGCGGTTGTCGAGGGTGAAGTGGTGCGCGTCGGGCGTGAGGTCATCGAAGCGGCGCTTGCATCGGCACCGTCTTCCTTCACACTCACCAGTCGCAACGAGGACAAGCAGCTCGACATCGGTGGAAACCGGATGGCGTTCGGACTCGTGGCCGGCCCGCCATCGGTGCACGACTGCGTCGGCGGCCGACGCCCGTCGAACATGGAGGACTACGAGAACTTCATCCGGCTCGCGCATTACTTCAACGCGATTCACATCATCGGGAATCAGGTCGCATCGCCATTGGAATTGCCAGCCAACAACCGCCACCTCGACGCCTACCGAGCCAATCTCACACTCAGCGATCTGAGCTTCCACTGTCTGTCGATCGGTCGTGGCCGAGCGCTCGATGGGATCGAGATGATGGCCATCGCCAGAGGGCTCACGCTCGAGGAGATGGCCTTATCTCCAGGTGTGACCACGATCATCAATGTGAACTCACCCCGCCGTTTCGATGAGGAGATGGCGAACGGTCTGATGACGATGAGTGAACACGGTCAGGTCGTGTCGGTCACGCCGTTTACGCTCATGGGGGCGATGACGCCGGTGACACTCGCCGCTGCGCTCACGCAGCAGAACGCGGAGGCACTGTTCGGTATTGCGCTCACGCAGCTGACCAATCCGGGGTCACCCGTCATGTATGGCGCCTTCACCAGCAATGTCGACATGCGCAGCGGTGCCCCAGCTTTCGGCACACCTGAACAGACCAAAGCCAATATCGCGTCGGGTCAGTTGGCGCGGCGCTACGGCCTGCCCTATCGGTGCAGCAACTCGAGCGCATCCAATGTGGTTGATGCGCAAGCCGCCTACGAGACGCAGATGTCGTTGTGGGGAGCCGTCCTCGGCGGAGCGAACCTCGTGTATCACGCTGCCGGTTGGATGGAGGGCGGGCTTCAGGCCAGCTACGAGAAGCTCGTGCTCGATGTGGAGATGCTGCAGCAGATGATGGAGTTCCTCACGCCGGTGAAACTCGACGAGGAGGAGCTGGCCTTCGATGCAATGTCGCGGGTGCCTACGGGCGGCCACTTCTTCGGGGATGAGCACACTCTGGCCCGCTACGAGCATGCGTTCTACGCGCCAATCCTCAGCGATTGGCAGAACCACGGGGCCTGGGAGGAGGCGGGTTCGCTGACCGCGACCCAGCGGGCCACGACGTTGTGGCAAACCGCGTTGGCGGACTACGAGGAGCCGACGATGCCTGCGGACCGACGCGAAGCACTCGACGACTACGTGGCCCGCCGCAAAGAAGAGATCGCCGACGGCGAGCCCTAGACCCCTCTGAGATCTGTGGAGCGTGTGGTGCGTATACCGCGCGCCAGACTCCACAGAACCGGGGTGACGTAGGATTTGGAGGTGGGGTGGCAGGCGTACGATCGATTCGAAGATCCGGTTGACGGAACGGTCTGGCACATCGACGCCGAGTTCCTCACGTCGAACTGGACCTGTATCTGGGGCAAGGGCTGCAAGGGGATCCTGCCCGAGCCAGCGGAGCATCTGAATCAAGGCTGTTGTTCACATGGAGCCCAGTTCCTCGACGACGAGGAGGCGATGAACACGGGTGCACTCGCGGCGACGCTCGACCCGCCGCGCTTCCAATTCCACGCGGAGGCGGTCGCGGGAGGAATCTACGCGGACGAGTCGCGAACGTTGACCCGTGTGGTCGAGGGCGCGTGTATCTTCCACAACCGTCCGGGATTCGCCGGGGGAGAGGGGTGTGCGCTCCATCTCGCCGCGGTCGACGTCGGTGAGTCTCCGACCACGTGGAAACCGTCGGTCTGTTGGCAACTGCCGCTGCGTGCCGAAACGCAGGAGGACGGTTCGAACGTGTTGCGCCACTGGGCGCGCACGGACTGGGACGAAGAGAACTCGACGATCGCCTGGTGCTGCACCGAAGAGCCCGAGCCGTACATCGGCGAAACCACGGTGATTGAGTCTCTCGCCGAGGAGTTGACCGCCATGGTCGGCCCCGAGGTCTACGTCGAGATCACACGCCGCCTTACACCCAAATCCTGAGCGCACTCCACTCAAAGGGGTCTGACCCCTTTTTGGCGAAAGGGGTCAGACCCGTTGCTGAGTGTGGCCGGCGATTCGGCCCGGTGGTTGGTCAGTTCATGGAGAGTGCGAGCTCGAAGTCGACCTCGGTTTCGCTCAATATGAGCTCGTCGCCTTCTGCTCTGGCCGGGAGGAAGCGCAAGGCAAACAACGCACCGGCGACGGCGACCCCGGCGACGACGAGGCAGGCCACGGCCTGACCGGCGAGGAACGCGTCACTCACCTCGGTGAAGAAGCGTTGGGCGTCTGGTCCAAGCGTTTGAGCGACATTGCCGGCTCCCACGACCGACTCCTCGGTGACGGTTCGGGCCTCACCCGAAAGGCTCGAAAAGATCGGCCCGTCGGCGAGCGTATTGACATAGACGGAGCTGAAGATGGAACCGATGACCGCCACACCGAGTGTGCCTCCGAGCTCGCGCGTCGTGTCATTCACCGCGGAGCCGATGCCAGCCTTCTCGACCGGCAGCGAGCCCATGATGGATTCGGTTGCCGGTGCCGTGGTTGCGCCGAGTCCACCGCCGAGCAGCAACATCTGCCCGACGATCTCGAGGTACGGGGTTGTGGCCGAGGCGGCTGCGACCCAGGCAAAGCCGATGGCCATGGTGGCGAGACCCCCGCTGACGACGTACTTCGTGCCGATGCGCTCAACCAGAAGCGGCGAGATGATCGACGCCGCGGCGATTGCGAACGCCACCGGAAGGGTGCGGATGCCGGCCTCCAGCGGCGAGTAGCCACGAACCAGCTGGAAATACTGCGTGATCAGGAAGATGAACCCGAACAGTGCGAAGAACGCCGATGTCACCGCGACGCTGGCGGCGCTGAATCGGAGGTTCTTGAAGATTCGCACGGGCAGCAGCGGATTCTCGACCCGAAGTTCCCACCAGACAAATGTGGCCAAGAGAACCGTCGAGGCTACGAAGCCGGCAAACGTGACTCCACTGAGCCAACCGAACTCCGGTGCTTCGATGATCGTGAAGACGATTGCGGTGATCGACGCGATCGAAAGCAGTAGTCCAACCCGATCCATGCGGGGTACGTCCTCATCGCGTGATTCGGGCACGACGAAAACCGTGGCGATGATGGCGATGATCGCAATCGGCACATTGATGTAGAAGACCGAGCCCCACCAGAAGTTCTCCAGGAGCCAGCCGCCGCTGATCGGCCCGGCGGCGACGCCGATTCCACTTGTTGCGGCCCATATACCGATGGCTTTTGCTCGCTCCGTTGGGTCGGCGAACATGTTGGTGATGATCGCCAAGGTGGCGGGGAAGATGCCGGCGGCGCCGATTCCCATCAACGCTCGCCCGATGATCAGCTCCGTTGGGGTGTCGACGGAGCCTGCGAACGCCGACGTGATGCCAAAGATTGCCAGACCGATGATCAATGACCGCTTGCGGCCGAAACGATCGCCCAATCCGCCTGCCGCCAGAAGTAGACCGGCGAATACGAGGAGATAGGAATCCACGATCCACTGCAGCTCGCGGGTTGTAGCACCGAGGTCAGCCGAGAGGCTTGGCAGTGCGATGTTGACGATGGTCCCATCGAGGGTCGTCACAAATACGCCGAGCGCAACCACCGCCAGCGCGGCCCATCGGCGCGGATGACCCTTGTCGATGGCGTCCCCTGGCGCCTCTTCCGTTTCCCGTTCCTGTTGTTTTCTCATGATCCTGCCTTTCGAGATATCTTGACACTGTCAAGCTGAAGTACTTGACAATGTAAAGTAGAAACTTGACAACGTCAAGTCCCAAGGCATACTGGAATTATGACCCCCGCCACAGAGACCGAAGCGGCCGACCTCCGACAGGTGCTGCAGGAGGCAACCGCCGAGGTCATCGTTGAACGAGGGCTCGGCGCGTTCAGCCTCCGTGAAGTGGCCCGACGCGCTGGCGTCTCCCATGCCGCGCCGGGTTACCACTTCGGCGACATGGAGGGTCTCCTCACGGCGCTTGCCATCGAGGGACTTGACACCCTGCACCGGCAGACCGCCGCGGCGGCGGCCATGACCACGGATCCCATTGAGCGGCTGCGGCTCATCGGCGTGGCCTACGTACAAGTCGGAATGAACTTCCCCGCGCACATGGAGGTTGCGTTCCGGCCCGACGTCGTCGACGGTGACCATCCTTCACTGCAGACCTGCGGGACGTCGGCGTTCGGCGTTCTTGAGGATGCCGTCCGAGACATTGCGGAGACCCACAACCCGAAACTCGACGTTCGTAAGGCTTCACATTTGTGCTGGAGCGCGATGCAAGGGTTGGTTGAGCTCCATCCCAAATTGACTCGACTCGACGAGATGAGCGGGGTACCCGCGTCGTCGATCGACGACTTGGTTTCCTCGTTCACCTCGCTGCTGGTGACCGGGTTCCTGCACGCCGACGACTGACTCAATTGCGACAAAGGGGTCTGACCCCTTTTTGGCAGAAGGGGTCAGACCCCTTTGTCGGTTTTTGCTTGTTGGTTGAAGAAGCTGGCGGACTTGGGGACCGGCGGAATTCGCATGGCGTAGTCGGAGGTGCGGACCATCTCCGAGGCCGTGCCGCGGACGAGCTCACCTTCGTGGACGCTCGGGATGTGGCTGGTCGCCAACGGAATCGCATCGTCGCTGCGGTACTCGGCAATAAACAGGGTCCGGGGCTGATCTGACGCGTTCGGGGCGGAGCCATGCAACAGCAGGTTGTGCATCAGACAGGCCGAACCAGCGGGGCCGATGCAGGGGACCGAGGCTGCTTCAGCCATCTCGACCACATGGGGTTCAACGATCCCGCTGAACGTGTCGTCTTCCCAATGCGTGTAGAGCTCGCCTTTGTGGCTGCCCGGCACAACCCGTAGCGGACCGTTGTCCAGGGTGACGTCATCGAGGAAGTAGAGGATGGCGACCAGATCGGTGTTGCTGTGCGGCTGGAACGCGAAGTCCTGATGGAACATCACCTGGGTCGCGGCACCGGGTTGCTTCGAGTTGACCTTCGAGTTGTTGAACTGCACGTTCGGTCCAACGACCTGAGCGACCGCGTCGACGCCGGGCGCATTGCGCATGGCATCGAGATAGGCCAGCGAAATCTCGGTCGGTGAGGCCACGCGCCGAAGCGCCGGTTTCGGGGCGGTGTGACCAGGCTCGACATCGAACCGCTCTCGACCATCGATGGTGGCACCAAAGGGGCCGTCGTGTTGGCGGCTGTCATCGCGCCACTCGGCAAAGTCCTCTCGCAAGGCGGCGAGTTGATCGGAGGTGAGCGCGTCTTCCATGAAGACGAACCCGTCTCGGTGGTACTTCTGAACTTGTTCGTCGGTGAGCGGTCCGGCCATCGCGCGAGTGTAGCTATCGACCCTCGGAACGAAGAACTAGGTTCGGGCCATGAATGTGACCGAGGACATTGTCGAAACCACCAGCGATGGCGAGCCGATGGCGGTGCTCGTGAAACAACCGAGCGATGGGGCGCATCACCCGACGATCGCAATGTTCCACGACGGTCCGGGCATCCGCGAGTCGACCCACACGTTCGCCAACAAACTGGCCGCAGAGGGGTATCGCGTTGTCGTGCCCGATCTGTACCACCGTCACGGTCGGCTGCTCGGCTGGGAGGCCTCGGAAGCCACGGACGAGACCCGAGCCCAGGTCATGAAGATGTTGTTCTCGTTGACGGACGACGGAATTCAGAACGATCTCGACGCGGCGCTTGCCGCCGTCGGCGTGGAGCCAGCTGAGAAGATGGGGACGATCGGCTTCTGCCTGGGTGCCCGAGCGATCTACCGCACGTTGATGCGCCTTCCTGACCGGTTCGTGGTCGGGGCCACGTGGCATCCGTCCTTTCTCGCTGATGACGGAGACGATTCGCCGCACCTGACTGCGGGCGACCTGAAGCAGCCGGTGTTTATCGGTATTGGTGATGCGGACGAGGTGCAATCAATCGCCATGCATCAGCCGTTCTTCGATGCGGTCGAGCCATTGGACCACGTCCAGGTCGAGGTCTTTCCGGGCGCCGACCACGGCTACAGCTGGCCGATCGGGGTCAACTATGACGAGAACGCTGCGACCACATCATGGGAGCGCACCACGAAGCTATTCGCCGCGCATCTCCTCGGATGACCACACCGGGGCATCAGCCCACAGCGGTGCTCAACTGGTTGCACGACACGACCTTGGCCGACATGCCCGAGGACGTCGTCGCGTTCGGGCAACGCTGCCTCCTTGACCTGCTCGGCGTAGCGGCCGCGGGCCGAACGACCGAACTGTCGAGCATCATCCATGATCATGCCGCGAAACACTTCGGCGCTGGCACAGGGCCAGCCGTGCCGATGTTGTTCGATGGTCGGGAAGTCAGCCCGGCTGGTGCGGCGCTCGCCTCCGGAATGACGATCGACTCGATCGACGCGCACGACGGCAACAACCTGACGAAGGGGCACACCGGTTGCCATCAGGTCGCTGCCATTCTGGCGTTCACGCAGGCGGAGCAGAAAGATGATGCCGGGGAGTTCCTGGCGAACCTGATCGTCGGTTACGAGATCGCAACCCGCGCCGGCATCGCGCTGCACCAGACCGCGTGTGATTACCACACGTCTGGCGCGTGGGGTGCGGTCGGCGCAGCGGCGCTGGGGGCACGGGTCCTCGGTTTGGACCATGCATCGACGTTTGAGGCGATGGGTATCGCCGAGTACCACGGACCGCGAAGTCAGATGATGCGCGTGATCGACCATCCAACGATGTTGAAGGACGGATCGGGTTGGGGAGCAATGGCCGGAGTAAGCGCGGCCTATCTTGCGGCCGATGGCTTCACGGGAGCGCCCGCGGTCACGATCAACGACCCCACCGTCGCCGACGTGTGGGCCGATCTCGGCGAACGGTGGATCATCTTCGAGCAGTACTTCAAACCTCATCCCGTCTGCCGGTGGGCCCAACCCGCGGTCGAAGCAGCTCTGAATCTCTGCCGGGAGCACAACATTCCGGGCCCCGATGTCGAAGGAGTTGAGGTGGTCACGTTTCACGAGGCGGCTCGGCTGGCCACCGCCCTGCCGGCCACAACCGAACAGGCGCAATACAGCCTGCCGTTCCCCGTCGCCGCCGCGATCGTGCGCGGACAACTCGGCGCCACGGAGGTGAGTGCTGCCGCGCTTGCCGACGAGGAGATTCGCTCGTTATCCCAACGGGTGACCATCGTCGAGGACAATGCCCACAACGCAGCCTTCCCGCACAATCGCTACGCCCGGGTCACGATCAACCTCGCTGACGGCACGTCGCACACCTCCGAAGACACAGAACCCCGCGGTGATGCGACTGCACACTTGTCCGACGATGAGATTCGGGCCAAGTTCCACCTGTTCGCTGATCCGGTGCTCGGTCGAGATCGGGCGACGGTAATAGGTACGACCATCGGCGGACTTTCGGCGACGGACTCACTCACTCCGTTCTTGGAGCTTTTGCGTCCGGGCGTCTAGCGGAAGCTAGGTCGGGGATTCCCGCAGCACAACGAGTCGGTCGTCGGCTTGGACATCGCCGGCGGCAACTTGATCGGGCGGAAGCCTGACGCCGTCGCGGATGACGGCCACGAGCGTCGAGCCAGTGGGTGCGGACGCTTCGCCAGCCGATGCCTCGGCTGCAACCTCCACCAACTCGAGTCCTTCGCCGGCGTCGAGAATATCGTCGAGTACCCGGACCGCACCTGGCGCATAGGTGCCCAAACCAAGCATCCGCCCAACCGCCGCGGTGGCATCGACGACCTCGTTCGCACCAGCCTGCCGGAGCAAGCTCAGATTCTCCTGTTCGCGTCCGCCGGCCACGATGTGCGCGGCGGGATTGCGCTCGCGCACGGTGAGTGTGATGAGCACGGCAGTATCGTCCCGGTTCGGCGACACGATCACGGCACGCGCATCGGTGATCGCCGCCTGTTCCAGTACGGCGCTGTGGGTGGCGTCGCCTCGAATGGCCACGAATCCGAAATCCGACGCTCGGGCGAGTGCATCGCTGTCCAAGTCGACGACCACGATGTCGTTTGCGTCCATCTCTCGGCTCATCAGGTCTCTGGCGGCACTCTGGCCCGTCGAACCGAATCCGCAGATCACCACATGGTTCTTCACTTGTTTCCTCCAGCGTCGGGTGAGTAACAACTCGCGTGACTGATCCGTCAGCACTTCAACAGTGGTGCCGACGACCAGAATCAAAAACAGGATGCGAGCCGGCGTGATCAACACGATCGTCGCCAGCCGCGCCGACTCGGTGACCGCAGCGATGTCGCCGTAGCCCGTCGTGGTGACCGTCACCGAGGCGTAGTACAACGCGTCGAGGAAGCCGATGGATTCGTTGGTTCCAGAATCGATGAACCCATCACCGCCCAACCGGACGACCACGGCAACGAATACGACCAGGGAAAGAGCGAAGCCAACCCGTCGCAGTATGGCGGCGAGCGGGGCCCGATCTGCGCGGGGGATCGCGATGAGATCGATCGCAGAACTCGAGCTGGCCATTCGCTGATGTTAGATCGCGTGGGAAACCGCGCCCGTGACTGCTGGCGGCGGTGGAACGACAGGCGAACTGGTCGGTCAGTGACGTTCGCCGATCGTGGTGCGATGAAGCAGCCGGTCGTGGCCGTCGTAACCACCGGTCGCGCGATGCAACACGCTCCTGTTGTCCCACATCACGAGCATGTTCGGTTGCCACCGATGTTTGTAGACGAAGCGGTCCTGGGTCTGATGATGATAGAGCTCCACAAGGAGGTGTTGTGCTTCGTCAGCCTCGACCCCGTCGATGTCGACGATGTAGCCGGCCGTGCTGAAGATCCCGAGCCGTCCGGTCTCCGGGTGGGCCCGAATGATCGGATGCAGCTGAGAGTCGATGGCGGTCTCCGAGGGGCGGATGTCCATGCTTCGATCTGGCGCGTCGTTGTCGCCATAGAAGCCAGCCGGAGCGTAGGCGTTACGCGCCGAGTGCACCGCCATGAGCCCTTCCAGCCGGCTGCGCAGTTCGTCGGGCATCTCGTCCAGGGCGAGGTGTTGGTCGGCAAACCAGGTGTCGCCCCCGACCGGGGGGATGTCGATGCCGAACAGGCAGGTGCCGGCCGGCGGTACCTTCTGGAAGCTCCAGTCACTGTGCCAGTTGTCGGCGAAGAGCGGGGACGTCTCATCGGCCCGGCGCGACACCGCAATGATGTGGTCCCGGCCGGGAATCGTCGCGATGTAGGGGTCGTCCCCGAACGGTCCGAAGTAGAGCGTGAACCGTTCGAGATCATCGTCGTCCATCGGCTGGTCCGGAAACGCGACCACATGATGTTCCAGCCATGCCGCCCGAATGTCTGCCACCTCGCGCTCGCTCAGGGGTTCGGTGAGATCGACGCCGGTCACGGTTCCACCGCAGGCCTGGCCGCTCGGCCTGACAACGATTGTCATGGTCCAGACCCTACGCGTAACGTCGCGGTGTGGACCACAAGGATGAAGGCTTCGAAGTGCTCGAGGACTTCGAGCGGTTCAGCCAGGTCAACGACGTCTTCTCCCGGTCGTTCTGGGACGATCGAATTCGCACCCGCAAGTCGGACCGCTTTTATGCGACCTATCGTCGACCGCTCGACAACTGGCGCAAGGCCAACGGGTTCACGCAACGCGACTATGCCCTACGGAATGCCTCCTGGCATGTCAGCGACGTCTTCACCGAGATGTACGAGGACCAAGGCCGCCGCGACGGCTTCCTCGACCCCTTGTCCATGCTTCGGGATGGCGCCGCCGAGAAACTCCCACCCGAGTCACCAGAGGCAGGGGCATCCGACATCAAGCTGGCGGGCAAGACATTCGGCGCCGACCTGGTGGGGATTACGGCATATGACGATCGCTGGGTGTACACCGATCGATTCAGTCACCAGACAGGCGAGGCGAAACCCAATGATCTGCCCGACGGACTGACAAGCGTCATCGTCATCGGCCAGTCGATGGACGGCAAGCTGATCCAGACGGCGCCGTCGGCGCTGGCGGGCACCGCGACTGGTCTCGGCTATTCCCAGGACGCGGCGGTGCTGCTTGGTATTGCCCAGTACATCCGCAACCTCGGGTACGAAGCCGTCCCGTCAATGAACGACACGGCGCTGGCGATCCCTCTGGCACTCGCCGCCGGCCTGGGCGAGTACGGCCGGCACGGCATGGTGATCACGCCCGAGTTCGGAGCCCGTCTGCGGTTCGGCAAGATCTTCACCGACATGCCGCTGGCCCATGATGCGCCGAAACGGTTTGGGGTGCGTGAGTTCTGCGAGCAATGTGACCGGTGCGCCGGAGCGTGCCCGGCCCGGGCGATTCCGCATGGCGAACCGGTTTCCGTGGCGCTCAATCCTTCGGGGCTGAAGGGGGTGCGCAAATGGTCGGTCGATGGTGAAGCCTGTTTTGGGTATTGGTCGAAGATCAACTCGGATTGCGCCATTTGTGTGCGCGTCTGTCCGTTCACTCGGGACTATTCAAAGCGACGTCATCGGCTGTGGCGTCGTCTCGCCGGAACTGGCCTACGGGGCGTGATGCTCAAGCTCGACGACCGCCTTGGTGGCGGAAAGCGGCTGAAGCCCAAGGAATGGTGGGGCGCAGACCGAACTAGGGCTTGAGCACGAGTACGGCCCTTGCGCCCATGAATCCCAACACGAGGGCACCAGCCACGAGTGGTGGAACCGTGGACTCCGATGAACCCGAGCTCGGTGTCGCCGCTATCTGCTGGCTCTCAAGGTCCTCGACGGCTACCGCGAAGGCGAGCGCCTCCTGCTCCATCACTTCTTGGGGGTCGATCGGCGTGGTCGGGGCATCGGTCGGCTTCGGGGCGACCGGAGCGGCCGGTTCGACAACCGTGGTGGTGGGTACTGACACGAGGTTGGCGTCGGCCACCACCGAGACGGGTTCCACGGTTGTGGTGGGGGCAACCGTTGTGGTGGGGGCAACAGTTGTGGTGGACTGCGCCGGAGCGGTCGTGGTTGTTGTGGGAGCGATCATCAGGATCGAGTCGGTTGTGGAAGGCTCGGTGTTCTTCGGCACGGTTGTGGTTGGTGCGGTCGTCGAAGGGGCAGTGGTGATCTGCAACGGAACAGTCGTTGTGGTCGTGGAGTTTGACGAGATGAACGGTGCTGCAGTGGTCGTCGTGACCGGAGCTGGGATGGTCGTGGTAGTCGTCGCTGGCCGGAGGTGTTCCGGAAGCGCCTCGGGGAGGTAGACACCCTCGACCAAAGGAATGGTGGGCGGCGAGGTGTCGTCGTCATCGTCAACTTCGTCATCGTCATCGTCGGACGCATCAGCGACGGGATCGAAGACCTCGAAGTAGATCTCATGGTCGTCGCAGTCCCCGGAGATGTCACACACCGTGTACTCGAAGCCGTCAGCTCCAATGAAGCCGGGCTCGGGGGTGTAGGTGATCGTTCCGGTGGCCGTGTCGAAGTCGAGGGTCGCGTCCGTTGTGAACGGGACTTCTTCGATCGTGAGCGGATCGATGGTCTCACCGTCGTCGGCATGCAACGCAGCGATATCGAAGCTGATGGGGGTGTCTACTGCCGTCTCCGCGGCGCTCTCGAGCGCACCAACCGAAACGGAGTCGACTCCGAGTAGAAACGCCACCGCCAGCACAAGCCGCCAAACATGCGGACGCATCAAGCCTCGCTTTCCACCAGAATGCCTCACTGACGATCTGTCACTGAGTCCGCTGACCGATTCGTCGGCCCCAAATGCTCAGTTCTTGAATCTCGATGGTGGAAATGGGCCGTACGGCGCAGAACGACTCGACTGGGTCTCAGACACCAGCCGCGAACGTGATCGCGGTGACAATCAGACCGACAAGCAGGACGCCGTAGGCGACGTTGATCAGCCGATACTTCCGGGCGAGCACGTTGCCCATCTGATGCAGATCCTCGGTGAGGTATTCGTAGATCCCCGCGTCGCTACTGACGATTGCTGCCATCTCTCGCTGGAACTCGGCGGAGGTGAGTTTGCTGTGTGCGCCGAAGAACAAGATGTTCGGCGTCACATGTTCGCTCGACGGACGGAGGCGCGGTAGCAGGGCGAGGACACCGGCGCCGCCGGACAGACCAACGGTTAGTGCCATGACAACGAGCGGCAGTTCCGGGTCGCTCGCAAGGGGGGCAATCAAGCCCATCGAAACAATGGCTGCACCGACGAGGATGCTTGCCTTTTGGTCGGCAATGGCCGACAGCTGGAGATGGTTTGTTTGCATCGAGCGGAACATCGCGTCGATGGTCGGGCTCGGGGTCATGGTCCAAAGACCATCGCCGGTGGCGTCCTCGTTGCGATCGTCCGTCATGGGTCAATGCTGGCAACAGTGTTGCCAACCGTCCAACTGAACGTGCATTCTGCTTCTGTGACTGCTTGGCTCGATCTCCCCACAGGGCGCTTCACCATGGGTTCCAACGACTTCGTCGGCCAGCCTGACGATGACGAAGGCCCGACCCGCGAGGTAACCGTTGGTGCGTTCCGACTCTCCGCCGAGCCGGTCACGGTCGGCGAGTTCGCTGCGTTTGTCGACGCCAGCGCATACGAGACGACGGCGGAACGGGAGGGTTCGGGTTTCGTTGGCCGTTTCCCGGATCTCGAGCTCGTCGAAGGAGCGAGCTGGCGACGACCAAACGGGCCGAGTTCGGAAGTGGTACCGACGAGTCCCGTGACCCAGGTTTCCTGGTCCGATGCCTTCGAATACTGCCTTTGGAGTCACGGGGCGCTGCCGTCGGAAGCGCAGTGGGCGTACGCCTCCTCGTTGGCCGCTGATGGCGATGCTCCCATTCATGGCGAGCTGTGGCAGTGGTGTGCGGACTACTACGATGAGTCGTTCTTCCGCCGCGAACAACGGGTCAATCCGACCGGTCCGAACGGTGGTTCGCTACGGGTGGCGCGTGGTGGTTCGGATCGGCGTACCGCTCGGGCCGCTCTCTACCCCGACTTTGGTTCAAGCGATCTGACGTTTCGGGTGGTCAAGACGTGAAACCGCGGCGGCGGGATGACGAATCTAGCGCCGGGCGTTGTCGTACAGCTCGACGAAGTCTTCCAGCGAGGTGTGAGCGATCGCCTCACCGATGACCTCGAGTGGGAGGTTCTCGAGCTTCTTGAATCGCACGCAACTCTTGCCCATGTCGAGCTTCTTGCCGGTCGCTTTGTAGGCGTCCAGAAACCATTCGGTGATCTCTGGGTCGGCGTAGACGTTGCTGAGATACACAGCCATGTGGTTTTTCTGCGACGCCAGCCCGGCGTACATGAGCGGTTTGCCGTTGTACGTGTCGGGCACCGTCTTCAGCGGGATCTCATAGGTGATCATGCCCCAGTTCATCGTCTCGACGATCCCCTTGGGCAGGTTCTTGCGGATAACCGCCCGCACCTTGGAGATGGCCTTTCGACGTTCCTCCGGCAGCTCGGCCAGGTAGTCCTTCACTGTTGTTGCACTGCTCTGCACCATGTGTGCCCCGTCTCGTTTCGACCTCTCTCAAGAATGTAGTCATCCGGTCTGACAGCGGCCCGCCTGAGTCCCAGCCACGAAAAGAATCGGGAAAAGATGTGTCAGCGACTGCGGGGTGGGCACATAAAGGGTTGAAAGCATCGACACGAGAGAGACCGTGCTGAAACTAACAACGACCATGATTACAACGCTCGCACTGATCTTCGCGCTGGCTGCGCCAGCCGGAGCGGAGAAACCTCCGAAGGTGCAAGCGAGTGCAACCTTTCCGGATGTGAACGCCTGCACCGGAGAGGATGAGCTCATCACATTGAGCTGGACGATCACGGTGCATGAGAATCGCCGGAATTCCGTGGCGACGTTCAAGACCGTCGTCGAGACGACCTCCGGGTTCTACGGAACGGGCACGGAGACCCAGGTCATCACCGGTGAAAAACAGCTCAATACGTTCAACATCAGGATCACGAACGGCGAACAAGTAGCCACGGTGAAAGGACACCGCCGGATCGACCTGGCGGCTGGTGAGATCGTGACGAACAACTTCCGCAGCACGTGCGTTAGGGCCTGATTCGACGGATCGGTGCGAGAAAGGCAACGGTAGGACTGCATGACGACGGAGGCAGCATTCGATGAGATGTTTCGGCGCTTCGAGCCGAACGTCTATGCGTATTGCGCTCGGAGGTTCTCTCCGTCGTTGGCCGAGGATGTCACCGCTGAAGTCTTCGGCATCGCTTGGGCCAAGTTCGACGACGCCCCCTTCGGTGGCGAGGCCCTACCGTGGCTCTACCGCATCGCCTTTCTCACCGCCTCGAATCAACGACGGCGTCTTGGGGCGAGACGCCGCTACGAGGAAGGTTTCTCACCGATCCGGCGAACGACCGCCGTCAGTGATCACGTTGTAGTTCGAGACGAGCTCCGCGCCGTGCTCGACGGCCTGGAGCGCTTGCGCTCAAAGGATCAGGAAGTCCTGCGCCTGGCTGCGTGGGAAGGTCTTGAGACCAGCGAGATCGCCACGGTCTTGGGAGTCAAGCCTGATGCGGCGGCGCAGCGTCTGCATCGAGCGAGAGAGCGCCTGGCGCGGGAAGTGGCGAGCCGAACTGGCGGACGCAGAAGGAGGGCAGTGCGATGACCAACCACAACAACGTCATGGCGCTGTTGGCCGAAGCCAACCCAATTCCCGATCCCGCTGCGCTCGAACGCCGCGAAGCTTTCAACCCTGCTGGCCTCGTCGACGTATCGCCTGCGACACAACTAGAGCTGAGACCTGGTGGCGTGCGATGGGCTCTCGTCTCCGCAGTCGTCGCCGTCGTGCTGGCCATATCCGTCTTCGTGGCCACCCGATCCACGACGGTCGACCCGGTCGAGACCATCCCCGGGCCCACTCTTCCCACAACGCCAGCGCCGACCAGCGAACCGCCGGCGTCTGAGCCCGCGACAGAGCCAGAATCGCTCGAGGGAGCGTGGGATGCGTTCTCGTACAGCCTTGTGCTCATAGACGGGCGCTACGCGATCACCACGACCGACTTGGCGGTGGACGGCGGTACCTACATCTATGAAGACGATGAGCTGGCCCTGGTTTCTGATGATTCGTCGGCGTCGTGCGCTGTCGGGTCGGAGGCTCGTTTCACCGTCGATTTGAGCGCTGCCGAACTCGGATTGGAGCCGCTCGATGACGACTGCGGTCTGGATCGAGGCCTCGGGGTGGGATCGAAGTCACTTCAGCGGGGTGAGGCGACCGACCTTCCTCCTTCGGCACTCGACGTCGCTCGTCCGCTTAGTCAACTCTCGGGACCCGGGCTCTATGAGAGCCAGCGGTTCTCTCCGGGTTTCTCCGTAGTTCTACCGCGAGGGTGGGACTTCCACGCGGGTCCCTTGTCGCCGGACGTCGACTACTCGACATCGGTCAACGATAGCCAAACGTTGATCGTCTGGTACCGGCACCAAGTGGAGAGCCCCGACGACGTTCATGATCTGTTTGCCAGCCATCCTGTCGTCGAAGTGGGAGAACCGCGACCAACGATGCTCGCGGGCGTCGAAGGAATCACTTTTGACTACATGTCACCGGGGCCCAACAACCTGCTCAACGCGCCGGGAATGGGCGCAGGGTCAATTGTGGGGCCGCCGGAAAACGTCTGGAGAACCTGGGCGCTGGATGTTGACGGTGTTGTCGTGACAATCGTCGTGTCGTTCGATCCCGATACGTTGCCGGAGAAGGCCGTCGAGGTCGAACAGATTCTCAACTCGATCATTTGGGACGGCTAGTCGCAAACGAGAGTCGGGCCACGCCTGGCATACGCTTGAGTCATGGCCCGACTTGGCGACCGCCACCCTGAGGGGACCGCCGGCGACTGGTTCGTCGATACCCACTGTTTCGACTGTGACGCCGCCCGGAATGTGGCGCCGGGCCTGATTGCGCGAAATCCGGCCGATGGCGTCAGCCTGTTCGCCCGTCAGCCGGAGACACCCGAGGAAGTCGAGATGGCGTGGCGCGCCGTGATGGTGTGCCCGACCCGCTCGGTCGGTCACGTCACGCTCAAGCGGCCCGAATCGGCGGTCTTCCCCGAGGATCTGGGCGACGGCGTCTTTCGACTGGGTCACAACTCGAAGGACTCCTTTGGCGCCCACTCCTACCTGGTGCAGCGGGACCCGGGCAACCTGATGATCGATGCGCCCCGCTGGACCCGTGACGTCTACGAGCCGCTCGACGAAATGGGGGGCCTGGCCCACATCCTCCTGAGTCACAGTGACGATGTGGCCGATGCCGATCGTTACGCCGAGCGCTACGGCGCGCGGGTATGGATCCACGAGGATGACAAGACCGCCGCGCCGTATGCATCGGACATTCTCGTCGGACGCGAGTCGACCGAGATCAGGAACGACGTCGTCGCGTTTCCCGTGCCCGGCCACACCAAGGGCAGCGTGTTGTACCTCGTCGACGGGCATCTGCTCTTCTCGGGGGACTCACTGTCATGGAGCCCCGAGCACGAGAACCTGATGGCGTTCCGGCGTGCCTGTTGGTACTCGTGGGATGAGCAGATGTTGTCGCTCGGTCGGTTTGCCCGCAGCGACCTGCGGTTCGATCGGCTGTTCTGCGGCCATGGCTGGAATCATGACGCGTCCGCAGCCGAGCTCAACGCACATGTACTCCACCTGGTACGGCGGGGTTCGAGCTAGCGCGTAGGCCCGGGTTTGACGATGCGGGCGTCACCCTTGCCGGTGACCTTGATCAGCTTGCGAGCCTCGGCGGCCCGGACGAAGCTGCCGAAGTTGCGGTAGCCGAGTCTCTTCTCGGAGAAGTTGGGGTCGAGCTTCTTCAGCGCCGTCTTGAACCCCGTGAGCTTCACCTGCTTCACATCGGCGAGCAGTTGGCTCACGAGCTGGTCGGCTTGCTCGGCCGCGCTGCCTGCCGCGAGCGTGACCTCGGGGTCACCGGTTCCTTCCAGGGACACCAAACCTTCGTCCTGGAGACTCTGCAACAACGATCCAAAGTTGCGGAAGCCCAGGTCGGTTTCGCTGAATGCGGGGTTCTTGCGCAGCACCGCACGTTTGAGGCTCGATGACCGGACGGTGCCGCTCGATTCGGCCAGGCCGGCGAGCGTGGCGAGCACGGTGGTGATGTCGCTGCTCGGAGGTCGGTCGTCGGAGGTGTCCGAGGGGCTGTCGTCACCCGCGTCGTTCACGAGGTTGTCGTAGAACATGAATTCGTCGCACGCTCCGGGCAGAAGCTTGGAGGTGGATGCGCGAACGCCGACACCGATGACCTCACGGTCGAACTCGCGCAGCTTCTGGACGAGCGGGCTGAGATCGCTGTCACCGGTGCAAATGACGAACGTGTCGATGTACTCGCGGTCGAGGGCGAGCTCGATCGCGTCGATCGCCATCTTGATGTCGGCGGCGTTCTTACGGCTGCCACCCATCTTCTGGGGGATGTCGATGAGCTCGACCTGATGGCGGGTGAGCATGCGACGGTCCTTGTCGAAGTACGACCAATCGGCATACGCCTTGCGGACGATGACTCGGCCGCGTTCGGCCAGCGCATCGGCGACGGGTCCAAAGTCGAACGCAACGCCAAGGTTGTCCTTCGCCCCGATGGCGAGGTTCTCGTAGTCGAGGTAGACCGCAATGCGCGGTTCCGGTTCATTGATCGCCATGTAGGCCTTTCGCTGGAACGGGATGTTCCTGCGGCCATGCTTACAGAGTCGCGTCGAAGGCGTCGGTATGGCTCCAACGGAGGACCTCGTTCCTCAACTGTTCATGGGAATTCTGGAATGCTGGCGCGGGAGCGGTGCGTTTACGCCACATGACAGTGTTCAAGAACAAACCCCTTCTTCTTTCCATCGGCATCGTTGGCGTCGCGTTCTTCGCGTGGCTGGCCTTCGGATTCTTCGGCATCCAGTCCGCCTTTATCGACGACGAGGTGAGCGAAGCTGGCCCGGTCTTCACCGCTACTCCGGAGGAGCAGGATGTCGTCGCCGCCACCGAGGAGTTCCAGGAGGTGATGGAGGAAGCGGAGGAGAACCCGGTTGCTGCGAGCGAGCCGGTGGAAGCGGTGATGCCGGACGAGCCGGCCGAGGTCGTCACACTCTTCAGCGGGGACTTCTCGGGCGAGTCCCGCTACACGATCACCGGTGATGCACTTGTTCTCAACGACGGAAGTGAACAACGGTTTCTGCGGTTCGAGAACTTCGAGTCGAGCAACGGGCCGGACTTGAAGGTCTACCTGCGCGCCGCCAGTGGAGAGTTCGTCAGCCTCGGAGATCTCAAAGGAAACATTGGCGACCAGAACTACGAAATTCCGGCAGATGTCGACCTGACGGTGTTTCGTACCGTGGAGATTTGGTGTGAGCGCTTCGGCGTCGGATTTGGCGGCGCGGAACTGGTCTGAGTCACCAGTGACGTAGATCGACGGGCCAGCGATCGAGTACCTTGCCATCGTCCACGAGCCACAGCACCTCGTGTTTGGCGACGGTGGGGTCGATGTGGGCCGGGGTCAGTTCGACGCGATCGCCGACACCCCATGCAGCGAGGTCGGCGGGTGCGAGGGTCGTGTGTTCGTCCGAACAGAAGAAGACGTCTCCCTGATCCCACGACGGGTCGCCGTGGTCCATACCCAAGGACTTGAGACCTGCGTCGACGACGATCCACCCTTTGGGGCTCTTCGAAATCACGGTTGCGCAAATGGTGGCGGCGGGGCGAAACGGAAGATCGAGCGAGTCGTACTGGGTATCCATGAGGGTGTAGCTACCCGCTTGAATTTCGGTGCACCAGGTGTTCGTATCGAAGGTTCCGGTGCCGCCGCCGGAGATGATGGTTCCACCGACGGCATCGGCGGCTTCCAACAACTGCGCCATCGACTCGTGCACGCGATCGGTTCGTTCGATGCGATCCTCGACCATCATCAGGTGGCCTTCGTAGCCCATGACACCGCGCACGGTCATCCCCGCAGCTCGGGCGGCATCAGCCAGTGGGCCAGCCTGATCGACTGCGCACCCACATCGAGGCAGGCCGACTTCGACATCGATCAACACGGAGCGAATACCAGCCGTCGCGGCCGCGGCGACGGTTTCCGCAGAATCGACCGCGACGGTGATCTGCGCGTTGTCGCTGTGCTGGGCGAGGGACGCAAGGCGGGCGGTGTCGACCGTTTCGTTGGCAAGGAGGATGTCGTCGGTCAGCCCGGCGAGGATGAGCCCCTCGACCTCGCGGGTTGTCGCCGCACAAAAGGCGACGTGTCCGTCGGCGGCCAAACGGCTTGCCAACGCCGTGGATTTGAACGCCTTGACATGAGGTCGCAGCTTTCGCCCGGGAAGAACCGCATCCATCGCGGCGAGGTTCGCGTCGAACGCAGCGCGGTCCACCAACAGCGCCGGTGTGTGCAGCTGATCGACCGTGTCTGGAGATGACGTCATGTGCCATGTTGCGGCGGGACTGGTGCCCTGGTCAATGCGGGTCGTAGCGTGGCGCCATGTCCGACACACCGCCAACCGTTGTCACGAACTGGTCGGGCAACCAGTCGTGCTCGCCGCTGGCGGTGCACACACCGACGTCCACCGCCGAGGTCGCGCGCATCGTCAGCGCGGCGGCCGAGAGCGGGGATCAGGTGAAGGTGATTGGCGCCGGTCACTCGTTCACGAGCGCCGCAATGACCGATGGGGTGTTGTTACGCCTCGATGGGTTGGCTTCGGTCGAGGGCGTGGACGTGCTCGGCGTGGCAACGGTCGGGGCGGGCATTTCGCTGTCGGCTCTGAATCGGGAGTTGCGCAGTCGAGGGCGTGGGTTGCCAAACCTTGGCGATATCGACAAGCAGTCTTTGGCGGGCGCGACAGCGACGGCCACCCACGGAACCGGCGCACAACTGGGCAATCTGTCGACCGGCATCGTGGGTCTGGAACTGGTGACGGGCACCGGTGAGGTGTTGTGGTGCGACACGATCGAGAACGCTGATGTGTTCCGCGCCGCACGAGTGAGTGTTGGCGCGTTGGGCATCATCACCCGTATTGCCATCGAAACGGTTCCGGCATTCAACCTGCACTCCGTCGAGAGCCCGGAACCGATCGGCGACCTCTTGAAGCACTGGGAGGACTTCATCAACAGCGCCCAACACATCGAGTTCTTCTGGATGCCGGGCACGCAGATCGGTTTGGTCAAACGCAACAACCCGACGAGCCGCGATGGTTCGACACTACGAACGGCCAAAGACAAGGCCGAGAAGCTGTTGGTGGAGAACATGGCGTTCGGAGCGGCCATGCGGACGGTTCGACGGTTCCCCGGCACGCGGGAGTTCATCACGACGGCGATCGGTGGATTGGTCAGTGGCACGGAACGTATCGATCGAAGCGAACGAATCTTTGTTACCCCGCGTCATGTGCGGTTCATGGAGATGGAATACGGCATTCCGGTGGCTGCGGTCCCCGAGGCGTTTCGGCGGGTGCAGGAGCTCGCGTCCGCAATGCCGGATCCACCAGCTTTCCCGGTGGAGGTTCGGGTGTCTGCGGCCGACGACATCGACCTGTCGACTGCCGAAGGGCGCGACTCCGGATGGATCGCCGTGCATCGCTACCAGGGCGTTCCCTATGACGACTATTTCAAGGGGGTGGAGGAGATCATGAACGACTACGACGGCCGCCCTCATTGGGGCAAGTTTCACTATCAAACCGCGGAGACACTTGCCCCCCGTTACCCCCAGTGGGACGCGTTCGCCGCTATCCGTAACCGCACCGACCCGGACCGTCTCTTCGCCAACACCTACACCCAACGGGTCCTCGGCAACTAGAAGGGGTCTGACCCCTATTCGCAAAAAGGGGTCAGACCCCTTTTTCGCTGTTAGCCGATCGCGATGAATGCAGTGGCCATCATTGCGAGGCCCGCTCCAAAGAGTTGCGGTCGACTCATTCGTTCATGCAGGACCAGCCGCGCAAGGACGATCGTGCTGATGGGGTAGAGGGCGGTGAGCACAGAAACTGTGGTCAGGTCCCCGACACGCAACGCATAGAGGAACAGCACGTTGGAGCCGGTGTCGAAGATCCCAGTAAGTACGACCAAACTTCGGGACGTCTGGTCGGTGGGAACAAGCTGTCGTCGGTTCGCCAGCAACCAGCCGACGATCAGCGTCGCCGACAGCAGGCGGGCGCCGACGATGGGCCACGGTGCAGAATCACCATCGGTGAAGTCGAGGAGAATGAAGAAGACTCCAAAGCCGACCCCTGCCAGCAGTGCTTCGACGACGACCTGAACGTTGACTTCCGCACCTGAGTCATCCTTAGCCACGGCCGTCAGCCATATCGCTACAAAGGCAATGGCCACCCCGATCCACCCGAGTAACCCGAACCGGTCACCGGAGACCACACCCCACGTCGCCGGCACAGCAGCGGACGTCACTGCGGTGATTGGTGCCACGATCGACATCGGCCCGCGCGCAAGCCCGTGATACAACAGACCGACCCCGAGTGCGCCGAATGCACCCGCAGCCATGCCGATCGTGAAGTCAGCGAGCGTGAACGTGTTGTCGATCAGCACCGAGGCCAGAAACACGCCAATCAGACCGATCAGATGTGAACCGCCCACCACCTGGGTGATGTGGAGCCTCTTGGCGGAGAGCCCTCCAAAGAAGTCGCCCGTGCCAAACGCGGCAGCGACAATTAGCGAGAGGACGATGGCCATCCGGCAAGGCTACGGTTTGGGACGAGGTACGTATGCATGATGTGGTGATTCGAAACGGCACGATCGTTGATGGCACAGGCCAGCCCCGGTTCGTAGGGGACATTGCGATCGATGGCGAGGTGATATCGGCGGTGGGGCAGGTCACCGGTTCGGGCGAGCGCGAGATCGACGCGACCGGGTTGCTGGTCACCCCCGGCTTCGTCGATATGCATACGCACTACGACGCGCAAGCGACGTGGGATCCGTACATCACCCCATCGGGCTGGCATGGGGTCACCACGGTGGTCATGGGCAACTGCGGCGTGGGGTTTGCTCCAGCCCGAACGGAACGGCGTGACTTTCTTATCCGACTCATGGAGGGCGTGGAAGACATCCCGGGTGCCGCGCTCACCGATGGCATCCAATGGGAATGGGAGACGTTCCCCGAGTATCTCGATGCCTTGGAGAAGCGAAGCTTTGTCGCCGACATCGGCACGCAGGTTCCTCATTCCGCGGTTCGGGCGTGGGTGATGGATGAACGTTGTGCCGATGGCATCGATGCCACGGCCGAGGAGATCGCGGAGATGCGGGCGATCACGACCGAGGGTCTCCGAGCGGGCGCGCTCGGGTTCAGTACCTCGCGGACGCCGCTACACAAGTCGATCGACGGTGATCTCGTACCTGGCACATCGGCGGAGATTGAGGAGGTGCTCGGTATTGCCGATGGCATGGCCGAAGCCGGCCACGGTGTCTTCGAGTGTGCGTTGCATCATCCGGATGTGCCGGAATCGTTTTCCTGGATGCGTGAGATTGCCACCCGCACCGAGAAGCCAGTCGTGTTCAATTTCAACATCAGCGACATCGCGCCGGAGCTGTGGCGGGACGTGCTCGAGATGCTCGATGAGGCAGCGGCCGACAACGTGGAGCTCTACGGCCAGGTGGCGGGGCGGCCGGTTGGCGTGCTGATGAGCTGGGACGGCACGCTGAATCCGTTCGTCGGCCGACCATCCTTCGAAGCGCTGAGGGGTCTGACCCCTTCCGAGCGGAAAGAGCGACTGACGGATCCGGAAACTCGTGCGGCGATCCTGTCGGAGCGCTCGACGGATGATCGTCCCATCGTGCGATTTGTGGCGGACACCTTTGAACGCATGTGGCGCTTCGAAGGTGACGCGGACTACGAACCCGAGGCCAATGCGAGCCTCGCCTCGTTGGCCGATGGTGACCCTGGCCGAGCCGCGGAACTTGCGTACGACCACCTGAACCACGACGACGGCAACGGCATCATCTACTTCCCGTTCCTCAACTACTCGGCGGGGAATCTCGACCCACTTCACGAGATGCATCAACACCACCGCACCCGTATGGGTCTGGCCGATGGCGGCGCCCACTGCGGAACGATCGTCGATGGCGGGATGCCCACCTACATGCTGTCGTACTGGGCACGGGATCGGTCCCGCGGCGACCGGCTCGAGCTCGAATGGGTGGTGCACCGACAGACGCAGCAGACCGCGGAGTTCTACGGGCTTGACGATCGTGGGGTGTTGAAGCCGGGCTTCCGCGCCGATGTCAACGTGATCGACTTCGAGAACCTGGCCGTGGACATGCCCCGCATGCGGTGGGACCTTCCGACCGGAGCACCCCGCTACGTACAACAGGGGCGCGGCTACCGCTACACGATCTGTCGTGGCGCGGTGACGGTCGAGGACGACAGTTTCACCGGTGCGCTGCCGGGCGCGCTGATTCGTGGTCCGCAGGCCGCGCCGGCGATCTGATCAAAATTGGCTAAACACCCACTCGTTTGGGCCGATGAGGGTAGGGAAGTAGCGGCGGCGGAACCCGTAAAGGGGCCAACGGCGACCTTTCACTCCCGGTCGGAAAATGCGGGCCGGGAGTGTAGGTCGAACGCAACTCGAACCGAGTCGCCCACGTCACCTACGCTGCGCGGATGAGTTTCGAGAATCGAGCGCACCAGTACGACCCGCTCCCGCCGGAGCTCGCCGACAGATGGGCGTATTTCCCGCATTGGGAAGGCAAGCGGTACTTCGTGAACCTCGTTGGTATCGAGGTCGAGGAGTTGCGCACGGACTACGCACGCATGTCCATGCCGTTCAAGGAGGAGAACCTTCAGGCGGCGGAGATCATGCACGGCGGTGTTATTGCCACGCTGATCGACACGGTTGTCGTGCCGGCGATAGGAGCCGGACTTGCTGAGGGTTCACTGTGGTCGACGATCGAGTTGCACGTTCTGTATCACCGTCCGCTCGTGACCGACGCGGTGGCTGAGGGTTGGGTGGTGAAACGGGGCAAGTCCGTGGTCTTCACCCAGGGTGAAGTGTTCGATGCCGAGGGTCGACTCGTGGCTTCAGGAACTGCCACCTACCTGGTCAAGCCGCCTGACTAACTCCGCCCGGTCTTTCACGAAGGGTTGATGACCGGTACCCTCGAAAAACATGGCAGATGTCCTAATTCGCGCGCGTCCGTGGACCGTCGTTCTGGCGTTGACGCTTTTCGCTGCGGGCTGTGGGAGCGACACCCCCGAGGGCTCGTTCAGTGCGGCGGTCACCGTTCCGGCGACGACCACATCGACGACTGCCGCCCCCGAGACAACCGAAGCGACCGCCGCGCCCACGACCACCACGTCGACCACGACGACCGTGGCGCCACCGATTCTCGATGAGTTCGGCTGGAGTCTGACCGCCGAAGCGCCATGGTCGAAACGAGCCGGCCTGCGGGTGGTTGAGCTCGACGGACGAATCCTCATGATGGGTGGACGCACGCCCAATCAATCCACGATTCCCGGGGACAGCGAGATCTGGGCGGACGTGTGGGCAACGGACGACCTTGGTGCCTCGTGGATCCAGGTTTCGGCGGGTGGAGATCACTGGTCGCCCCGCGCCTACTTCCAGGTCGCCAAGAAATCGGGTGAGGTGTTCGTGCTCGGTGGCCAGGACTACGGACTCGAGCCGAACCCGTTTTGTGCGCTGCTCGAGCAGGGTTTGGAGCCGCCGCCTGAGCTCGGCATCGACCCGGATGCCCCCTGCCCCGAATTCTTTCCGACGTCGCAGTTCTTCAACGACGTGTGGAAGACCAGCGACGGCGTCACGTGGGAGCAGATGACAGAGGCCGCTCCGTGGGCAGGCCGGGCCGGTCTCAGCGCCGAAGTGCTTGGCGACTACATCTACGTGCTTGGTGGATCCCAGAACGATGACTCGTCGATCATCGGCGCCAACGGTCCGCAGCGGATCTACTACAACGATGTCTGGCGCAGCGACGATGGTGCGTCGTGGCAGCTGATGACGGAGTCCGCGCCGTGGGAACCGCGTGCCGGTGGTGTGCTGGTCGTGAAGGATGACGCCATGTATCTCCTCGGAGGAGAGGACGGGTTTACGTGTAGTCCGTTGCCTGATTGTGAGGCGCCGTACTTCAACGACGTGTGGCGAAGCGTCGACGGCGCATCATGGGACCTCGTGGCGCCGGAAGCCGGTTGGAGCCCGCGGCCGGGGCACGTGTGTGAAGTGTTGTACGGCGAGTTCGTGTGTTTCGGTGGCTTCGGCTTGATCGAAAACCCCATGGACATCTGGGCGAGTGCGGATGGTGCGACCTGGCGAGAGTTGGCCGATATTCCGTGGGGGGCCGAGCAGCCGGAGCAGATGCGCTACGACTTCGACTCGTTGGTCACCGAGACTCCCGACGGAGCCGTGTTGCTCACCTTCGGTGGGGATCGAGAGACCTTTGATTTCGCAGATCCGGATAACTGGACGCGAGTCGACAACGACGTGTGGGCGTTCGCTTCCGAGTAGGCGATTGCTCCGTTCTAGACTCGGCGAGTGGGCGACACTCCGAGTTCGAGGCAGCGGCTCTCGGCGACGCACGTCCTGTTGGCCCTCATCGGCTGGGGGCTGCAGATGTTGTTCGGTGTGGTCGCGTTCGCGTCGGGTTTGGTTGCTCCGCCAATCGGGGTGGCG
The DNA here is from genome assembly GCA_004282895.1 of Acidimicrobiales bacterium. Classification (GTDB taxonomy): domain Bacteria; phylum Actinomycetota; class Acidimicrobiia; order Acidimicrobiales; family SHLQ01; genus SHLQ01. The sequence goes on from SHLQ01000002.1 coordinate 25,950, forward strand.
ATCATCATTTCCTTCTGGGCGGCGACGGCGCTGATCTCGTTGCTCTACTGGCGACGCGCGGCGTGGGTTGCTCTGGCGTGTGGGCTGTCGGCCGCGATGCTGATCCTGGCCACGGTCACCATTGGAGACCTTGTCTACGGCTGGACTGCCTGAATCCTCACCCGCGTCAGAGCTTGTCGACCACGAACCGCGCCAGGTCTGTCGTCGTAACGATCCCCGCAAGGCCGCCGTCGGCGTCGATGATGACGATCGAGTGGAACCCGCCTTCGGCGAGAATCTCGGCGGCGTCTTTGGCGGTCGCTTCGACCCCGAGCGTGCGTACGGTTTCGGTCATGGCATCGGCGATGTTGAACTGATGATCGAGGTACGTCGCGAGTGATTGTTCGGCCAAGCCGTCTGCGTCATAAGCAAGACGAAGGATGTCTGTGGTCGCGAGCATGCCCACCACATCATCCCCATCGAGAACGATCAGATGGTGGAAGGCGGCGTGTTTGAGGGTGTGATACGCCTCGGACAGATTCTGTGAGCGCTCGATCGTCCTTGGATCGGCGGTCATGATGTCGGTGATGGGTGTTGGAGTGGCCATACCTCCAACCTAGGAAGCATCGGCTCGTCCCATTAGGGGCCAAAGGCCCGATCCCCCACCTCGTTGGCTATCGTCCAAGCAGTGAAGCTTCTGCGACAACTGTGGCCGTGGGTCCGGCCGTACCGGCGGTATCTCATCGTCGGCGGGTCACTGTCGATCCTGTCCGTTCTGATCAATCTGTCGGTTCCGATTCTCACGTCGCGGATCATTGACGACGGTATCGGCGCCGACGACACCAGTTTTGTTGTTCGAACCGCGGTGGTGATGGTGGGCTTGATCGTGTTTGGCATGTTGTCATCGGCCGCGGGCAGTGTCATGGGGGTCACGCTCGCTTTTCACACGGTCACGGACATGCGCCGGGACGTCTACAACAAGGTGCAACACCTGTCATTCGGCAATCTCGATCGGCTGACTTCGGGCGAGCTCCTGACGAGGTTGACGAGCGATATCACCAAGGTCACGCAGCTGATCGGCATGGCGGTGTCGTTCGCCATCCAGATTCCGATCAGCTTCATCGGGGCGTTGGCGGCGATCGTCCTGATTGATGTCTCACTCGTACCGATCGTGTTCGTGATGCTTCCGGTGATCGGCGTGATCGTCTGGTACGTAATCATTCGGTCGAACATCTTGTATGACCTCGTACAGAGCCGAATCGACCGCCTCAACACGGTGCTGCAGGAGAACATCCAGGGAGCGGAGGTCATCAAGGCCTTCGTTCGCCAGGACTACGAGGTGGAGCGTTTCGATGAGGCGGCGTCCGACTTGGCCACCGATGCTACGACCGTCAACCAGCTCGTGGCGTCACTCTTCCCGACACTCATCTTGGTTTCGTCGCTCGGGATTTCTGCCGTCCTGTGGATCGGCGGAGGGAACGTGATCGATGGGGATCTGACCCAGGGTGAGCTGGTCGCGTTCATCCAGTTCATGGCGTTCGTGGTGATGCCCATGATGTTCTTCGCGTTTCTCCAACCGATGATCTCGGCGGCATCGGCGTCCATGGCGCGCATCGGCGAAGTCATCGATGAAGCACCCGATGTTGTCCCAGCAGCCGAGGGAGCGGAACTCTCCCACGATGCGCCAGCCGATATTGAGTTCGACCATGTCAGCTTCCAATACAACAACGAGGCAGAGCTCGGCACGGACTGTGCGCTGCGCGACGTCACGCTGCGGATCGAGGGCGGGACGAAGGTTGCGATCCTCGGCGCGACCGGTTCGGGTAAGTCGTCACTGGTGAACTTGATCCCACGTTTCTACGACACAACCTCCGGGACCGTTCGGGTGGGTGGGGTTGATGTGCGGAAGCTGTCAAAGAGCTCGCTCCGTCGGTTTGTTGGTATCGCGTTGCAGCAGCCGTACCTCTTCAGCGGAACCGTGGCGGAGACGCTCCGCTTTGCCCGACCCGACGCCACCGATGCGGAGATCATCGCCGCCGCAAAGGACGCGCAGGCTCACAGCTTCATCATGGAGATGCCGGACGGCTATGAGTCGAAGGTCGAACAAGGTGGCTCGAACCTGTCCGGAGGTCAGCGCCAGCGGTTGACCATTGCCCGAACGTTGTTGGTGAATCCACGGGTGTTGATCTTTGACGATTCAACGAGCGCGGTGGACTTGGAGACCGAGGCCAACATCCAGGAAGTCTTCGAGTCCCTCGATGGTGTGACTGTCATCCTGGTCGCCCAGCGAATCAGCACGGCCCTGGGCGCTGACGAGATCATTGTCCTTGACGACGGTCACGTCGCGGCCCACGGTACCCACGAACGGTTGTTGGCGGAGTCGGAGATCTATCAGGAGATCTACCAGTCACAGCTTGGGGAGCCGGTGGGATGACCACCGCGCAAAGCCAACGCGGCAGCTCCGACCTGGCAACCCGCCGTGGGCCAGGCGGTGGACCAGCCCAAGGCACGGTTTCACGCGACGAGAACTCAGGTCGCACCTTCCGCCGAATTACCAGCTACCTTCGGCCATGGCGGTTCGCAGTCGTCGTCGCCGCCGTGCTCGTTGTGGTCTCGGCGGTTACCGCATTGCTGGGACCATGGCTTCAGGGTCTGGCGATTGATGAGTACATCTCGACCAACGATCGCAGCGGGTTGCGGCGGATCGTGGGCCTGCTCGTCTTCGTCTACCTGACGTCCTATGTGACGGCGCTGATATACGCCCGCCTGATCGCGCGGATCGCACAACGGGTCATGTACAAGATGCGCCAACAGCTGGCCCGAAAGCTGCAGGGCTTGTCGATCCGGTTCTTCGACCGGAACCGCACGGGTGACCTGATGAGTCGGGTCACCAACGATGTCGATGCGGTCGAGCAGCTGCTGAGTCAGAACCTGCTGACGATCTTCTGGGCGTGCGTTCAGATCGTGTCGCTGCTCGTCATCATGGTGGTGCTCGATTGGCGAATGACGCTTGCCGTGTTATTGCCGGTGCCGATCTCGATGGGAATCGTGCAGAAGCTCGGCACCCTGTCGGGCCCGCGGTTTGGTGCCTACCAGCGGTCGATCGGTCAGCTGAACGCCACGGCCGAAGAACGCCTGAGCGGACAACGAGCGGTTATCGCGCTCGATCGTCAGGATCACACCGAGGCCGAGTTCGCAGAGGTGAACGAGAAGACCCGCTTCCTCGGGATTCGGGCACAGAGCCTCACGGCCGTGATGATGCCGCTGATGTTCGGTCTCGGAAACCTCAGCACGGTGTCCGTGGTCGGAGTGGGAGCATGGCTGGCCGTCTCCGAGCGGGGTGTGACAATCGGGCTCATCGCGTCGTTCGTGACCTATGCCAGCCGGGTGGGTCAGCCGCTCGGTCGCATCGCGGGCACGGTCACCTCGATCTTCGCGGCGTTGGCTGGCGGCACCAGGGTGTTCGAGCTGCTGGACGAAGAACCGGATCTGATCGACGCCGAGCAGGCCCCGGACCTGCCGCCGGTGTCCGGTCGGGTTGTGTTTGATCACGTCGACTTCGAATACGTCGAGGGTCAGCCGGTCCTCAAGGACGTGAGCTTCGTTGCCGAGCCCGGCCAGATGATCGGCCTCGTTGGACCAACCGGTGCCGGCAAATCGACGATCATTAACGTCCTGAACCGCTTCTACGACATCAGCGCGGGGTCGGTGACCGTCGATGGTCACGAGATCGCGTCGGTCCGAAAAGACTCGCTGCGTGAACAGCTGGGGATTGTGTTGCAGCGGACCTATCTGTTCACGGACACGGTACGAAACAACATCCGGTTCGGCCGACTGGACGCGACCGACGAGGAGATCGAGGCTGCCGCCGCCCTCGCAAACGCCGACCACTTCATCCGGGCGCTTCCGCACGGGTACGACACGGTCGTGACCGAAGGCGGCAACAACCTGTCGCTGGGCCAGCGTCAGCTGTTGGCGATCGCCCGCGCGGCGCTGGCTGATCCGGCATTGCTCGTTCTGGATGAGGCGACGAGCTCGGTCGACACCCGAACCGAGCGTGCTTTGCAAGGGGCGTTGCTCAATCTGATGGACGGTCGCACCAGCTTTGTAATCGCGCACCGCCTGTCGACCGTTCGGGATGCAGACAAGATCCTCGTGATTCAGGATGGGCGGATCACCGAAACCGGAACCCATGACGAACTCCTCGAGCAGGAGGGTTTCTACCACCAGCTCTACACCGCCCAGTTCCGCGGTCACGATCTTTCGTAATGACAAGAGCAACAGTGCGAGGCGCAGCTGCGATGCTGGCGATCGCTGCTCTGGTCTCGACTCTGCTGACGCTGCAGCAGACCCCCGCCGGAGCGATCGGTGGCAATCTGTCACCCGCGCTGCATACACGAGTGATGAGCGATGGGCTGACGCTTCCGTGGGACCTCGCGTTCATCGACGATGGTGCCATCCTGTTCACCGAACGTCCCGGGCGGCTGAAGGTGCGGTTCCGCGATGGCCGGGTGATGCGAGTGGACGCTGACCTGCGCGACCTGTTCGCACGGGGTGAATCGGGGCTCCTTGGTCTCGAGCTGCACCCGGACTTTGCGACCAACCGCCGGTTCTACACGTGTCAGGGGCATACCGGTCCGCAGATTCAGGTGATCGGCTGGACGCTCAGTGCAGATGCCACCTCGGCCACACGATTCGCTGACCCTTTGGTTGGTGGGATCCCGCTGGTGACGGGTCGTCACGGGGGTTGTCGCGTTCGGTTCGGTCCGGACGACAACCTGTGGATCGCCACGGGGGATGCGGCGAAGTCATCAACCCCGCAGAGCCTCGCATCGTTGGGGGGCAAGGTGTTGCGAGTCGACCCGGACACCGGTGCTGGGGTCGCCGACAATCCGTTCGCGAATTCGGCGAACCGCAACGCTCGCCTCATCTACTCCTATGGCCACCGCAACCTCCAGGGATTGGACCTTCGCCCGGGCACGGATGAGATGTGGACGGTCGAGCACGGCCCGAGCCGCGACGATGAGATCAATCGCATTGTTGCGGGCGGAAACTACGGCTGGGATCCGGGGCCGGGATACAACGAGGGCGTACCGATGACGGATCTCGCTGCCTTCCCGAATGCCGTCGAGGCGCAGTGGTCCACGGGTAGTCCGACGCTGGCGATGTCCGGCGGCACCTGGATCACGGGCCGTCATTGGGGTCCGCTGCAGGACACCTTTGCGGTGGCCTCCCTGAAGAACCGGTCCCTTCGGTTTTTCGACTTCACCGCCGAGGGTGAGTTCCTTGCGATGGAGATCGGTGACGAGTTGTCGGGGACCTTCGGTCGATTGCGGACGCCGGTGATGGCGCCGAACGGATTGTTGTACGTGACGACGTCCAACGGGTCGAACGATCGCATCATCGAGATCGCCCCCACGGGAGCGCCGCGTGGATCCTTGGACAGCGTTCGGGCTGTTGACGGTCGGGTTCGAGCGGCGGGGTGGGCGATCGATCCGAATCGGACCGGCGTCATTCCTGTGCGCGTCGTGATCGACGGTGAATTCCTCACGAAGAAACGCAGTGGCCGACGTCGGCCTGATGTTGGTCGAGCCTTCCCGGACTACGGCGCTCGACATGGGTTCGTGGCATGGTTCGATGTCCCGAAAGGCACCCATGAGGTGTGTATCGAGGCGGTGGATGTCGGCAAGCGTCGCCAAGGGCCTGTCCGTCTGGGGTGCCGAACGATCACCGTCTGAGCCTGTTGCCCGATCTGATCTAACGTCGACCCATGTCAGACATCAAGTCGATGGGGTTGTATCGCAACGTCGAACGAATCATGGCTGACCTGCGCGCGTCGGGTTTCGATGGAACATCGCCGTTGACGGTCGACGACCTGACGCCCTACGACCAGTACCACTACGAGGGAACCGACGCGGTCGATGATGCGATCGCCTTTCTTGGCGCCAATCCCGCCGCCCACATCCTCGATGTCGGCTCCGGCCTCGGCGGACCCGCTCGCTACATCGCCGATCGGTCGGGCGCCGCGGTCACGGGGTTGGAGCTCCAGCCGGACCTCAACGAGACGGCTGCTGCCCTCACGGTGCGCGCCGGACTATCGGCATTGGTCACTCACGTGAATGGTGACGTGCTTGCAGGCGACGCCGGAACAGACCAATTCACCGGTCTTGTGTCGATGTTGTGTTTCCTCCACATTCCCGACCGAGCGTCGTTGTTCGCCAACTGTGCAAACGCTCTCCAGTCCGGGAGTCGGATCTTCATCGACGACTACTACGAACGCGGCGAGCTCACGACCACAGAGTGGGAGCATCTGGCCAACACCGTCTACTGCACCTATCTGCCCGATCAGGCCACGTATGTGAAACAGATGGAAGCCGCCGGGCTTGTCGACGTTCAGGTCACGGACAAGACGAACGATTGGGCAGATTTTGTCGGAGACCGTCTGGGTCGATTCCGTGAGGCGCGCCCCGAACTGATCGCCCGATACGACGAGGCCACCGTCGAATCGCTCGATCACTTCTACGCAACGGTCGTCGACCTGTTTGGCGGCGGCAACCTGGGCGGACTTCGCGTCACCGCCCGTAGGCCTTAACGAACGGTCACCCCAGCTGCCCGAAGCTCTTCGATGGCCGCGTCGCCATCGCCGGGCTGCAGGTTGACCGCTGCAGACTGATCGGCCAGCACGGTGGTGTCGTACCCATTGGCAACGGCGTCGAGTGCCGTGGCTTTGACGCAGACGTCGAGCGCAAGGCCGACTACGACAACCGAGGTCGTGCCGTCCGCTCGAAGCAGCGAGTTGAGCTCAGTCGGGACTTCCTCGCCGGTTTCGGGATCGCGCATGGTGAACCCGGAGTACCCATCCTCGCCTCCCACACCCTTGCGGACGATCGGCCCGCGAACGTCGAGATCGGGGCGCAGTTCGGCGCCCCAGGTGTCACGCACGCAGTGGATCGGCCACACCCCGCCGAAGTCGGCGAAGTGGGGCGTCTCCGGCGGATGCCAGTCCTGGGTGTAATAGACGTGGCCGCCCGCCGCCTCCGTTGCTGCGCTCTCGGCGTTGATGGCGGTGGTGATGGTGTCGCCGCCGTCGACGAACAGTGATCCGTTGGGATCAGCGAAGTCGTTCTGCATATCGACGATCACGAGTGCAATGCTCATCGTGCGATCGTAACCCCTCAGCGGGGTGGGGGCCGCTAGGCCGTTTTGGCGATGAGGACGGCGCAGGGGGCCGAGTGGGCGACGTCTTTGGCGACGCTGCCGAGGACGCTGCTGAGACCCTGCACGTTCTTGTTGCCAACGACGATGACGTCGGCGTCAACCGTTTTGGCTTCCTTGACCAGCTGCGCGGCTGGCGTGCCTTCCACGACCGCGGTGCTGACGTCAACGTGGCCCATGTCGCGGGACAATTCGTCGAGCTGACCGTGCGCGATCTCCGCATCGGTCATCACCCGACGGTCGGAACCGGTGCCAAAGGTGTGAATCTCGTTCTTTCTGATCGCGGTCACGACGTGCATACGTGCACCGAATGCATTCGCCATTTCCCGTGCTTCCTCCACGGCGCGCAGCGCTCGGTCGGATCCGTCATAACCAACAACTATCTGTTTGTACATGTCATCAACGCTACGGGTCGTTTGTTTCGTGGTGGTTACCTCAAGGTGAACTGGTTCGTGACAGCAGCCACATGTGAATTCACTCAAGTCTGGTTGCCGATTGCGGACTACTGGTTGAGCGAGGATCCGGTTTCGAGGACGGTCTTCATACCGCTGACGATGAAGGGGATGCCGGCTTGAAAATCGGCGAAGGTGAGGCTGTCGGACATCAAGCCGTAGTACTCGACTCGGATCCGAGTGGCGCCTGCTTTGGTGTCCACCAGCCACGCCATGCGGGTTGGTCCTTCGGCGTTGAGCTCGGGACTCCAATGGGGCAGGAAGGTCATCTCGACCCGGTTGGGTTCCGCGACGGCGAGCACCTCTCCGTCCGCTACAACATCACCATCGGCGGAGAGGTAACGCACCGCCGCGCCTGGCACCCAATCGGAATCGACGCGAGTGCCGTAGAAGTACCTCGCCGTCCGGTCGCCGTTGACGATCGCGTCCCACGCGGCGGCTTCGGTGCAGCGGACGTAGGCCTCGTAGGCGAGCGTGGCTTCAGACATGACGGTGCCTCCGTTGGTGTGCTCCATACGACTCTCGCGCCGTGCGCCACCACAGGCAAGAGCGTTGCGGCCGCGAAAGTGACGTTTTGACCTACCGTCCAAGCCCGTCCTGGCGAAGTGTGGTTCGTATGAGAGTCATCATCTTGCTTCTAGTGGTTGTGTTCAGCCTCACGGTGGCGTGTTCCGACGGGGACGACCTTGTTGTTACCGACGCCGATTCAACGTCCGAGTTGCTCGTATCTGCCGGCGACCAGTTCGAAGTTCGTCTCGAATCGAATCCCGGCACCGGTTATGCGTGGGGGGTGTCCGAAATGACGACACCGCTCGTGGTCGAACTGCAGTCACAGGACTTTGTTGCGCCTGCCGACGGCGAAGCGGTCGGCGCGCCGGGAACGGACGTCTTCGTCTTTGAGGTCGCGGATTCGGGTGCGGGCATACTGCGCCTCGAGTATCTGCGGTCATTCGACGACCCGCCGGTGCCGGAACGAGTCGTCGAGTACATCATCCGCATCGATGAGGCGCCGTGGCCGCCCGCTCGGGACGATTCCCAGCCGCCATCGACCGCGTCGGCGACCGCCCCGGTTCAGGTGAGCGACTTGTTCAACGGCGACGGTGCCCGGGACGCCACCGTGCGCGGGTTCGTGGTGTGGGATGAGAACCAGGCCAGGTTGTGCGAGGTTCTGATGGAGTCCTTCCCCCCACAATGTGGTGGAGAGGCGGTCGTGATTTCGAATCCCGAGCAGCTCGATGTCGAGCTCGAGACCGAAGGTGCAGTTCGGTGGACCCAAGGCTTCGTTGAGATAGCCGGATCCTTCGATGGTGAGGTCTTCGTCGTCGAGTAGTCGTACAGCACCGTCCGCCTCCAGTGGCAGATAGCATTTTCTTCGTGATCAGAACCCATCAAGAGACCTTCGACGACTTCATCAACGGCCGCCTGACCAAGGGTGAATGGACGCACGAGGCGCACCTCGTGACCTGCTGGATGACGCTTCGGGACCGCACACCGGCGGAGGCCTTGCCATTCCTGCGGCACTCAATCAAGACGCACAATTGTGGCGTTGGCACCGCGAACACGGCCTACAGCGGGTACCACGAGACCTTGACCGTGTACTACATCGCTGCGGTCGCCGAGGCCGACGCGGCCAACCCGGAGGAGTTGTTCTACGAACCGTCGTGTGGCCGCAAGGCAGCGCTGAACCACTGGAAGAAAGAGACGTTGTTCACTCCGGAGGCTCGACAGGGCTGGGTCGAACCCGATGTTGCGCCGTTACCGTGGTCGGTGGCCTTCGCCGACTCGGTGAGGTTGGTCACGCCCGAAACATGATCGAGACCCGCGAGCCTGCGGCGCGGGTTTTTGGCACGCCATGTTGCCAGTGCTGTTGGGTGGTCCCGCCCATGACGAGAAGGTCGCCGTCGCCCAGCTGTAGGTGAAGCGTCTGACCGCCGCCGTCGGGTTTGAGTACGAACGGCCGGCGTTCGCCAACGGACACGATGGCGATGATGGCGTCCGCCGGGCGCTTCACCTTGTCGCGGTGGATGGCGACGGAGTCGCCGCCGGACCGATACCAGTTCGCTCCGATCGACCCGAATCGCCGACCGTAGTGGTCATCGAACAGCGAGGCGAGCTGCTCGAGGTTTGCGGAGATGTCATCTTTGCCTCGGGTGACGTTGGCGATCAGTCGGGGCACGGCCACTATGCGGTCGTACATCGGTCGGGTCGCCGACATCCAGGGGAACTCGGCGGTGACCTGTTCGAACCACTCGTCAGCTCCGGGTAGCCAGTTCGGAGCATGGTCGATCCAGGCGCCGGCACCGAGGTCGGTCCGGTGAACGTCGTGGAATCCTCCAGGGAGATCGGCTGAGCCCAGGGCGAGCAGGCTGGTTTGGCGCGGCCCGACGGTGATGCCGTCGATCTCCAGGGCAGACAACTCCATGGCGTCAATGTATCGAACTAACGTTCGTTTCACCAGTACGAACGAACCTCCATCGGACGTTCACATTCCCTACACAATCGGTCGTGAGAATGATCGTGTTGCTTCCACCTGGAGGCACATCAGCAAAAGGGAGTGCATTGTGTTTCTGTTTCGTCGGTTCCCGATCCTTGGCATCGTCCTCATCGGTTGGTTGTTCCTCTCGTTGGCGCAGAGCGCCAGTGGAGGGGTCATCGCCGGCTTGGTGGGGCTCGCTCTGCTGCCGTTCCTATTGTTCAAGATGATGTTCTTCATGTTCATGATGACGATGATCTTCGGCTTCTTTGGCCGAGGCGCACGGCATCACTACGGGCGTCATCAGCACTGGAATCGGCGCCGTCAGACCACCGAGGTGAACGCAAAACCCCGTGATCCCGAGTGGGAGAAGAATGTCCGCGACGCTCGTAGTGAGCTCGACCAGCTCTTCCCCGATGTGGTCTAGCGTCGACTCCGTGCGTCGAGTCAACCAGACTGTGCCCGTGAGCACGGTGCTGGTTGTCGATGACGAACCGAAGATCACCCGTCTGGTCCGTGACTATCTGGACCAGGCGGGGCTCGGCGTTTTCGAGGCTGCGACCGGCCGGGCTGCCCTCGATGTGGTGGAACGAGAGCGGCCGGATTTGATCGTGTTGGATTTGGGTCTGCCCGATATCGACGGACTCGATGTGCTGCGTCAGATCCGAACGGAGTCGAGTGTGCCGGTGATCATCCTCACGGCGAGATCGGATGAGACCGATCTGGTTGTCGGGCTCGAGCTCGGCGCGGACGACTATGTGGTGAAGCCATTTGGAGCGAAAGAGCTCGTGGCCCGGGTTCGGGCACTGCTCCGCCGGGTGCAGCAAGCCGACGATGAGGACGTGATTCGTATCGGCGACTGTCTCATCGACCTGCCGAAGATGCAGGTGTCGGTTGCTGGTGCGCCGATTGACCTCACGTCCACCGAGTTCGAGCTTCTGGCCAAACTCACCCGTGAGCCGGGCCGTGTCTTCACGCGGGGTCAGCTGCTCGAAGCGATCCACGGCCTTGCCTTCGAATCGTATGAGCGTGCGATCGACGCACATGTGAAGAACATCCGCCGCAAGATTGAAAGCGACCCGCGCAAGCCGCACTATCTGCTGACCGTTCGTGGCATCGGCTACAAGTTCCGTGATGCATAGGCACGGTCGTTTCGATCCGTCCGGGTCCGGCCCGCCGTGGTGGCCCGAGGGTGAGCCGTGGCCGCCGAAACCGGTTGACGTTGGGCCTCCGTGGGGGGAATTCGGCCAACGGCTCATGCGCCGAGTGATGCTCTTCGTTCTGGGAGTGATCGTCGTGCCACTGGTCATCGGCGTGATTCTGGCAACGGTCATCGGCGGCTGGGAGAGCATCGGCGCCGCCGTCATCGTGGGATTGGCCATCATCGTGATGATGCTCATCGCGGCTCGCATCATGTTTCGCCGCTTCAACCCCGTCACCGAGATGGTGGACGAGCAGCTGGTGGAAGCTGAGGTGCAGCGGCGCCAACTGCTCGCCGACGTTGGCCACGAGCTGCGCACCCCGCTGACGGTGATTCGCGGCGAGGTGGAGGCCTTCATCGATGGTGTCCATGAGCCGGACGAGGAACGGCTTACGGAGTTGCTGGCGGATGTGGCGGTGATGGAACGGCTGCTGGGAGACCTGCAGACGCTGAGCACGACCGATGCTGGCCGGTTGGCGTTGCATCCCGAGCCGACCGATGTGGTTGACCTGGCGGCGAGTGTCGTGCACAACTTCGAATCCTCAGAGCCCGCGGTGACATTGGAGGTGGTCGATCCCGATGTCGACGCCGATGTCGATCCCGTACGAATTCGGGAAGTGCTCACCAACCTGTTGACCAACGCGGCGCGGGCAACCGACGCCGCCGGTGAGGTGACAGTACGCGTGGCGAGGTCATCGTCGCCCGGTCGGACCGCGGCGATCGAGGTCGTCGACACCGGGGCCGGAATCGAGCGCGACCAGTTGGGGACGATCTTCGACCGATTTCAGAAGGGCCGAGACTCGGACGGCAGCGGCCTCGGCCTCACGATCAGCCGACACCTCGTCGAAGCCCACGGCGGCACGATCAGTATCGACTCACTCCCGGGCCAAGGCACCACGGTTCGCGTCGAGCTGTAGTCGGAACGATCTAGCGGCGGTGACGCCGCCGATGGCCTTCGACTCGCTCTGGTGGTGATGTTGGTCGGGTAACGAGCCACAACGCGACCGACGACATGATGCTCGCGGCGAGGATGCGAACCCAGAGCACGTCGAGGATGAAGACGACGAGCAGACCACCGACCAACGCGATCATGACTACGGCGAGGATCTTGGCGCGGAGCGGAATACTGCGATGCTCATTCCACTCGACGATCATCGGGCCGAACACGCGGTTGGCCAGCAAACGTTCGTGCATTACCGGTGACGAGCGCGCGAAGAAGTAGGCGGCCAACAGAACGAAAGGTGTGGTGGGCAGGCCGGGCAGGATCACCCCGATTGCGCCGAGTGCAAGCGACAGGAAGCCGGCGATCAGCAGCAGCCACCGGCGCAGGCCGGTAGCCACCTGTGGTGGTTCGGCGTTGCTGCTCGGCTCTGCCATCTATTCAGATTACGGATGGGGACGGTTCGTCAGCCGCCCAGGAATGCAGACAGCGCATCCTCGATTACATCGCCGCCGACACCACAATCCGCGGCCGCCGCCGAGATGAGCTCGACCGCTGCGGGCGACGCTTGGACGATGCCAGCCGCAATCAGCTCGTCGTCGGTTGCCAGCAGGCTGAGCCGCTCGATGACGCAGTTGGCGACGTTCGGCGGCTGGTCCTGACCGATGAGGAGATCGAACAGGGTGCCGCCGATGAGCGTGTCGGGACGAGCGTCTCCGAAGCTCTCGACGTCCACGGCCGGGCCCTCGTCGAAGGGTTCTTCGCCTTCGGCGGGAGCAACGGTGGTTGTTGTCGTGGTCGTGGTGGTAGTCGTCGTGGGCAAGGCCACGGGGGAGTAGGCGACTTCGCTCGACGCACCGACCGAGGTGTCGGCGGAGTTGTAGATGAGGAACGCTCCGACGATCATGGCGACCGCGGAAACGAAGGCGACGATTGCCTGTGTTCCCCGAGGGGGCGAGGCCAGTTGCACCGCGCCAGCCTTGTCCAGTGACGTGTCGCCGGTTCCGAGCCATCCGCGTTCGTCAACCCACACGGCGAGCGGTGGCATCACAACCAGAGCCGACAGAAGGGCGATGGCAACGTTGAGCGTCACGATGATGCCAAAGTCACGCAAGAGCGGCAGTGCCGACAGGACGAGCACCGCGAATCCGCCGATGGTGGTCATGGCCGAGGTGAAGAAGGCTCGGCCGGTGCGGCGGGCGGCGTGATGGCTGGCGTCCTCAGAAGAGAAACCCCGCTGCCGTTCCTCGAGGAAGCGCGCCAGGATCAGCACGGAGAACTCCGCACAGGTTGCGACCACGAGCGGCCCGCTGACGGTCGTGAGCGGGCTGAGTTCGATCCCGGAGAGGCCAACGACCAGCGAGGAAATGCCGACGGCCAACAGCACGGGCACCATCGCCAAAATGGCCCGGGGCAGGCTGCGAAGGCGCAGGACAAGGAAGAGTCCGGCGACCATCAACGACAGGTACGTCAGGGCGGCCCGGTTGGCCGACAGGTTCTCGAGCAGGCCGATGCCGACAGTGGCAAGCCCAGCGGGTGTAGCGCGCACGGCGTCCTGCCCAGCGGGGAGGTCCGTCAGCACGATGCTCTCCGCGGGGATGTCGAGCGCGGCGATCTTTGCATCGAGGTCGGCTTTGAGCTCGTCGACGATGACGGCGCGCTCTTCGAGGCTGGCCGGGGCGATCCGTAGGTTGATCTGAGTTGCGGTCAGGTCGGGTCGAACGAGCAGTCGGGCTACGTCCGGCGGCATGACGGCACCGGCCGCGACGATGTCATCGCTCGATGGCGGAATGACTGTCGCGCCTTCGATCTTGATGATCTTGCCCATCGTGTTGACGAGGCTGGAGCTGGAGACGACCGCTCCGTCAGCTCGCGACTCTGCGGTGTCCGTGAAGTCGTGAATCAGGTTGATCACGGCGGGATCGTAGACATTGTTGGCTTCGACGAGGACGCCGAGGGTGGTGGCGAACCCGGTTTCGTCCTCGAGCTTCTCGAGATCGGCGACGGCTTGGCTGCCTTGGTCGATCCAACGGATCGGATCGGACTGAATCGTTGCGCTGCCTTCAGCGAAGACACCACCGACGAACAACGCCGCCGAGATGGCGATGAGGAAAGGGCTGATGGCAGTCGGAAGGCTGCCGAGCTTGACCACGATGCGTTCGACGAGGGACTCGCCGCGGTCATCGGTGGGCACGGTCCACTCGCGAATGCCGAGGATTGCGGTCGGAATCACGATGCCGGCGATCACGAGAGCGGCGACACCGATCGAGAGTAGAACGCCGAAGTCCCGAATCATCGGCACTTTGGAGATCTGCAGTGAAAGGAAGGCGAGGATGGCGGCAATCGTGGCGATGATTAGTGCTGGCGCGATATTGGCCAGCGTTTCCGCAATTGGATGCTCCTCCTTGTCGAGCACGGCCTCCTCTTCCACGCGGTTGTGGATCTGGATCGCGAAGTCGATGCCCAAACCGATGAGTATTGGCAGGCCGGAGATCGTGACGAGGCTGAGGTCGATCCCGACCAGGCCGACGATGGCGAACGCCCAGAGCACACCGATAACCACGGCCAACAGAGGCAGTAGGCGCCAACGCACCTGGAACATCAGGGCGAGCACGACGGCCATGACGGCGAGGGCGGCGGCGCCCAGGGTGAGCATGCCACCCTTGAGATAGTCGTTGATTTCCTTCAGGTAGACCGGGGAGCCGGTGACGGTGAGATCGAAGTCTTCGAAGGATGCGGTCTCGAGGATGGCGAGGAGGTCTTCGGTGGAGGCGGATTGTTCGTCGAGGGTCGCGTTGCCATCGAGCACGATGCCGCCGACCGAGGTCTGCTGGTTGGGGAACGTGGAAGCGAGCGAGAGTCGGATGGCGCGGTCCGCGTCGGCGGGAGCGACCGGCGCGCCATCGACGATCTCGAAGTTGTCGTTGCCGAAGATGAGGAGGTCGTTGTAGGTCGTATTGCCGATTACCTGCTCGCCCGCGGCACCGAGGCGCGAGAGGGCGATGCCAATATCGGCCGACCGGGCGGCGGCACCTTCGGTGTCTCGCTGTGATGCCCCGATCAGCGCGTTCGATCCGATCCCTCCCGAGAGCAGGTTGTGGCTGAACGTGACGGAGGTGAGCGGCGTTACGACGGCATAGACACCTTCGACCTCGGCGAGTTCGGCGTTCAGTCGCTGAAACTCGGCGAGGTTGGCGCCGGCGAAGAGATCGGCCACGTCGACGCCGGATCCGTCTTGCGCGGTGAACAGAAGAATGACGGTTTCGCCGCCGAAGTCGTTCTGAAATTCGACATTGTCGAGTGCAATCTGGGAATCCGGATTCAGGTAGCTGTCCTGACCGGTTGCGAATTCGAGCTGGCGCAGTCCGAGCACCAGCACGGCGGAGAACACCAGAACCGCAAGCATCACCAACTTCCAGTGTTTACCCAATGCGACACCGGTAGTGCGCCAAAAGCTTTCCATGGACCCCTCCAGAACCACTATGAAACGACGAACGTCGCCCACTTTGGTCCCTCTATCTATAGCCGCATAGGGCCAGCAGTCCCAAAGTGGTTGGGCGAGGACCTGAGACCCTAGGTCCCGCTCTCCTTCAGGCGTACGTTCGGAAGTGTTGCGTGAATACGCAGCTGATGTTCACCACTGGAGGTGGCAGACCATGACTGCCGGCAAGATCTTTGCGTTGTTTTTTGGCGCGCTTGGAGTGATCATCGGAACGATATTGGCAACAGCTACCGTCATCGTTCTGGTTCAGGAGCCCGAGCCAGTTCGTCGGCATCGGACGAACGGTCGACGTGGATCGGTACCTGTCCGGTGTGAATCACGACGAGATCCGCAGCATCGACATCGATAATGAGGCCGTGGTTGATGTTCGCTATGAGAACCACCCGGGCACAGCTGTCCCGGCGGCACCAGGACTGCAGTCGTTCTGGGAGGTGTCCTCCGAGGGAGTCGGCACCCAGACACTCTGGTGGGATATTGACGCTGGCAACTGGACCGTGGTTGCGATGAACGCCGATGGTTCGGCCGGCGTCGACGCGGATCTCGCGTTCGGACTCAAGATCGCCAACCTCGGTGCCATCGCGTGGACGGTCTTCGGTTTCGGCCTGATCTCGCTGCTACTCGGTGGTTTCCTGTTCTACCGTGGAATTCGACCACCAATGACCGTGGAGCTGCCTCCTCCGTCCCAGCCTCGACCCCCGATGGTGGGCGAACCACGCGCCACAGATGTTGACCTGCGCGAGTACATCGATCTCGATCAGCCGCCCGTGCGGGAGCAGCGAGCGACCAGCTGATCCGCGAGTCCAGAACGGCGCCGGAACTCAGGGTTCTCTTACGTAAAGCTCAAAATGGTCGATCGTCATCACGATCCCGAAGTCGATGGTGATGCGGTCGATGAGCTCCGCAGTCATGTCCGTGTTGTAGGCAGACCGGGTGTCATGAACGATCATCGCCGGATTGACGCTCTCGAACTCGGCCACGAAGTCGCGTAGCTCGCTGTCGTCGAGAATGCTGATCGTGGGGTTGAATAGCCTGAATCCATTGGCTCGGCGGGCAAGGAAGTACAGATCGGCGTTGTTGGGAACGGTGAACAGGACGTCGTTGGCTTGCGTATTGCTGTCGATCAGTTGCAGTAGCTCTGAATAGAGCGCCTCTTCCTGGGGGTCAATCCACAACCCCAGACGGGGCAGTTCGCTTCGTATGAGATCGACTCTTTGACCGGAGACGAGGTCGCTGTAGGTGCGGGTATATGGCTGGCCCGCATGGAAAGTTGCGGCGACGACGCTCAGCGCTAGAGCGACGCCAACCACGGAGCGGGTCGACCGCTTGGTCACGCCAACACCCTCGGAGATCGATTCAACACCGACGAATAGCCAGAGTCCGGCGACAATCGACAGGCCAGCGCTGAGATAGAGGTAGAACGGTATCTGGTTGAACACGGACACCAAGGCGTAGAAGACCGCGACGAACGGAAGCGCGTACTCGGTCGGCACGCCCCACTGGGATCGATGGCGAAGACGCCCATACAGCGACCGCCCGATAGCGAACGCCACCACGAGCAGGGCGATCCAGTAGACCGCGTTCAACCTCGCGATGATCGATCCGAACAACAGTTCATTGATCGAACGAAGCCCAATATCCCAGACGTAGCGTCCGGTCGATATGTGCTCGAGCTCGCCAATGCTCAATGATCGAACGAAAGTGTCGCGAGCCCAGGCCCGAACCGATCCATGAAACACGTGATAGCCGACGAGAGGGAGAGCGGACCCGGCGGCACCAAAAGCCAATCGGCTGAGCAAAATACCGAGGTCCCGAGTGCCGATGGTCGTGTGGGAGAAGGCCCAAATGAGTATCAGAATCGGATAACAGCCGAAGAGCAGCGCGGCGGTGAGATCAGTGCTGGTTAGCAGGTATCCAACCAGTCCGACAAGGCTGGCTGCGAGGACGAGGCGGGGTCCGGAGGAGCTGACGGATCGTTGAGGTTCCGGCCGACGCTCGACCATGAGGAAGGTCAAGACTCCCATCGCCACGAATACCGCTGTCAGCTGGCGGAACAGAAAGACGAGTCCCAACAATGCGCCGATTGAAAGCGCCCGGTGTCGTGACTCTGGGCTTGTCCGCTGCAGCAGGTACGTGATGGCGACCGTCGCTCCGAGAGCGTAGAGGCCGGTCGTTGGATTGGCGATCTGAAACGTGCCAATCGCAGACATGGTGATAGCGGCGACGGTCGCAACCAGCACACCGGCCTGGCGAAAAATCGCGTGAGTGAGTAGCGACTGAATCGCCATGAGTGCCATCAGTGGGTAACGCAAGGAGACGATCCGGTCGCCGAAGATCTCCAGTGACCATGCGTGTATGAAGTGGACGTAGCCCGGATGCAGTTCTTCGACGTCCGCGTTCAAGACTTCGCCCTGGGATATGCGCTCTGCGACATGCACATAGTGACCATCGTCCGATGGAATCCAAGCTTTGTCGAAGAAGAGCCAGATGAGGATCAGGTTGGCCGCGACGACCAGAAGCACTCCGACTGCGTAGTCGCGGTTAGGGCCAACTTCGACGGATCGCCTCACGGTCCGAGATTCAGCGTCAGTGTCTATCTGCGCGAGTGTCACTGAGCGGACCGGAGCGGGAACCTAGCCGACCGGATTACACGTGCACCCGCCAATCTCGACTCAATCGAGGTTGCCAGGCAGCCAAAGCCGTACTGGACACTGCGGCGGAAGTTGATCGACGATGCGTCGGTCGCGTAACGCGTCGGACAGCTCACCTCAGCGATCTTGAATCCGGACCACAGAGTTTGCGCAAGCATCTGGTTGTCGAACACAAATCCGTCGGAGTTGGCATCGAGGGGCAGCTCCTCCAACAGCTCACGGGAGAAGGCACGATAGCCCGTGTGATACTCAGACAGTTTTGCTCCCAGGATCATGTTCTGGGCAAGTGTGAGGAACCGGTTGGCGACATAGCGCCATATCGGCATACCTCCATGGCGGGCATGACCGCCGAGGATGCGTGAACCCAGCACACAGTCGTAGAGCCCCGACTCGATCATTGTGACCATGGCGGGGAGGATTTTCGGGGTGTACTGGTAGTCCGGGTGCACCATGACGACGATGTCCGCCCCGTGTTCCAACGCTGTCTCGTAGCAGGTCTTCTGGTTGCCGCCGTAGCCTCGGTTTTCTGGGTGTCGGATAACGGTCGTTCGCTCCAGTCCAGCCGCGATCGTCGCGGTGCGGTCGCTGCTTGAGTCGTCGACCAGGATGACGGCATCGACACAGTCGTGTGCCACCACCTCGGAGTGGGTTTTCCTGACGGTGTGTTCTGCGTTGTAGGCGGGCATTACAACGACCACACGCTTCCGCTCGGGTTTGCGGAACGGTTCACCGTCGAAGTCGTGGATGGCGCGGACGCTCATCGGATCGCCGGGTTCGTTTCAGACTTAACGAAGACGAGTTCCATTGTCCCGCCGCGCCGGGCCAACGACTCGACCGAAGCGAGCAGCGCGAAGACGGGGTATGTGACCACAAACAGGGCCTTCTGCAGCGTCAATGAGACTCGGCTGTGTCGACGCGTGACGTCGATGTTTCCTTTCAGACTCTCGTAAAGCACGTCTCGTTCACTCAAGACGGCGTTGAGCAGGCTTTGAAGTATCCCGAACGGGTTTTGCTCGAGAGAGAAAAACGAGGTTGATTCGTGTCGGAAGCCCAGGCTCTCGACTTCTGCGGTGAGCGTGTCTGGTCCGAGGTAGAACAGGTGTCGGGGAGGATCGTGATGCAACCAGTTGCCCTCGAACACCCGGCTTTGCCAACTGTCGACGTTCGGGAGTGACATGAGCAGTCGGCCCCCCGGCGCGAGCATGTCAGCGACGATCTCCAGGGTTTTGCGGGGCTCCACCAGATGTTCGAACACGTGCCACATTGTCACTGCGTCGAATTGCTGGCCGGCGTAGTGGCCGTCCTCAAGTGTTCCAACATGGACCGTTATGTTTGGAACTTCTTTGGCGCGCTGAGCAGAGCCTCCGGGAAGCTCGATCCCGTGGGCCTCGTAGCCGCGATCGGCGAGTGCCTTGAGGAAGCCACCGTTCCCGCATCCGATATCGAGCACGCGCCCACCAGGATTCACCGTTCTTGCAACACGACGAGACCGGCTGGAACGAAAGACGTCGATGACGCGTTCAATAGGTGCAATGAACTTGCGGGTGGTCGTGCCGTAGTACTCATCGCTGTACGCCGCGGACAGTTCAGCGCCGGTCGGGCGTGGCGCCAGAAACACCGCGTCACAGCTGTTGCAGAACCGAAAGCTGTACTCGTCGCCAGCAATGGAAGAAGTTGCGTACAGATATGAGCTGTCGTCACGCCCGCAGTACCCGCAGCTCGAGTTTCCCATCATGAGGGAAGTCCCAGTGTGGCTTGTAGCGGCTTCTGTCGAACCTTCCAGATGCGGCTGTCCACGATGTAGTGGTGGAAGTTGATCGTTTGATAGACGATGATCGGCGCGACGATTAGCGCCAGCGTGAGTTGGAGCGTCAGATAGATGACAGTCGATGCAGCAATCGACAAGGCGAAGTACAGGACGACGCGATCTCCTGAACTCATCTGTTGAATAAACGTCGGCGTGCTCGCCTCAGCAGCGTGTCGGTTGTTGAAGTGCCATACGAAAGCCAGGTATTGAGCGTTGTGCCAGACATTGATAACCAGCCACCCATGGTCGATCTCGCCAATGAGCAGGTAGCCGGCCGCGAAGATCACGAGATGACTGGCGAAGAAGACGGTGTGCATCACCGGGAGAGTGCCGTTGCGCCACGCGATGAGGCGGGCAGCTGCGACACCGAGCATCGCCAAGATGGCGGATGCGCCAACGATCGTAACGAGCCAGCTCGGCACAGGGATCGTCTTGACCTCGACCCGCAGGAACTCGTCGGGACTCTGGTGGGAGCGATGCAGGATCCCCCACAGCGGCAACAGATAGAAGGCTGCAGCAAAGAGCCGTGGATTCTCTGGCAGTGGTCCGCCTGACTTCCGTTCGTACACCCGGGCGATGCCCCACGATTGCCGGGTGTAGTGGAACCACTGCCAGTACAGATAGACCGTCGTGAGGGCCCAGAAGCCAACACCAAGCCCGACTGCCAGTACCGCAACAAGGACGGCTATTGGTAGCCGGGTGATGAGTCCGAGGTGCTCGCGAACGCTGTCACGATCGGCTCCCAGGCGACTGTACGTTGCGACAACGTGGTGGAATCCCAACAGCCATATGTCGAGCGCAAGAACCAGAAGAAAGAGGTCCGGGCGTGCCAGTACGATTGCACCCGAGACCGCTGCAAGGGCCACAGGAACCGCAACAAACGACAGGTCGAATCGTCTGCTTCTGATCCACGGCGGCGCGGATTGAATGACATTCATGCTCACACTTGCAACGGTAGGACTGGGCCGTGATTTCACGAATCCCCAAAATTGGGGATCCGACGTGTAGTCCGGTGGGTCTCATGATCACGCGGGTGGATTCATCCACTTCCCCATCGTCCCCGAAGGCCGGGAGCCGCGCACGGTTCTACTTCGGAAGCTTTGCTACTCCGTCTCCGGTGAGGTCGGCGCTGGCATTGCGACGGTTGATGCCAATCAGAATTGACGCAGCCGGGCCGGACACGAGCGCACCCTCGCCCCACGACCAGTCCATGTCGGTCGCCTCCAAGCGGAGCCCTTCGATGTCCTTGGGGTCAACGTGGATCTTCCGTTGTTTGTGGGTGGTCACCCAATCGAGTGAGTAGCGAAGAACTTCCGGATCGACCGCACCGTCCAGTCCCAACCCGCGACGCACATCCTCGATGTGTACTGCCACGTCCATGATGGTCAGGCCAGACGAGAAGGTTGGGATCGGGGCGGTCTTCGAACCCTTGTCCCGCAACGCCTTCGATATGGCGGCCGGACCCATCGCCTTGTACTTCTCGGCGTTCGCGTTCCATGCCTTGTCGATGTTGAAGCCGGCCTTGGCCATGCTGAGCATCATCGCCGGCAGCGACAGCTCGACGAAGCTCACCAGGTGTCCGGCCACGTCGAGCGGCGTCCAGTTGGCGCACAGTGTCTTTCCGGCCAACTGCTCCTCCGACAGGCTGTCGAGCAGATCGGCAAAGTCGCCTCGCGCCTTTGCGGCAAGGTCCCAGCGGTCTTCCATGTCATCCCCCTCGTTCGTGGATCTTTACATCCCTGACGAACGGTCTACCCGAATTCGGACACCTTGGACACTTGCAGATGGGTGGCTCGCTACATTCGTATCTTCCCGATCGCCGGAACTAGTCTGCGCGGATGCGTGGTTTGAGTGTTCCCGAGTCGGGCGAGGACTTCACCGCGGACCCGGTCGAGCTGTTCTTCGATCTGGCGTTCGTCTTTGCGTTCTCGCAGCTGGTTGCCCATCTCGTTCATCATCCGGACTGGACGGGTGCATGGGAGGCGGCCTTGTTGTTCGCCATCCTCTGGCTGGCGTGGTCGTGGTTCACGTGGGCGGCCAACGCGGTGCCGGGGAATCAGCGGCCGGTGCGTGCCATCTTCCTCGTCGCCACGGCCGTCACCGTGCCGATGGCGGCTTCGGTTGGCACCGCATTCGGGTCGGGCGGCCTGACCTTCGCCTTGTCTGGGGCCGCGATCATGTTGATGTCGATCGGACTGCAGATCCTGGCGCTCGACAACGACTCGGCCATGTTCCAGGCAGCGATGAAGTTGACGGCGCCGGTCCTGGTCTCGCTACTTCTCCTGGTGATCGGCGGGTTTGTTGACGGCGACGCGCGGGTCGCTCTGTGGGTCGCCATGGTGGTGATCACGCTGCTGGGCACGGTCGCCGCGGGGTCGGGGGAGTGGATCGTGCGAACCGGCCACTTCGCCGAACGTCACGGCCTGATTCTGATCATTGCGCTCGGTGAGGTGATCGTCGCGATTGGCATCGCCGTCGTGCAGGGCCTGGACGAGGGCGGGCTGACGTCCACACTTCGCATCGCCATGACTGCGGCTGGCGTGTTTGCCGGGTTGTTGTGGTGGTCGTACTTCGATCGGGTGCTGCCCGCGCTGGAGCATCGTGGTGAGCAGGAGGAGACCGCGTCGCTGGGTCGGTATGCGCGAGATGTCTACACGTGGGCGCACGCGCCGATCATCGCCGGTGTGATCACCGCCGCGGCGGCGGTCGAGGAGATCCTGCTGCATCCGGGTGATCCGTTGCACGCGGAATTCCGCTGGATGTTCGTCATTGGCGTCGGTCTGTACTTCGGTGGCATCGCCATCACCGTCTTTCGAGCGTGGCGAGCTCTGGCGTTCGAGCGACTGTGGGCGCTGGCGGTCATCGTGGTGTTGATGCTGGTGTCCGGCTCATGGGACGGGGTGTGGTTGTTGATCGCCGTAGACGTCACCCTGCTGGTTGCGCTGGTCCTTGAGAACGTCCGCGTGGAGTCACGAACCAGGGAACAAGCCGAGGAGTTCGCCGAGCAACTGGAGGCTTAGCTTCGGTTTTGGTTTAGCCGTTGGTGGCCTCTGGTGGCCAGTAGACCAGCGCCAATGAGTGCGGCGGCGACCACAAGCAACGGCAACGTTTCGCGACCCGTGAGAGGAAGGGTCGGCTCGGGTGCTGTCCAGACATAGATGCCATCTGCTGCCGTGGCGACCACGGTGGTGCCGATCGCGGCCACGTCATGGAAGTCGGCGCCGTCCACGCGATGCTCGATCCACTCGATCCCGTCCGTTGAAACGAGAACCCGCTCGGGTCCGACACCTACGAACCCGAAATCGCTGGCGGTCATAGCGACGTCGCCATCGTCAATTCCCGCGTCCGTCCACGTCGTACCACCATCCATGGACACCCACAGGCCGCCAGTGCCCTTGCCAGCCAGAACGAGCGTCTCGCCGTCCGAGGTCAACGACGCACTTCGAAGGGCTGCCTCATATCCCACCCATCGGGTGAAAGAGAACTCCGGTCCAGCGCCAGGCTTTCGGGGAGGTCCTTGCGCGTCCACCTCACTCCAGACGACGCCGTCTGTTGACGTCAGGATCCCAAAATCGTCAGCGCCTACGGTGAGGGCCACCCAGCGGTCGTCGAGTTGCGCAGCGATGACGCTGATGCAGCCGGAAGGAAGATCCGATGGCGCCCACTGACGTCCATCCGACGAGAAATGCGCCACGGACTCGCACTTCCGATCACCCGCCACAAGGAACCCACGAGGTCCGCTATTCACCTGCCAGAAGTTGAACCCACGTCCAACGCTAGCGTTTTCCCATTCGAGACCGTCGGAGGAGAACAGGACGGAGCCTTCCGGTTGACGTAGTCCTTTGGTCACCACGAAGCCAGCATCGCTGGCGGCAAGGTCCCACACAATCACCGTCCCCTCTGCGTCCGTGACGGCTTGCCATTCGAGTCCATCAGCGGACCAGAATGCGAGATCGTCGAGGGCTCGAACCACAAAGCCCCTGCCCTCGCTGCTCGCGACTGCAGACCATCGTGGCATCGGCTCCTGAAGCCGAAGCTCCCATCCGGTGCCCAGATCGGGCGAAGTCGACTCCTGACCAGCGACAGCCGTTGCACCGATCATGAGCGCAACCAACGCCAGCGCCACTACCCGTACCGGTTTCGATGCCCAGAGAGATCGCACCGCAACCACCTCCGTTGTTGACCTGTACTCACACCTTCCGCCTCAGTAGCCGGACTGGGGTAGAGGCGTAGGTCAGATTCGATGCTTTCGGTGAACAGCTGGACGCCTAGCGGGCGCGTTGAGCTATCGGAGGATGGTGCCGTCGGGGCGGCGGATTTCGATTGTGCCGTCGGACAGGCGGGTGACGGTGTAGCCGTTCTCTTTGTGGCGGTTGTGTTTGCCGCAGGCTGGGCCTGCATTGTGGGAGTTTGTGAGACCACCGCCTGGGTCGGGTGCGGCGGGGTCGTTGCTTCGGTCGCTGTGGGGTGTGAGGTGGTCGATTTGGCAGGAGGTGGCGGGGACGTGACATCCGGGCCAGTAGCACTCGTGGTTTTGCAGTTGCGCGGCGAGTCGGGCGTAGCCGGTGTAGAGCCGGCGGCGGCCGAGGTCGATGACGACGCTGTCGGCGCCGATCACCGCTCGGCGTAGATGCCCCAGCAGTGCGTGGGCAACAGCTGACCGGGGCGACAGGCGCGCCCCGTTGAGAGTGCGGCAGACGAAATCTTCTCGACGGGGATCGTCGTATCGAGCTTCGCTCGAACTGGCCTTTTGGCCTGCGGCCAAAACGCCAAGGGGGTCTCGTGGTTCAACGTCGGCGCCGAGCAACTTCAGGGTTTCGCGTTCGAATGTTTCGTTGTCGATGACAATGTCGGTGGTGATTGTTGGGCCGCCGTCGGCTTCGAGACCTTTGGCGGCGTAGATGTGGACTTTGGCGAACGCATCAGCGCGTCGTTGGGCGGCGGTGCGGGGCATGTGGGTGGGGTTGGCGTCGGGCCCGTGGTTGTCGAGGGCCCATTGCCAGTCGATGTCGAACTCGATCTTCTCGAACGCGTCGAAGATGTCTTTGGTGATCGCCCCGTCGTAGGCGGCACAGGATCCTTCCCATTCCCACTTGCCGTCGTCGTTTTGGGTCATGCGATGGTTGCGGTCTCGCTCGGCGCGGGCGTCTTTGGATTCGGCGCCGTCGTCATCGGCCAGGCGTTCCCAATTGGAGACGACCAAGTCGAAGAACTCGTACGTGTCGTTGAGGGCATGCTCGGCAAACCACGCGTCGGCATCGATCGCGAGGTCTCGGATACGAGGGTTGGCGTAGGTTCGGCCCAGGCGTTTGACCATGCACGACGAAATCAGGCCGTCCTCGTACACGTTGCGAACCGTGGGAAGTGCGGCCAAAGCGCGCATGGTTTGGCGGCGGGCGTTTGCTTCGGCACTGGACAGTTTGCCCATGTGGGCGACCATTGTCTTGGCCGTGCCATGACCATCGATCGCGTGCACGCCGGTGCGATCGATGGACTCGAGCATGTGGTTTTGGGCGGCGTCGAGTTGGCGGCCCATCGATTCGACCGACTCGATCAGCTCGAGCGCCGTGTGCACGTTTCGCGTGTCGAGGTTGGCGTTTCGCAGCTTGGCCACGCCGGCCTGAATCAAGACCAGCGCATCGAAGGCGTCACGATCGAGCAACGTGTCAGACGTTGTCCCCACCTCGAAATCGGCCACCAGCTCCATACGAAACACAATAGAGATGGGGTGTGACACTCGGTCC